>JAJDDX010000001.1 GCA_029260055.1 Phycisphaerae bacterium
GTCGCAGGTTCGAATCCTGCCGGGCGCATTCCTCTAAACCACTTCGTGACGGTCACTTACGGCCTTAGCGCCTCGGTTCTTCTGCGCGCAGGACCGGGGGTAAGGGCTGGGATGGGATGGGCTGAGTGTCGATGTCGCAGCGCTCCAACAGTTGCTCACGGGAGAGGAGGGCGCGCGGCCGGTCCCTCGGATTCGCACAGAAGTCCGGCCGCGCCAGACAGGATACGAGGAGCGACGAAGCGACCCGGAAGTCAACTCCGGTCGTGATGCTCGGGCATCGTCGGTTTAGGGGTACGACGCGCCGACGCCCGCACTGACGGCATCGGTGAGGAACTGGCCCAGCACGACCCACCGGTCCACGAAACGCGTGCCCGAGGCACAGGCATCACCGACACTGATCGTCCGCTCGGTGCTGGGAAGCACGCCTCCTGTGCGGGCGTCAACCGTCTCGCTGATCGAGCGGCGCCTGTCGGATCTCGGGGTTATCCCGCAAGTCGTCACCGCTTGTCGAGTTCTCGGACGGAAATGGGCGGCTGTCGGTATGCACAGAGAGCAGGCGGCGGTTTTCTCGCTGAAGAACTGCTTGCGTCCTTCGCTTGTGCCGACGTTCTGGATGAGCAGGACGGCCGGCTGAAGGCCCGGCCGGCATCTCGGTTCACCGAGCCTGCAAACCGGCCTGGTGAAGGCTGGCACGTCAAACACATCGAAAGAGACGAGGATCGGACCTATGTTTAACGCAGTACGACACTTGTCGATGCCGATCGCGGCTGTCGCGATTGCCTTGCTCGTGAACGCATGCACGCAATCGCCCGGCGGCGGCACGACCACCGACGAGGCCGCCTTGCAGGTCACGGAGTTCCTCGCGTCGAATAGCGCCGTCTTGGCCGACGAGGACGGTGACTTCTCGGATTGGATCGAGATTCACAACCCGTCCGGCAAATCGGCGAGTCTGACCGGCTGGTATCTCACGGATGACGCCGAGGAGCCGGACAAATGGGCCTTTCCGAGCGTCACGCTCGCGGCCGGTGAATACCTGGTCGTCTTCGCGTCGGGCAAGGACCGCTCGGTGGCTGGGTCGGAGCTGCACACCAGCTTCAAGCTCGGCGCCGACGGCGGTTCGCTGGTGCTGGTCAGTCCGGGTGACGCGTCTGGCGCGCGGGAGTTCGGCAGAGAGTATCCCAAGCAGTACAGCGACATCTCGTACGGCCTCGACGGCGACCTGTCGCGATACTTTCTTACACCGACGCCGGGACGGGCCAACGGAGACGGTGTCGACACGGTCGACGTAGAAGAGCCGGTGGAAGAGGAGACCGATGTCTCCGATCCGCAGTTCAGTAGCGAACACGGGTTCTACGACGCAGCCCTCTCCCTCTCGATCGAAACGTCGAGCAGCGGCGCGACCATCCGCTACACGGTCGACGGCAGCGCGCCGAGCGAGACGACCGGCACCCTCTACACAGAGCCCGTCGACATCGGGACGACTACGTGCGTGCGGGCGATCGCCTACGCGGACGGCAAGACGACGTCCGACGTGATCACGCAGACCTACATCTTCCTTGATGACGTCCTGCGGCAGCCCGCCAACCCGACGGGCTTTCCCACGACGTGGGGCCTGGACAACTTCGCGGAGCCGCCGGCCTACACAGCCGCGGACTACGCCATGGACCCCACGATCGTCGCGGCTGCCCCACTGACCGACGACGACGGCGACTACGATCTCAAAGACGCTCTGCTCAGCATCCCCACCATGTCGCTGGTGATGAAGCCGGACGACCTGTTCAACCAGTCATCCGACCCGACGGTCGGCGGCATCTACGCCAACCCGGAACAGGAAGGCGTCGACTGGGAACGGGCCGCGTCGGTCGAGTTGATCAATCCGGACGGATCGGACGGTTTTCAGACAGACTGCGCAGTTCGGATCTACGGCGGCATGGGCCGATCGCCATGGGCCAAGAAGCACACGTTCCGCCTTCTCTTCAAGGCCGGCTACGGCCCTACGAAGCTGAAATACCCCATGTTCGGCGACGACGCAGCCGAGGAGTTCGACAGCATCATCGTGCGCGCCAACTTCAACGATAGCTGGACGATGTCTTGGGACGATTGGAAGCTCGACCGCGTGCAACTCATTCGCGATGAGTGGATGCGGTCCTCTCAACTGGCCATGGGCTGGGTCGGCTCGCATGGCACCTTTGTACATCTATATGTAAACGGTCTGTACTGGGGTCTGTATAACCCGGTCGAGCGTCCCGATGCTTCGTTCGCATCGAGCTACTCCGGCGGTACGAAGGACAATTGGGACGCGCTGCACGACGGCGATCCCATCGACGGCGACAGTGAAGCATGGGCGCGCGCCACCGAGGCCGCTACGGCGGGTCTGGGCACGACCGATGCCTACCAGCGTCTCCAAGGGAATAACGCGGACGGGACGCCCAACACCGCGTACGAGAACCTCCTCGACGTGACCAACATGGCGGACTACATGCTGCTGAATTTCCACGCGGGCACCGAGGACTGGGATGTCCACAACTGGTACGCGGGCCGCAACCGCGACGGCAGCGGCGGTTACCTGATGTACGTCTGGGATGGCGAGATCGCGATGCTGAGCCTCGAAGGGAACGACCTGACGACCATGAACACGCCGGGTTGCCCGAGCGAACTCTTCCAGGCGCTGGCTCTAAACAGCGAGTTCCGCATGCTGCTCGCGGACCGCGTGCAGTACCATTTCTTCAACGACGGCTCGCTGACACCCGAGAAAGCGGGTGGACGGTATGAGGCACTGGCCGATCTCGTCGGCCGGGCGGTCGTCGCGGAGTCCGCCCGTTGGGGCGACACCGTCCGCAGCCCAGCGTACACGCGGGACGTCGAATGGGCGACGGAACGGGATTGGTTGCTGAACGAATACTTCCCGCAACGGACCGCCACGGTGTTGCAGTTCCTGATCAGCGCCGGACTCTATCCCTCGATCAATGCGCCTGCTTTCGCCGTCAATGGCACGGCTCAACACGGCGGCGCGATCGAATCGGGCGATCAACTCAGCATGACGTCCGACTCCGGCACGATCTGGTATACGCTCGACGGCACCGATCCGCGCAAGGCCTCTTCATCTTCGGGCACGCCGCCTACTAGCGAATCGGAGACGCTGATAGCAAGCGGCAGTACCTGGAGCTACCTCGACGATGGGACCGACCCGGGCACGGCGTGGCAAACCGGCGATGTCACGTGGTCAACCGGAGCGGCCCAGTTCGGTTACGGTGACGGTGACGAGTCGACGGTCGTCAACTGCGGGGCGAGCAGCCCGACGTGCGACACCGGCAACTTCACCACGACCTACTTCCGCCACACGTTCAACGTCGCGGATGTCTCGGCCCACACCTCGATGACGTTGCGGCTTCTCCGCGATGACGGTGCGGTGGTCTACCTCAACGGCACGGAGGCCGCCCGTAGCAACATGGACCCCGAGGCCGCCATCGGCTCGAACACGTTCGCTCTGGAAATGACGGAGGATGAATCCCTCTGGGTCGAGTACCAACTCGATCCGAGCGCTCTGCTGGTCACCGGCGACAACGTCATCGCCGTGGAGATTCACCAATCGTCCGCCGTCAGCAGTGACATCAGCTTCGATCTGGAATTGGTCACATCTTCGACCGGCATCGCACCGGCTGCCACCACCGCCGAGACGAGCACGACCGCGATCGAGTACGACGGCGCGGTCACGCTGAGCGCTACCGTGCAGGTCAAGGCACGCGTGCTCGCCGACGGCGAGTGGAGTGCGCTATCTAACGCGACGTTTGCGGTGGTCCGAGCACCTGCGCTGATTATCAACGAGTTCATGGCCGACAACACGAGTACGATCGAGGACCCCGACGATGACGCCGGGACCTACGAGGACTGGATCGAGATCTACAACCCCGGCAGCTCGGATGTCGACATGGGCGGCCTGTATCTCACCGACGACCTGACCAACCCGACGAAGTGGCAGGTACCCCAGGGCGTCACCATCACAGCCGGTGGCTATCTGCTGCTGTGGGCCGACGGCGATACCACCCAGGGCGATACACACGCGGACTTCAAACTGAATGTCGCTGGTGAGGCACTCGGCCTGTACGGCAGCGACGGCGTCACGCTGATCGACTCGATCACGTTCGACGCTCAGACGGCTGACGTCTCCTACGGCCGCTTATTAGACGGTGGGGAAAACACGGGGGTCATCGCCGCGCCGACACCCGGCGCCACCAACGGCACATGAGCCTTTCGTCCCATAAAGGCTGATCTGACGCGTCGCGAAGCCGCCCCTCGTGCGCGGGTTCTTCGTGCGCGCCGCAACGTCCTTCCCTGCGATTTAGGGCCCCGCCCTCCTTTGGCCCCGGTTATTCCTCAAACGTATAGTGAACCTGAACTCACGTGAAGACGCGAAGTCAAGTCCGGGACTCGGAGGATTGGCGAATTCTCCGCCCCTTGGTTAAATCGGATCGAAAGCGAGCCATGAACGGAAAACATCTCTTAGCCATGGTGGCGACATTCGTCGCCGTGAGCCTGTGTCTGACTGCATGCAGTTCCGCCCCGTCGGCTCAGCCGTCGACACCTGATAACCCGGTCGATACCGATCAGAACACGACTGACGACGGCACGTCCGACAACTCGACGGACACGGATGGATCATCCGACGCGGATGGAGCGTCGGACGTGGCGCGCCCCGACGGCTGGGGCGACGAGACCCACGGTAAGGACGCCAGCCCCGGTTACGACACGGTCTTTACCGACGGGCAGGTTAAACGCCTCGACATCGTGATCGAGTCGAGCGACTGGCAGGCCATGCAGGACGACATGATCGAGATTTATGGCGAAGCCGGCTCGGGGCCTCAGCAGCCACCACAGCCGCGCGTGGTCGGCGGATCCATCATGGATCGCGAGCCCGCGTACGCGCCCTGCACGATCAACTTCGAGGACAGCACCTGGCTGCACGTCGGCATCCGCTATAAGGGCAATTCCTCACTCGGTTCGGCGTGGATGAGCGGCAACGGCAAGCTCCCGTTCCGCCTCGACTTCGACGAGTTCGAGGATGACTATCCCGAGATCGACGACCAGCGCTTCTACGGCTTCAAGCACGTCGCGCTGTCGAACGGGTTCTCCGACCCGTCGCTGTTGCGCGAGAAGGTCACGCACGACATCTTCCGCGCCGCCGGTCTGCCTGCACCGCGAACCGCCTTCTACCGCGTCTACATCGACCACGGTGAAGGCGAGACCTACTTCGGGCTCTACACCGCCACGGAGGTGCCGGCTGAGCCCATGCTCGAAGCCCAGTTCGGCGACAGCACCGGCAACCTCTACAAGCCCGAGGGCAACGGGGCATCGTGGCGCATGTTCGACAGGGACTCATTCGTCAAGAAGACCAACGAAGATGAAGAGGATTGGAGCGACGTAGAGGCGGCTGTCGCGGCGCTCCACGCCGACCGAACGGACGCAGCCACCTGGCGCGCCGGGTTCGAAGCGACCTTCGACGTCGACGCGTTCCTGCACTGGCTTGCCGTCAACACCGTGGTTCAAAACTGGGATACATACGGCAAGACGGCGCAGAACTACTACGTCTACGCCGACCCGAGTAACGGCGGGCGCCTGAGCTGGTTCCCCTGGGACTTGAACGAAGCGATCAAGCCCGGCCACGACTGGCATATGGAGGAATCGCTGTCACTGGACTTCGGCGAAATCCGGGAAGACTGGCCGCTGATTCGCTACCTCATCGATGATCCGACGTACGAAGCGGTCTATCAAACATACGTCCAGCAGACCATCGACGGTGCATTCTCGCCGGACTGGGCCGAACCCTATATCCGATCGGCACATGAACTGATCGAACCATACGTCGTCGGTGCCGAGGGCGAGCAGGACGGGTACACCAACATCAGTGACCCGCAGGAGTTCTACGACGAGGTCGACAGGATGGTCGGGCACGTGAGCGATCGGACCGCCGACGCACAGCAGTATCTGGCAACGCCTTAGAGCGCGGCGCTGGGGGCGGAGTGGGTTCGAGCGGTCACGAAACGGAGAGGGGAGTCAATGGCGGACGATCGGCGAGATTCATTGAAGTGGCAGAGGTACGAGGCGAAGTACCTGATCAGCCCCACCCAGGCGGCCGAGGTGCGCCGCTACTGCCTGAACCACTTGCCTTTCGACAACTACGCGATGGGTTGCGACGGCAACGAATACCCGATTCTGTCGACGTACCTCGATTCGGCGTCACGACAGTTGCTTCGACACACCATCGATAAACGAAGGAAACGCTACAAGCTACGCGTGCGGACCTACCGGAGATACAACGAAGCGGCCAACGGCGAACCGGTCTTTTGCGAAATCAAACGGAAGACCGCCGGAACGGTCCACAAGACGCGCGCCCGCGTCGAGCCGGGTCTCACCGAGTCGTTGCTGTGGGGGCACGACGGCCTGCTGAGCGAGGAGGTGGCGTGTGACGAGGGCACGCGCAAGAACGTGAACGAGTTCCTGCAGCTTAGAGAGCAGATCGGCGCCGCGCCGATCGTCGGAATCGCTTACATGCGAGAGGCTTACGAGGCGAACGGCTCGCACGGCGTTCGCGTCACACTCGATCGTGATGTGCATTTCGGCACGCTCGCATCGCCCGCGGACGGGGGCGGTGAAATGTGGTGGCCCAAGGACGTGGGAGGGGTCGTCCTCGAGGTCAAGTTCACGAACACCTATCCGGAGTGGGTCATGGACATGCTGCGCCGGATCGAGGTACTGCGTCGCGGCGTGTGCAAGTACGTGATCTGCTGCCAGGCGGCCGGCGTCGGTTCCGGAACCGTGCTGGTGTAGGGAGAGAAGCAAAAATGGGCTTTTTGTACGACATCTTCTATCCCGATC
>JAJDDX010000002.1 GCA_029260055.1 Phycisphaerae bacterium
CATCCGGGTCGCGGGCGGCGGTTTGCTGATGCACCGGTACGATCGCAGGGTTGGGGAGGCACGGGGGACATAACCGCCTTAGGCGGCGACTTGGCGGCGGATCGGGCTGGTCCGTTCAACCGGCGCCACTGAAGCGGTGTGTGGAGACGGAACATGTCTTCGACGCTTCGATTGTTTTCAACAAGTTGCTGCGTAGCCGCAGCGCTGCTGGTGTACGCCGGGCAGGCCAATGCCCAAGCCGGGGCCCAGCCCGGGGCCGGTGCTTTGCCGATGGCACCGGACGTATTCGGCGGCTACGCGTCCGATCACATTATCGTGAAGTTCAAGCCGGGCGCGTTTGAGCGGTCCGGCATGCGACCGGCTGCCCGCGGCGTGGTTGGCGGAGCGGCCGAACCGGCGCTGAGTGGTCAGCTCAATGGCGAGTTGACGGCATGGCGGGCGCACGCTCTCCGGCGGGCCCACGCGCCGGCGTTTGGAAGCCCCGAGGTGGCGGCGGCGATCGGCCTCGACCGGACCTTCATTATCGAAGTCCCCGAAGGTACGGACGCACCGGCGATGGTGGCTGCGCTCGGCGCGTTTACCGACGAGATTGAAATGGCTGAGGTCGACGGCATCGGCGGTGTGGCGGAGTTCATCCCGGACGATGCGGATTTCAGTGCGCAGTACGGTCTGCACAACACAGGGCAATCGGTCGGTGGCGTGGACGGCGTCGTCGATGCCGACATCGACGCGCCCGAGGCATGGGGTCTGCACACGGGCGACGTGGGCACGGTGACCGTGGCGATCATCGATAGCGGCGTTGATCCGCACCCGGAGATCGCGGACCGAATGGTGCCCGGCACCAACACGGCCGACCCCAACAACCCCGATCTGACGACGGGTGACTGCGTCTACGAGGGCGTACAGCACGGCACCCATGTGGCCGGGACCGTGGCTGCACAAGGGAACAACGTCGACGGCGTGGCCGGCGTCACGTGGGGCGCTAACATCATGCCGATCCGGGTGCTTCAGACCTTGAACCCGTGCTTTGGGTTCGAGTCCGATGCGGCTGAGGGCATCATCTGGGCGGTCGACCACGGTGCCGACATCTGCAACATGAGCCTGCAATACTACACGGGCACGACCGAGCTTCGGGATGCCGTCGACTACGCGCACGCGCACGGCGTGCTGGTGGTTGCGGCCGCGGGGAACAACAACATCGGTCCTTGGCCATTCAGCATCATCGCGTTCCCCGCCAAGTACGACAACGCCATGGCGATCAGCGCCACCACGAATGAGGATGCGTTTGCGAACTGGTCGAGATGGGGCGACCAGCTTGATGTGTGCGCTCCTGGTAACAACATCTACTCGCTTGGCACGGACACGGGCTATGGCTTTGCGAGCGGCACATCGATGGCCACGCCGCACGTCAGCGGTACGGCGGCACTCATGCTCTCGTACGTGCCGGGTTTGCCGCACGTGGCGATGAGGCACATTCTCGCGGATACCGCGGACGACCTTGGCGGCGTGGGTTGGGACGACCACTTTGGTTTTGGCCGCATTAACGCAGCCGCCGCGCTCACCCAGGCCGAGAAGACCGTGTGGATTTCATCGAGCTTCCCGCCGGATGGGGCGATTGACGCACGTGTTCCGCACGAGCCGGACGGTTCCGCGCCGGTGGGCTGGGACAGCGTCGATGTGACGTTTACGGGCGACACCCTGGAAGTCGTTGCCGAGGACTTTTCCGTGACGGTCGAGGGCAGCCTGGACCCCGCGCCGCGGGTGTTCGCGGTGCTGGCGACGGGGTCACCGGACACGGTGACGGTCGTGCTGGATTCCGCGATTCCGGTCGGCGCGTGGACGACGATTCAGCATGATTACACCGGTACCAAGGTTCGATTGGGGTATCTTCCGGGCGATGTGGACGGCAACGGCACGAGCGATCAGTCTGACATTATCGCCGTGATTGACGCGATCAACCTCGTGGTCCCGGCCGAGCCCTGGCAGAGTGACGTGGACCGCAGTGGTGTGACCGATCCGTCGGACATCATCCGCGAGATCGACCTGCTGAACGGTGCCTCGGCTTACGACTCGTTCCTGGGCGTTTCGTTGCCATAACCGGGAACTGCGTCCGATCCCTCCTCAGGACACCAGCCTCGTGGCGTTTTCACCGCCGTCACGGTTTACCTGCTTCCGCTCTAGCCACCCGGCACGCCACCGTGTAAAAAACGGCCAATAGAATCCCAAGGTGCGTCTGCGCCCGCGCCGTCCCATGTGTGCGGCGGCGCCGAGGCTGAAACGCCATAGCGAGTTGGAAGGAAGAGTAATGCTGCCCGCTTACACGCCCGAATCGTACGTCGACTTCAACGCAGACGAGCCGCGCCGCTTGATGCTGGCCGCCCTGGATAAGGTCAAGAGCGAACTGGGAAGGACCTACCCGCTTTGGATCAACGGGGAAGAGGTCACCACCGGCGATACGTTCAACTCGATCAGCCCGGCCGATCCGAGCCTCGTGATCGGGACCATGGCGAAGGCCAACGCGGACATCGCCGACAAGGCGGTTCGCGGCGCGGCGGATACGTTCAAGTCGTGGAGCCGCGTCGACCCCGACGCGCGTGCTCGGATTCTGATCAAGGCGGCGGCGATCATGCGGCGGCGGATTTACGAAGTGTCGGCCTGGATGGTCTACGAGACCTCCAAGAGCTGGATCGAGGCCTACGCCGACGCGTGCGAGGCGGTGGACTTCCTCGACTTCTACGGTCGCGAGATGATGCGGCTGAAGGGTGCTCACCCGGTCACGCCGTTCGCGGGCGAAGAGAACGAGCTGCGCTACATGCCGCTCGGCGTGGGCGTGGTGATTCCACCGTGGAACTTCCCGCTGGCGATTTGCGCGGGGATGACGACGGTCGGTCTGGTGACGGGTAATACCGTGTGCCTCAAACCGGCGAGCACGTCACCAGTGGTGGCGGCGAAGCTCGTCGAGATTCTGCACGAGGCGGGCTTGCCCAAGAACGTGCTGAACTTCGTGCCCGGCCCGGGCAGCAGCGTCGGCGACGCCATGGTTTGCCATCCTCAGACGCGTTTCATCTCGTTTACCGGCTCGCGCGAGGTCGGCACCGGCATCTTCGAGAAGGCGGCGAAGGTCCAGGATGGGCAGATATGGCTGAAGCGCACCGTGCTCGAGATGGGCGGCAAGGACTGCATCGTCGTGGACGAGACGGCGGATGTAGCCGCGGCTGCTGAGGGCGCGGTGGCGGCGGCCTTTGGCTTCCAGGGACAGAAGTGCTCGGCGTGCAGCCGCTTGATCGCTCACGCGGATGTGTACGACGATCTGCTCGAGCGTGTGGTGGCGCGGTCGCGGGAACTGACCATCGGAAACACGACGGGCCCGGACAACCTGTTCATGGGTGCGGTGATCGACGAGTCGGCCTACAAGAAGATCAACGAGTACATCGGCATCGGCAAGGGCGAGGGGCGGCCCGTGCTCGGCGACGGCAAGGTGCCGGACAACGGCTATTTCATCCCGCCGACGATCATCGCCGACATTGCGCCGAATGCGCGGATTGCCCAGGAGGAGATCTTCGGTCCGGTGCTGGCTGTGATCAAGTTTAAGGACTTCGACGAAGGTTTGGCGATCGCCAACGGCACGGACTACGGTCTGACCGGAGCTCTGTTCTCGAACGACCGCCTGCGGTTGGAGCGGGCGCGGCACGAGTTCCACGTCGGGAACCTGTACTTCAACCGGAAGTGTACCGGTGCTCTTGTCGACGTGCAGCCGTTCGGTGGCTTCAACATGTCCGGTACGGATTCGAAGGCCGGCGGGCGCGATTACCTGCAACTGTTCCTGCAGGGTAAGAGCATTACCGAGCGGCTGTAGCGCAGGGAGCTATCAGCTTTCAGCCGTCAGCTATCAGCCGGCTGCGGTGCGTGCATAGGACCGAGGAGCGAGTTGGTATGTCCAGTTTCCTCGATGCGATAAAGGCGATCGGCTTTCCCGAGACGGAGCACATCGTTCGTCTTGTGGCAGCCGTCATTCTTGGCGGTTTGATTGGGTTTGAGCGGGAGCTCCACGACAAGCCGGCGGGCTTCCGGACGATCATCCTGATCTGTGTGGGGGCGTGCCTGTTCACGATCGTGTCGCAGACGATGGGCGGGCCGGACTGGAACTCGACGCGTATCGCCGCTCAGATCGTGACGGGGATCGGTTTTCTCGGTGCCGGCGCGATCATGCGAGACCGCGTGGCGGTGATGGGGCTGACGACGGCTGCGACGATCTGGTCGGTGGCGGCTGTGGGCATGGCGTGCGGCTTCGGCGAGTTGGCACTCGGTGCGGTCGGCGCGTTGGCAATCCTGGTTACGCTGGCACTATTCGACATGGTCGAGCACCGCGTGGGGCGGTGGCGCGACATACAGGACTACCGCGTTCGCATGCCGAAGACGGACGATGCGATCGAGAAGACGAGTGCGATGTTCGCGAGCGGGCGGCTGCGGGTGCGCAAGCGCAACTGGTATGAAGAGGAGTCGTCGCTGGTCGTTCAGATCGTGGCGATGGGGTCGAAAGACGCGCATGATCGTATGCGGATGAGTTTGACCAAGTCTGAGGGGCATACGCTGCTGCGATCGTAGGCAAGAGCTATCAGCCGTCAGCTATCAGCTCTCAGCCGATCGACGCGCAGGGCACGTCGGAGGCCTGCCGTCATTTTCCGGCCTCATCGGCTGCGTAGACTTGGTGGCTGCACAGTCCATAGAATCTGCAGGTGCTCAAGGCGTTGTCGGATCAGGTACAGCGTCGCTCCTTATGGGCGGCACCGCTCGCCACTTACATTGGATGGGAAGTTGAGGTGGCGGTAGGTCGATGTTGAGGAGACGGTGATGCTACGCGATCTTCTTACTCAGAAACGGCTGTTGGTCGACTCCTTCGATTTCGGCGATGGAGTAGTGCGGACTGACCGCCGCCAGCTTCGTAGACTTCTCGGCGCCATCGTCTATCAGGCGATGGACGATGGGATGCTGAGGATCAGGGTCGGGGTTAGCAGCGAGAGCGGCGCGCCTCATATGAGTTACTTCGGGCCACGCCGTTACCTTCCCGGCAAACGAATCTGGTGGGAGATGATTCCGCCGCCGTCGGAGTGCTATCCGGTCATGCTGCAGGTGTCTCTCTCGATGGCGGAGGTTGAAGCGGGTCTTCCCATCAACGGCTTGATTCCAGCGATCAAGCACGGGAGGCGCCTTAACCTCAGCCTTGCGGTGCAGGAGTTGAGTTCGTTCGAGATTGCGTGGGACGAGGAGTACGCATCGAACCCGAGCGACGAAGAGGATGGCGAGGAACGCGAAGACACCGAAGGTGGCGTGATCCCGTGACTGTCAGCCCGCAGCCGCCAGAGGACCGGCGCCGGGGACAAGCCCCGACGCTACATATCGAGCCGGTAGGGGAAGTCGGAGACCTGCCGTTCGTTGTCCGCTTCATTCACCTTCATGCTCGCATGGCTTTGAGTTGGGGATGGTCACGCCATGCGGGCATTTCGGCCATGGCGGCCAGTGCTTTTTGGCGAGCCTCTTCGTCTGAGGCGACCGACTCCTGCCGTCGCAGCCATTGGACCATCCGGTCGAGGCGTTCCTCGAAGGCCTGCAGGTTGCCGCTTTCATCCGTGCAGTATTTACAGTACGTGCCGTCGTCGATGGTCATGCCGCAACTCTGGCACGTTGTGTCTTCGTTCATGACTTGTCATTCCCAAGTGTAGTGGCTCGCTACAACTGCGACATATGTGCTCCGAGCCGCGACCGTCACAACGAATTGTACCAAGCGGCGTTTCTGTTGTCCCGGTGAGCGGCATGTCTCGTTCCTCGACATGCCCTACAGGTTTTGCCAGGCGCGCCGGACAAATCCTTCCCCCACCCTTCGGGCGTACCCGAAGGACGGGGCACCCGCCTCCCTGGCGGTCGCGGTTCGGAATGTCGCCCTTACTCCGAGGAACCACGCCAGTCGACGGCGGGCAAATCGCCTGCCCCACGCTTGGCTCGCGACGGGCAGCGTTCTTACGGCTCGAGCAATCTGTCGATCTCGCTGACGATCGCCCACCACGACGGGCGGTGGTGGACCATCATCGGGAAGATCTGCCGGACGATGCCTTCCTTGTCGATCAGGTAGGCCGTCGTGCGATCGTAGCGCGTCGTGACCTTGCGATTGAGGTCCGCGACGATGTGGAAGGGCGGATTGCCCTTGAAGGACTTCAGCATCTTGCCGTGCGTGTCGAGGTCCGTGTCCTCCTGAGCGATGGCGATGACGACCGTGTCGCGCTTTTTGAACTGCCTGTACATGCCTCGCAACTCGACCAGTTGCGCCTTGCAGAACGGTCACCAGTGTGCGCGGTAGGTGGTGACGATGACGTTCTTCTTGCCACGGAACTGCGCGAGTGAGGCGGTGGTGTCGTCGGCTGACGGCAGATCGAAGTCTTCCGCCTTGTCGCCGAGTTGGAGGTGCTTATCGCCGCCCCAATCGGACGGCGTTGCCTCGACCTCTTTGGCTGTCGCTCCCGGCTTCAGCGGAAGGGCGAGACGGCGGCGCAGGAACTTGGCCGACTTCTTCGATTTCTTCAGGGTGTAGGCCATCACGTTGAGGTGGAACGCCTCGCCCTCAGCGGGTTTCTTGGTCAGCTTGAAGGCAATCCGTGCCGGATACTCCTCGACGGTGCGTTCAAACGGGGCTTGCAGGAACTCGTTGCGGGCGAGGTCTTTGTGCTCCGTCAGGACCTCGCCGGTTAGTTTCGCGGACGGTGGCACCTGCACCTGCAAGAGGGCGGCTGGGATGCCGGCATCGCCGGGCGATACACCCTTGGGGAACTCGACATCGACGAGGAACTCGTAGCTCTTTCCGACCTCGAGGGTATCGGCGGGTAGGGTGGCGGACACTTTGACGGTTTTGCCGTCGGTGCCGCCGAGTAGCATCAGCGTGGTTGCCAGGATCGTCAGATTCACGTTCGTATTCTCCCGTTCAGGGTCTCGCGGTTGCTGGCTATGCGGCTGCCCGTGGTCCATCCGGCTGTCTGGTTGCGTGTGAACGGGGCGGCCCGTCGCCCCACGTCTGAGATACCGCGCCCCGGGTGGCCTGTACACCCCGAGGCCGCTGAGGTCTTCGTGACGCGTAACAATAGTGAAGCCCGAGGCGGCTTGGGACGCCTCGGGCTCTGCGAAAGAGGATACGGAGGGTCCTCCTACGTCCCCAAAACCGAGACGGTCGGGTCGATATTCCCGATGGTCGGGGCACGCCGGGGACTTTTTTGATACACCCTGCAATTCACGGTGCCGGTTCGGGCGTGGGCTTGTGCGAAGTCCGCCGAGCCGATAAAGAGCTTCTCGGGCCTACAATCAAGCGGATGAGCGTTGCACCGGTTGCCGATAAGCGTTGTGGCGGAAGGCGCCCGGGTTCGACCAATATGAATGGACAATCTGCTACGATGACGACGCAGCAGCTCAAGGTGAACCGTCTGCCGGTCTGGCTGACGGCCGACCCGGCGCGTGTGATCGCTCGGCGCTTCATCCCCGGCGGGGAGGGGCGCGTCGAGGGGATCATCGAACGGGTGTTCGCGCTTCCCGACAGCGAGGTGGACCGCGTGCTCGATCGTGTCCTCCGCGACTACTCGACCCGCCACAAAGACCTCGAGGAGGTCTTTCGGAGTCATTTCGACTACGTCAAGGAGCACATGAACGGCGCCCCGGAACCGTCCGAGAACCGGCGTTTGCTGCTCGGCGCGTTTTTCACGCTCGAGTACACGCTCGAATCGGTGGCGCTGTTCAATCCGTCGATGGTGCCGCACCCCGACCAAGACGGTGTCGAGCCGGGAAGCCTGCGTTTCATCGTCAGCTTGCGTGCGTGCGGCGAGGGCCACATATCGTCGATCGAGTTCCGAAGCGGTCTCATCAACGCTGACGGCGAGCTCAGTCTCGATCCCGTATCGCGCTATGCGGCCAGGCAGCTTCCGACGCAGGGTCAGCGGTTCGACAAGAACGCCTTCTATCTGAAGCTCATCGAGGTGGGGTCGTACAACCGGCTTGCCAACCGTGTGCTCAAGCGTCTGGACGACGAGTTTACGATCGCCGATCTGACGAAGGTGCTGGACGACCTCCACTGGACGCATACGTACGTCGAGAGTTTCCACGAGTTGGCCGAGAGCATGCTGTGGCTCGCGCGTTCGAACTACAAGCTGAAGTTTCCCTCGGATTCGTCGATTTCGGAGCGCGTGATCTTCCCGGTGACGGAGAACGAAAGCCGCGGGATCGAGGATGCTCGCTTCGTGCGGTTCGCACGGGATGATGGCAGTCCGGTCTACTATGCAACTTACACGGCCTACAACGGGATTCGGACGCTTCCGCAGTTGATCGAGACCGAGGACTTTCGCCACTTCAAGATCAACACGCTGAACGGAACGTGCGTGCAGAACAAGGGCATGGCGCTGTTCCCGCGCAGGATCGGTGGTAGCTACGTCATGCTCGCCCGCCTGGACGGCGAGAACATCTACTTGCTTCGTTCGGACAACATCCAGTTTTGGAACGAGTCGCAGAAGCTGCACGGCCCTACTTCGCCGTGGGAGTTCGTTCAGGTCGGCAACTGCGGGTCGCCCATCGAGACGCCGCACGGCTGGCTCGTGCTTACGCACGGCGTGGGCCCGATGCGTGAGTACTGGATGGGGGCGCTACTGCTCGATCTGGAGGACCCGTCACGCGTAACGGGCTATCTTGCCGAGCCGATGCTGACACCGGCGGAGGACGAGCGGGACGGCTACGTGCCCAATGTGGTCTATTCCTGTGGTGCGATCGAGCACAACGGGCAGTTGGTCATGCCCTACGCGGTGGCGGACACGTCAACTCGTTTTGCCACGATCGCCCTCGACGACATCCTGTCGAGAATGACACCTCGGTGACGGTCCGCGCCCGGTCGGGTGCGGCGATCAGTTTCCGGTAGGTTTTTTTCGGCTAGCGGTGCGCGCGGTGTCGCCGTCCGCGCAAGCGGCGTTTAGCTTGTCGAGCAAGTACGCCTTCGTTAGCGACGGTCGGAGTACGATCGGATCGTCGGGTTGGCCGGGGCGGAAGATGAGGTTCAGCGGCACCCCTCCGCGGCCGTGCTTTTGCAGCTCGGCGAAGATCGCATCGTCGCTGTTGGAGAAATCGCCTTTGTAGACCTCGAATCCGCATGCTTCCATCTTGGCCCGGCTCTCTGCCGTATTGGTGGCGATCTTCTTGTTGGCTTTACAGACGGTGCAGTAGGCGGCTGTGAAGTCGACGAAGACGGGCTTTCCCGCGAGGACGGCCTGTCGCACGTTCTGCGCCGACCATTTCTGCCAGGGGATCTCGCCGTCGCTCCAGCTTCGCGTCCTCACTCCGTCCGCGCCCGCGTCCGCTATCAGAGCCTGTGCCTGGCCGATGGGATAGATCATTCCGTAGATCAGGCCGCCGACGATCAGCACGATGGCCGCGGCGCCGCCGCGATAGCGTAATCGCTGCGCCGTCGGCATGGATACGTTGACCTTTCCGAGCACCCAGCAGGCCATGGCGACGGCGACTAAGAAGGCGAACGTCCACTGAAGGCCGGTCGCGCCGATTTGCGTGACGAGTGGATTGAGCAGCCAGATGACCATCGCGAGCAGCAGGAAGCCCATGATGCGTTCGAAGGTGATCATCCAGTTGCCGGGGCGCGGCAGGAAGCCGAGCCAGTTCGGATTCGCGCCGAGTAGCATGTAGGGTGATGCCATCCCCAGCCCCATGACGACGAACGCCAACATGGCGATGGACGGCGGCTGTAGCGTGGCCCAGCCGAACGCTCCGGCCAGCAGCGGTCCGGTGCATGCGAAGCCGAGCACTGGCGCCAAGGCGCCTTTACCGAAAGAGGCTGCCATGCCCTCTTTCTGGATCTTGGCTTCCAGGTTCGTCGCGGTCGTGGGGACTTGTAGCGTGTAGACGCCGAGCATGCTGAGTGAGAGTGCCATTACGACGGCACCCAGAGCAATGACCGCTTCGGGAATCTGCAGGATGTTCGTGCCTCGGCTGGCGAGCAAGCCCAACACGACGAAGAAGATCATGACGCCGGCGCCGAAGGACAGCCCGAGCATCAGCGTACGTCCTCGCGATTCGTGAGCCTGCTGTACGAAGCCCAGGACCTTGATCGAAAGCAGCGGGAGTACGCACGGCGTCGCGTTGATGAAGAGGCCGTAAAGGAAACACGTGGCGAGCAGGCCCGGCAGGCCCAGGCTGACGAGGAACGCTTCAAGTCCGTCCTCGTCAGCGTCCGAGGTGGACTCGCTTTTGACTGGGGCGGCTGCGGCCTTTTCTTCGACATCTTCCTTCGGTGCCGCGGCATGTGTTTTCGGCTCACGTGCGGTGGTTGCCGGCGCGGCTTTGGGCGCATCGGCGGGTGGCGGCACGTCCTTGATCGGCGGCGCAGCCGCGGCGGTGCGTGCGTCGAGGCTGAATCGGATGGCGTCGGGCGGGAAGCAGGTGCCTTTTTCGTTGCAGCCCTGATAGGTGACGATACCGGCGATGCGCAGCGGGCCCGGTGGTGGTTGCTCGTCCACTTCCGCCGGCACGGTCACGGTGATCTTGCCGGAGTACTCGCTGATCTTGCCGAGCACCGGGATCTTGCGCACATGCGGCTCGGGGTAGACCGCTTCTGAGAACATGATGCTGGAAGCGGGTTCGATGAAGACGTCCAACGGAACGAAGCCTTCGGTCAGCGGCTTGTGCGATTGAATGTGGAACTTCTTGCCGACCTCGATGGCAAGACGCAACTCGAACTTCGTGTCGACCGCGAAGTCGGAGGTGCTGACCGAGGGCGTCACGGTCAGTACCTTGCTGGTGTCTTTCGGAAGGCGGCGTCTGGCCGCTTTGAACAGGTCTTCGTTCGCGGGCTTCGCCTCGCCGTCGCTACGCACGGGTAGTTCGAGCTTCAACTCGGCCGTTTCGCGCAGGCAGGTACTCTTGCAGATCAAGTAGGCGACGTCCGCTTTGATGGTCACTTTGCTACCCGATAGCGAGTCGGCCGGCGTCATCTGTGCGATCAGGACCGGCTTGTGCTCGTGGATGTTGGTCACGATGCCGGCGCGGTCCGTGTGTCGTTTGGGGATGGGGAACTGGACGGCTCCGGCATCGAGGCCGTCGGGCAGGTTCCACTTCACACGCGGCGGCAGGCCGGACTCGCCTTGGTTGATCCAGTAGATGTGCCAGCCGCTGGGCAGGCGGAATTGGATTCCGACATCGAACGCCTTTCCGGGTACGACGGCGTCGACCGAGGCGGCGAGCTTCAGCTTGGCCTTGGGTTTGTTCCGGCCGAACTGGGCCGACGTGGTGGGCACGGCCACCAGCGTCAGGGCGGCTGCGATCATGGCGGTGCGTAGTGATGCTCTTGTCTTCATGCGGTTCTGGTCCGTCACAGGGGATCGGGCAAGGTCTTGTGGGTCATTTCCCGTGCGATCACGGCGTCGCGCCGGCCGCGGCACGCTTTCAGTAACACGAATTATACTTCGTGCGATTTCCATGCGGAGTGAACCGGCTGCGAAAGTGACGTTTCCGTTGCGCCCGCGGGCGGCACCAGGCGTTGTGCCGCTCGGCGGGCCGTGCTTGACAGGCCATGCGGCACGATTAAAATGCTTTTTGAGAGGTAATTGCGCTTTATTGTGTGAATTGACACTTTAGCGGCCACGGTCGGTCTTGCCGATTCGATAGCAGCGAGCGAGGTCGACCGGTCAATAAGGAGGACAATCGTCGATCTTCCCCGGGTTTGCTCGGGGCAGGAAGTTCGCGATTGCCGTGGTTGGACTGTCGTCCGCAGCGGGATTGACTGGTTCCCGGCCTGTCGTTTGGGGCACGCGCCCTGCGGCTGGCCGATGTCGAGCCTGAGTGGATATCCCCTAAGGATTGAGGTGCGAAGCGTGTTGTCGTCTTGTGTCGGTTTCTCGGGCTTGAATCTGCGTAATCGGGCTGACTCGGTGGGCCGGTCGGTTTCGGTGGTCGATGGACCGCCGGAGGCCGTTCTCGGCGGAATCCGCGTGGCTTTCCCGACGCGGAGGTTTTGGAGCGCGTAGCGGCCGGCGCAAGCGAAGTTTCACACACGCCACTTCGGGTCCTCTTTGCTTCGTTCCGGCATGGAACGAGCGACTTTCGGCAGACCCCCTTCCTGCCGCAGCTTGTAGCTTGCGCAAACCCGATTCGGACAAGGTGTGGATCATTCACCGTAGGCTCACCGAGAGTGCGTCGTCGCGTCGGCGTTCGCCTGCCTCGTTGGAACGAGCAGTTCAGGCGGACGAGCGAGCCATGGTGTTCACCCTATAGCGGAACGAGGTGATATGTACATTTTCCTGTTAGCGGCATCGCCGGTCATGCCGACGGGGTTCAATCCCTACCTGACGGCGATCGCGGTGCTCATCGGGCTCGTCTTCGGGTTGGTGGTCGCGCGGTTCATGGTGCGGAACCGCCTCGACACTGCGAACGCGAAGGTTGAGCGGCTACAGAGCGAGGCGAAGGCGGATGCGGAAGTCGTCCGCCGTACAGCCGAAGTCGAAGCCAAGGAGGAGTTCCTCAAGGGTCAAGAGCAGCTTCGAACAGAGGCTGGCGAGATGAGGTCGGAGTTCAAGGACGTAGAGAAACGCCTTGCCAAGCGTGAAGACAACCTGGAGGCGAAACTCGACACACTCGAGACCAAGGAAAGGAACCTGGAGAAGGAGCGTGAGAAGCTCAGCACGCGGCTCGACCGGCTTACGGAACAGGAGCAGGAGGCTGAATCGCTGCTGGTGGCGCGGCGGGACGATTTGCTCAAGGTGTCCCGGCTGAGCATCGATGACGCCCGGGCGGCCGTGTTCGACGAGTTGAAGATCGAGTTGGAGCACGAGTCGGCGGAGTTGATCGAGGCGTCGGTGGCCACTGCCAAGGACGAGGCGATCGCTCGGTCGCGCGAGATCACGCTGACCGCGATCCAGCGCTACGCCACGGAACACACGTGCGACAGTACGGTCTCCACGGTTGATATTCCATCGGACGATATGAAGGGCCGCGTGATCGGTCGGGAGGGGCGGAACATTCGCGCCTTCGAGCGAGCGACCGGTGTTGACGTGATCGTCGACGATACTCCGGGCGTGGTCGTGGTGAGCGCGTTCGACCCGATTCGCCGAGAGACGGCACGGCGCGCGCTGGAGCGGCTGGTGCAGGACGGTCGGATTCATCCCGGCCGCATCGAGGAACTCGTCATCAGCGTACGCAAGGAGTTGGACGAGGAGCTTCTGGAAACCGGCAAGAAGGCCGCGGTGGAGGCGAACCTCGGCGGCTTGCACCGCAAGGAACTCGACCTGCTTGGTCGTTTGAAATATCGCACGAGCTACGGGCAGAACGTATTGCAGCACAGTCTCGAGGTCGCCTTCCTCTGCCAGGCCATCGCGGACGAACTCGGTTTGGACGGGCGGCTTGGTCGGCGGTGCGGCCTTCTGCACGACATCGGCAAGGCGATCGACCACGACGTGGAAGGTGGTCATCCGAAGATCGGCGCGGACTTCTGCAAGCGTTTCAACGAGCGTCCGGAGGTATTGAACGCGATCGCGGGCCACCACGGTGACATTCCGTCGACGAGCCCGTATACGCCGATCGTCATGGCGGCCGACGCGATCAGCGCGTCGAGACCTGGCGGGCGGCGTGAGTCGCTCGAACGCTACGTACAGCGGTTGCAGCAACTGGAAGAGATCGCCAAGGCGCCGGCCGGCGTCAAAGAGGCTTATGCCATTCAGGCGGGGCGTGAGATTCGCGTGATCGTCGATGCCAAGCGGGTGGATGACGCCGTGGCGGCGAAGATATCACGAGACGTAGCCAAGGAAGTCGAAGAGAACATGACCTATCCCGGCGAGATCAGAGTGACGGTTTTGCGCGAGGTTCGAGCGGTCGCGCACGCCCGGTAGGCGTCGGGAATCCGGCGCGGCGGCGCCTCAGGGCGAGACCCGTATGGACATGAAGATCTTATGCGTGGGGGATGTGGTCGGGAGCCCCGGACGGCTGGTGCTGCGCGAAACGATAGAAGAGGTCGTGCCCAAGCGCGGCATCGACTGCGTCATTGTCAACGCGGAGAACATCGCCGGCGGATCGGGGCTGACGGCGCAGCTTTACGAGAAGCTTCTTCGCTACGGTGTGGATCTGATTACGCTCGGCGACCACATCTATCGTCGACGTGACATCATCCCGGTACTCGAGACTTCCGATCGTGTGGTTCGACCCGCCAACTACCCGCCCGGCGCGCCGGGACGGGAATACGCCGTGTGTGAAACGAAATCCGGAGTGAAAGTCGCTGTGGTTTCGTTGATGGGACGGCTCTACATGAAGCCGCCGTCGAGTTGTGCGTTTGCCGCAGCCGACCGGGTCCTGGCCAAGATTCCGCAAGACGTGAAGATCGTCGTGGTGGACATGCACGCCGAAGTCACGAGCGAAAAGGTCGCACTCGGTTGGCACTTGGACGGACGGGTATCCGCCATGTTCGGCACGCACACGCACGTGCCGACCGCCGATGAGCGAGTCTTGCCGAAGGGCACGGCCTACGTCACCGATCTTGGCATGACCGGTCCATACGATTCCGTGCTGGGCCGCGACAAAGATCGTGTGCTCAGCGCCATGCGAACCGGCGTGCCGGCGCGGTTCGACGTGGCGGAGCACGACATCAGGTTGTGCGGTGTTGTCGTGACCGTGGAGACGACGACCGGTAGGGCGACCGCGATCGAGCGGATTCGCATCGACAGCAAAGGCGACGCGACAGCGACATGAAGGCGCGATGACTGATACTGCCGACCCACTCGAAATCCTGCTCCGCGGATGTGACAGCGTCTATACGAAAGAGGAGTTGCAGCAGCGGCTCGCTTCGAAGAAGCGCATGCGCGTCAAGCTCGGGATGGACCCGACCGCGCCGGATCTGACGCTCGGGCACACCGTCGTGCTGCGCAAGCTGCGGCATTTCCAGGACCTGGGGCACAAGGCGGTGCTGATCATCGGCGACTATACGGCCATGATCGGCGACCCGACGGGGCGCTCGAAGACAAGGCCGATCCTGACGGCGGACGAAGTGACCGCCAACGCCAACACCTATCTCGAACAAGCGGGCAAGGTGCTCGACATGTCCGAGGAGAAGCTCGAGGTGCGGCGCAACAGCGAGTGGCTTACACCGATGACCTTCGCCGACGTGATCGCACTGATGAGCCAGATGACCGTGGCTCGCATGCTCGAGCGCGACACGTTCGCCAAGCGGCGAGAGGAAGGCAAGGAGATCTACCTGCACGAACTGCTCTACCCGTTGATGCAGGCGCGGGACAGCGTGGCGATCGAGTCGGACGTGGAACTCGGCGGCACCGATCAGACCTTCAATAACCTGTGTGGTCGCGATCTCCAGCGAAACGCCGGTCAGCCGCCGCAACTCGTGATGGTCATGCCCATTCTCGTGGGGATCGACGGCACGGAGAAGATGAGCAAGTCGCTGGGTAACTACGTGGCGATCACCGACGAGCCCGCAGAGATGTTCGGCAAGATCATGCGCGTGCCCGATGGGGCCATGCCGAATTACTTCGAACTGCTTACGGAGGTGCCGGCGGAGCGGATCGCGGAACTTACCGACGCGGCGAAGTCGAACCCTCGCGACAGCAAGGAGTTTCTCGCAAGGACGATCATCACGCAGTACCACTCGGCGGAGGCGGCGGAGGCGGCTGCCGCTGAGTTTCGGCGGGTTCACGGGGGCGGCGGCGGGTTACCCGACGACATCCCCGAGGTGGCCTTGCCGGCGGATCAGGTGGAGGGCGGCACGATGGTCCCCGTCGATCTGATTCGTTGCTGCGGATTCGCCAAGACGAACAGTGAGGCGCGGCGTCTTGTGGCTGAGCGCGGCGTGCGCCTCAACAGCGCCGTGATCGAAGATGCGCTGGCGCCGGTGGCGGTCAAGTCGGGCGACGTGTGCCAGCGAGGCAAGCGCAAGTTCGTGCGTCTGGTGGTGCCTTGACCCCGCCTCACGGCTCATCCCCGGTTCTTCCCCCGATTCCGAATCCACAGCGTTACGCCGGGCTTTACGTCTATGATTTCGGCACGCACGTGTCGGTGGGTTATACCGCCAACGAGATTCGGATGTTGCGTGAGTCCGAGCGCTTTTGCGACGGCGAGGCCTATCAAATCTACCGAGTGATCCCGGAAGGCGGCTTTGAGATTCGCGGTGTGATGGACGAACGACTCAGCGCGGCTGAGGCGATCTGCTTCCTGCGGGACGCCGCCGCCGCTGCGTTGCGGGATTTTGAGTCGTTGCAGGGGCTTGCGGCGGAGCGTCGGTTGCCGTGCCCGGTCAGGCTGCACCTCGCGACCATCCACGAGTTCTCCCCTCCACATGTGACGGCGTTGACCTACTCAGCCGCGTCTTCGCACGTGGTGTCGGGTTGGCTCAATGAAGCCGGTTTTGCCGGTGGTGATCAGGTGCTCGGCGGGATCGACGTACACGCGACGTTCATGGGCGCGGATGGGAGTCGACTGGACTCGTGCGACCTGCCGACGCTGCTGGACTACACGGACCGCGAATGGGATGCCGTCGCCGCGGCTGTGGATGACGCGCTGCAGCGGTAGCTTAGACGCCGCGCTGTCGCGCGTTGCGTTGCGCCTCGTCCCGCCCGACAATCGTCTACATGTCCGCCTCGCGATCATTACCCGTGATGATGCCGCCGGTACCGGGCCAGCTATGGTCGTGTCATACGTGTGGCCATTGCTGTCGGACGCTGGTTGAGCACATCACCGACGAGGAGCGGGCTCTGATCGACGAGCAGGGGTGGGCCGGCAAACTCGGCGTCGCGCCGTACGTTCGCCTGGGCCGCGGTTGGGTCCTCAACAAGCATGAGGACGGCGCGTGTGTCTTCCTCGACGATGAGAACCTCTGCCTCATCCACGCCAAGTACGGCGAGAGGGCCAAGCCGCTGGCGTGTCGCATCTTTCCGTTTTCGGTTAGAGCCGTGCCCGGCGGGTGGCAGGCGTCGCTTCGGTTTGACTGCCCGTCCGTGGCGTCCGGCAAGGGCGAACCGCTTTCCGAGCACAGCCGGTGGCTGGGGCGGGTGGCGAACTCGTTACCCCATTCGCCCGGAGAGAATGCCGAGACCGCCGACCTGTGCCGGGGCGTCCGCGGGACGGCAGAGGAGATCGATACGCTCGTGGGTCGGTTCTTGATGTGGCTGGGCGGCGACGAAGTGCCGTTTTCGGCGCGGGTCGTCGGCGCGGCGAGGGTGACGCAGACTCTGTCGTCGGCGAAGCTCGACTCCGTTCGCGGTGAGCGTTTCGTCGAGCTGGTCGACCTGCTCTTCGATGCGCTGCCGGGTGAGTGCCCTGAAGCGCCGGAGCCGCCGACACGGAAGCAGCAGGCGATGCTTCGGCAGTTGGTGTTTGCCCATTCCGAACATCTGACACTGGCGGAGATGCAGGTCGGGGCGGTCGGGAAGTTCGGGCATCGTGTTCGTCAGGTTCAAGGAGCGCGCCGCTTCCTTCGAGCCTTCGGTGACGTGCCGCCCATCCCGGGCCTTACAGGGGCTGCGACCTTCCCAGCCGTGGAGGCGGTGCGCTGCGGCGGTGATGATGCGCGGGCGATCGAGGACCTGCAACGTCGATACTTGTACGGCCGGTTCTGCGGGCGCAGCGTTTTCGGCGAGGGTTACTACGATTGGCCAGTGTTTGCCGGACTAGCGGCGCTGTGGCTGTCGGTGAGCGCGGCCGGCTGGCTCGCGCGTTGCTCGGCCGCGGCGGCGGGGCGCGATGTGCTCACACTTGACGATGCGGCGTTTGCCATCGGCGTGGTGGATCGTGCTGCCACGCGGGCTCCGGCGCTCGGTACGATGGCGGAACGGACGCGCGTGTTGTACCTGATGCAGGACGAGGGAGTGGCTCGGCTGGTGCATCGGTACGCGCTAACAGGCGAGGCGGCCTCGTAGACGGTTTCGTGAACTGGCTCGAGTGCGTGTCCCGATCGGCACGTGACGGAGATATGCGCAGTGATAGCGCTGGAAGAGATCGCAAGACGTATCGACCACACGCTCTTGAAGCCGGAGGCTTCCGGCGCGGAGGTGGATTGCCTGTGTGACGAGGCGTTCGAGTACGGTTTTGCCGGCGTGTGTGTCAGCCCGGTGTACGTGTGCCGCGTGGCCGATCGCATCTCCGGCGCATCTGTGGCATCGGGTGGACGTTGTCCGGCCATCGTGTCGGTAGCGGGGTTTCCGTTGGGCGCGAGTGTGACTGAGGTAAAGGCGGATGAAGCACGCCGTGCGATGGGCGACGGCGCGACGGAGATCGACATGGTCATCCATGTCGGTGCGTTGGTCGCGGGTGACGGGGCGGCCGTTCGTCGTGACATCGAGGCGCTCGCCCGCGTTGTACATGGTGCCAATCCTGCGGGGCTTCTGAAGGTGATCATCGAGACGGCGGTTTTGACTGAAGCGCAGTCGATTCTGGCTTGCCGGCTTTGTGCCGAGGGTGAGGCGGATTTCGTCAAGAGTTCGACCGGGCTCCATCCCGCGGGCGGGGCGACGGTCGAGGCGGTGCGGCTGCTTCACCGTCACGCGGCACCGATGGGCGTGAAGGCGGCCGGCGGGATCAGGACGGCCGACGTGGCGTTGGCGATGATCGAGGCGGGAGCGACGAGGATCGGCACGTCGTCCGGCGTAGCGATTATGGAGCAGGCGCGGGCGGCTGCTCGTTGACGCGTTGCATGCCGCGACGGTAGAATAGGGGCGTTCGCAGAGTTTCGTCCGGGAGCACCTCCGATGACAGATGATGTTGCTAGTATATGCCAGAAATGCGGGGCGAGCGTCTACAAGGCGCACTTGGATTCGGGCATCGCTCGATACGAGGGCGGCAATCTCCTTTGCGCTCACTGCGTGTCGAGCTACGAACGTTCGCACGACGCGCTGACCGGAGGCGACACCAACGAGTTTGAAGCCATCGCGCTGGATGACGACCTCGTCTCCGAAGAGGACGAGATGTCGAAGAGCAAGATCATGACGAGCGTGCATACGCTCGGTCTTGCCGGCGGATGGGACGACTCGCGATACAAGCGCCCGTTGCAGACCAGCGAGACGAACGCGACGCGTTGTCGGACGTTCCACTCGAAGATGAACGAGGCGTCGCTCGAGTTCATGAACAATCAGATCAACGACTGGATCGACGGTACCGAGCACATGACGATCAAGTTCGCGTCGACCGTCGTCGGCCAGTTCGAAGGCAAGCACACCGAACCCAACCTGATCGTGACGATCTTCTACTAGGCCGCTGGGCGGTCCACCATCAGTCGCTCATAACGCCCCCCAAGTCTAAACACGCTTTCGGTGCGCACGGCCGGGTGTAGCTGCAAGCCGTGCGTGCCCGGAATCATCCGAAACAGGGCGCTCGAATCCGATCTATAGTGATAATGGATATCAAATAAGTCATGTTCGCTGTTGCGTTGTGCTGAGTGTGTTGCTATAGTCGGCCTTGAACTGAGAGTGAGTCTCAGGGCCGATTGGATGTCGCCTGTTCTCGCACGCCCTCGGCGGCGTGTCGCGCGGGGCGGGCGACCACGGAGAAAGAGGAGGGAGGAACGATGTCTCGACGAAAGCAAGCCTTCACGCTCATTGAACTGCTTGTGGTCATCGCCATCATCGCGTTGCTGGTTTCGATCCTGTTGCCTTCGCTGTCCGCGGCTCGGGCGCAGGCCAAGTCGGCTGTCTGCCGGGCGAATCTCAAGCGTCTCGGCACGACCATGCAGATCTACCTCAACCGCAACCGGGACAAGTACCCGCCTTTTCGTCTGAAGAAGGCTCGTCCCGACGTCGACGACGTGTACGTCAACAAGGCCGGTCGCGCTAAGCCGCGTTGGCAGTGGTTCCTGGACATCGAGATCGGGGAGGTTGTGGACCCGCGTCCCTTCGAGCAGGAGATTGCCTCGAATGGCTCTTTCGGAGACGGCTCGGTCGGGGTCGGCGCTGAGAAGGGTCGAGAGATGACCAACGAGAACTTCCTGTGCCCGTCGCTTGACCACGACTTCGAGCTCGACATTCGCAACGGCGCCTACGGCTACAACTACCAGTACCTCGGCAACTCGCGGAGTTCGGGCGAGACGGGCCGATGGGACAACTACCCGGTCGTGGCGACTCGGATGCGAGCCGCACAGCGCACGGTCGTTATCGGTGACAGTCGCGGGGCGGGGCGGCGTCATGGCAAGCACTCCTACACGCTTGATCCTCCGCGGCTTGCCGCCGAGCGTAATGCCACGAAGTTCGGCCCCGGCGGCGGCGACGTGCAGGCGGGCGCCGACCCCAACCGCTTTGCCTTCTCACCCGTCGAGATGCGGCACGGCACGCGAGGGAATGTGCTTATGGCCGACGGCCATGTCGAAGGCCTGACGCTGACCGAACTCGGCTACGAGGTGGGTGACGACGGTGTGGCCGAGCCTGTGGACGAGCCGTCGGGCGGACCCGGCGCGGCGACGAACAAGTACTTCAACGGAGCGGGCATGGATAATCTCGCCTTCTCGCGTTGAGCAGTGGGGGGGCGCGAGCGGCTGCCGCTATTGTGGTGGGACGGCGCCCACGGCGGTCAGGTCGGCGTAGCTGGCGGTGTTCGAGAAGGTGAGGCCGTATAGCTCGTAACATTCGGACCAGCGGATGGCCAGGGCGGCGTAAGCGATAAGGACGACGAATGCCGCCATCTCGGCGATCCGCGCGGTGCGGAACCGCAGTAGGGGGTAGCTCCCAATCAGGACCAGGCCGATCTTGTAGAGCATGACGGACAGTTCGCCCTTCTCGAGCATTTGCTTCGCCACCGGGTTCTGTTCGTGCAGCAGGCCCTGCTCGTGCGAGAGGAGCGTGAACGCGAGATCGAAGGCGTTGAGGAGCCAGATGCCGCCGACGAGGCAGATGACGCGGTGGGAGCGAGCCTCCACGACCCAGTGGATCAGCCGCGTCCACCAGTGAATGCTCTGAGGGAGCGCACTTGCAGACTCGGCCATCGGCGGTGTCGTAGAGACGCTCATACTGGTCGGTATCGGAAGACGCCGAGAGCGACATAATCTGCGCGGCGGGGCCCGCCAAGCTCCGATAACACGGTCTGGGGGGACGGCGCGGGTGCGGTTCGTCTTTTCCGGCGGGGTTTGCTCAAGAGCGGCATGGAGCCGAGAATGTGGCCGATGTCTGACGCGTCGGAACAACCCAAGCTGTCTCACGTCGGCCCCGGCGGCGATGCCCGTATGGTCGACGTGTCGGGCAAGGATGTCACCGTGCGCGAGGCGACCGCATCGGCGCTGGTTCGGGTCTCGGGACCCGTTCTGGATGCAGTGTTGGCTGGCTCGCTGCCGAAGGGCGACGTGATCGCCACGGCCCGGGTGGCGGGCATCCAGGCGGCGAAGCGCACGAGCGAGTGGATTCCCATGTGCCACCCACTCGGGCTGGATTGGGTACGAATCGAGTTTCAGCGGACAGCTCCCGGCGAACTCGAAATCCGCTGCACCGCCAAGACCACCGCTCGGACCGGTGTCGAGATGGAAGCGATGACCGGGGCGGCGGCCGCGGCACTGACCGTCTACGACATGGCGAAAGCCGCGGACAAGTCGATCGTCATCGGCCCGATACAACTCGAGCGCAAGACGGGCGGAAAGAGCGGAACCTACCAACGCAAGGGTTAGCGGGCGGTCCGGGACGCAGCGGCGATCCGCGGCTCCCAGCCAGCTAGTTGTTCTTTTCAAAACATTTGAAACGAATTGGAACCCGGCTCAGCGATCCTTACAATCGTGCCGATTGAACCGAGGCGGCGGTCGAGTCGGGTTGTGCCGTGCCTCGATCGCGACGGGTTTGCCACATGCGCTGCGTAAGTCAGATCTCCGAGCCGCTGCACGTGCTTTACGCACCGGTGCAGGAGGACCTTCGCCTTGTCGAACGCGTGTTCGACGAGGAGATAGCCGGCGATCTGCCCTTCATCGATGATCTGTGCGACACGGTGCGGTCGTATCGCGGGAAGATGCTGCGTCCGGGGTTGCTGCTTCTTACCGCACGAGCGGCCGGCGAGTTGACGGACGCCCATCCCACCCTGGCGGCGGTCGTCGAGCTGGTCCACATGGCCACGCTCGTTCACGACGACGTGCTGGACGAGGCGGACGAGCGGCGTCGCCAGCCGACGGTCAACAACATCTCCGGGAACGAAGCGGCTGTGCTGCTCGGGGACTACCTGATCAGCCACGCGTTTCATCTTTGTAGCTCGCTGGAAAGCCAGTATGCGTCACGCCGGATCGGGGCGACGACGAACACGGTGTGCGAAGGCGAACTGCTGCAGAACCACTATCGCGGACGACTCGATCTGTCCGAAGCGCAGTACTTCAACATCATCGGGCGTAAGACGGCTGCACTGACGGCTGTGGCGTGTGAACTCGGTGCGCACTTTGCGGGTGCGGACGAGGCGTGCGTGGACGCGATGCGTGGGTACGGGTTGTCGGCCGGCATTGCTTTTCAGATCGTCGATGACGTGCTCGACGTGACGGGCGATCAGGCGACCGTCGGCAAGACGCTCGGTCGCGACGCCGGGCTGGGGAAGTTGACGCTTCCGACGATTCACTGTTTGTCCGTGGCTGATGCGGACACGGCCTCGACCCTGCGAGCCGCGCTGCAAAACGATGGCCCGCAAAGCGCGGAGGTGATCCGCGAATGTCTGTCGCGCACCGGCAGCGTTGATCATGCACTGTCCGTCGCACGCGAGTATGTGTTGGGCGCCACATTCCAGCTCGACACACTCCCACCTTCTGATGCCAAGGCGTCACTCTCCGCATTGGCTGAGTTCATCATCGGCCGACGGTTCTGATTTAACACGCATAGGGCTTTCTTCGTCGGGCCGACCCCGGCCTACCTCATTTGTTGCGTCTCAATCGATGGGTTTGCCGGGGTGGCATGGGCAAACTTGTTTGCCCGCGTCCTCTGCGACGGCTCACGGGCAAGCTCTCGCTTGCCCATGCCACCCATCCGCTAAATCCCTGTTCTTGCGGTCCTGGTTTTGGTACATTGTTAAGGCGGTGCAGGAGACCGGTCGAGAAGGAGGGCACGTCATGTCGCGGTTCTCGCTCGTTTGCCATGTGGTTTCACTGCTCTTCCTTTCGATGGCGGGCGCGGCGCCGGCTGCTACCGTTCACATCGCAGTGACGGACGCCAACGGCCAACTCGTCAACAACGCTCAGGTCTCGCTCGGTGGATACAAACCGATTCCATCGCCGGAGGGGCTTTGGACGGCTGATCTTCCGCTCGGCAAGTCGGAGTTCTCTGTTGAGCATCCGGCTGTCGGCGCCTCGGCGCTCGGGGTGGATGTCGATTCCGATCAGATCTACGTAATCGTTCGGATTGTGGGCGACCGAGTCGCGGTGCGCCGCGTGACGGCGAACCATTGGCCGGGCACCAGTATTGCCGGTCTTCGTACGTCCGGGCAGCCCGTGTCGCTTCCGCCGTCGGGCGGGCGCGCGGGGTGGGGTGCTTCGCAAACCTCACTCCCGCCGAGCGGTTCGGCTCAGGGGGCCGGCTGCGGTGCTGTCACGGTCACCCAGAACTTGGACCCGGAGACGATCGAAGAGCTTGCGTCGGTCTCCTGCAATGCCGGCGGCGTCAACCTTGACAACTGGTATGCCCGATCGTTCGACATGAGCGTCGAATACCCCAGCGTGCCGACTTTCTTGAAGTGCATCGATGTCGGCGTCGAGACGAACACTCTCGACTACACGATCACCGTGAACGTGTATCACGATCCTTCCGGCGGCGATCCGGACGACGGCCCATCCGCGACGTGCGGCACGAACGACTGGATTCTGTTGGATTCGTCGCCCGTGTTCATTCCGGATGGCACGTCACTGGACTTCGTAACGGTCGACTACGGCGAGGGCATTCTGCTGCCGCTCGGGGCGACGATCGTCGTTGAGGTGTTTACGCCTGACCGTCAGGTGACCGACAATGGTTCGTTCTTCCTGGGCGCCAACTCGTACGGGCAGACGGCACCGAGTTGGATTGCCACGGACACGTGCGGCCTGGACTGTTACCTGACCACGGATGGCATCGGTTTCCCGAACGCACAGTGGGTCATGCGTCTCGACATTGATCCGGCCGGCTCGGTCATCGGCGCATGCTGCGACGATGCGACGGGTGTCTGCCTGGACGACGTCGTGTGGTACGCATGTGCGGAGCGGTTTGTCGCGACGACCCAATGCTCAGACCTCATCCCTCCTTGCGGCGCCGTTGGGGCGTGCTGCCATCCCGATGGAAGCTGCACGGACGGGTCGTTTGAGGGCGACTGCGTGAGCGGCGGCGGCAGCTATCAGGGCAATGGTACGGATTGCGCCGGCGCCAACTGCCCCCAACCGCCGGACGGAGCCTGCTGTGCCGGTGACGGAAGTTGCACGATCGCCAACGAGTTTACCTGCGCAAGCAACTGGCAGGGGGCCGGCACGGTCTGCGATCCCAACCCGTGCCCGCCGTACTTCGTCTGTGTCAACGGCGTGGACGGGCAGCTCGGCAACCTGGAAGGGGAGGGCGGTGCAGGCACTATCGCAGCCGTGTCTGACGTGAACCCGGATGCAGGGACCCGCGTGGCGGAGAACTTCACGCCGGTCAGCGCCGGAACGATCACGAGCGTGTGTTGGTGGGGCATCTACTTCGATTTCTACGATATGCAAGGCTGCGGCCCCGGTTCGGGTGATGCTTTCACGATTACGTACCACAACGATGATGCCGGAGGCGCCGTTCCCGGCAGCGTTCATGCCGGCCCGTTCACGACCGATGCCCGGGGGGTGGCCACCGGACGGTGGATCCTGATCTCATCCGGCCCTGTCGCGGAATACGGTTATGAGGCGACTCACCCACCGGTTAGCGTGGGCGCGGATACATGCTATTGGATCTCGATCGTGAACGAGACGACGGGCACCTGCTTCTGGCTATGGACCACCGCTCCACCCGGTGATCAGCGCGCCGCACAGACCGACACCGGCGGCGTGGACTTCCATCCCACAGATTATGACATGTCGCTTTCGCTCGACCTCGCGTTCGACACGGCCGCGTGCTGGTTCGACGACCCCTGCGAGGGCACCACGGGCGACTGCTGCATGGCGAACGGTACGCCGGGGTGCTACGAAGCTAGTTGCTGCGCGTCGGTCTGCGCCCAGGACGCCTACTGCTGCGATGTCGTGTGGGATGACATCTGCGCTGAACTGGCCTGCCATGATCCCTGGTGCGGCTGTGATTGTGCCGAGCCGCCGCCCAATGACGAGTGCTGGGGCGCACGGCCGGCCAATGTCCCGTCGGTGACACCCGGGTCGACATGGGGGGCTACCATCGATTCGGAGTTCCCGACGTGCGGCACGAGCATCACCGCGCCGGGTGTGTGGTTCAAGGTCATCGGGACGGGGGAGACGATGACGGCGACGACGTGTGAGAACGAGTCGCCGCCGGGCTCAGCCGACTACGATACGAAGATCAGCGTGTTCTGCACCGGATGCGACGCACCGACGTGCGTGACCGGCAACGACGACGTGACCGGCTGCAACTTCCACTCGAAGGTGCAGTGGTGCTCACAGCTCGGTGCGGAGTATCTGATCCTGGTTCACGGCTTCAGTAGTGCGACGGGCAACTTCGAGCTATCGGTGTTCGATGACGGCGTGGCGTGCACCAGCGCTGTCTTCTGTGGGTCGTTGTTACCGACGGGCGCGTGCTGCCAGCCCGGAGGCGTGTGCGATGAGCAGAGCGAGCCGGATTGTGAGGTCCTCGGCGGTGTCTATCAGGGCGATGACACGGAGTGCAATGTCCAGACTGGAAATCCGATAGTGTTGCTGTCGAGCCCGGGCCTCCCGATCCCGGACGATGACGCCGTTGGCGTGAGCGACACGATCAACGTCGGGGACTCGCTTACGATCGGCGACGTTGATATCGATCTGGTCATTACGCATACGTGGATCGGCGATCTCTGTGCGATCGTCGAGCATGGCGGCACGACCGTCACACTCGTGCAGCGGATCGGTGACAACGCCGGCCTCGTGTGTGACGCGATCGGTTGCTGTGGGCTCAACGCCGACAACATGGACATCATTCTCGATGACGAGGCGGCCGGCGGCCCGATCAACGACGCGTCCGCGCCGGTTACCGGCGACTACGGCCCGGAGCAGGCGCTCAGTGCGTTCGACGGCATGGATACCGCCGGTGCGTGGACCATCACCGTGATCGACAATGTCGATGGTGACAGTGGATCGATCGATCAGTGGTCGCTGCACCTTGCGGAGGGGCGCACGATCTGCCCGGTCTGCGGCAACGGGATCCTCGAAGAGGGCGAGGCGTGCGATGGCGATGCCTGTTGCGACGCTGATTGCACCATCGTTATAGCCGGCGAGGTGTGTCGCGGGGCTGCGGGCGAGTGTGATTTGGCTGAAGCTTGTGACGGGCAGAGCGCCGCGTGCCCGGTCGACGTGAAGTCGACGGACGTCTGCCGGCCGCCGACCGGCATGTGTGATCCTCCCGAGGTGTGCAGCGGCACCGGCGATGCGTGTCCGGAAGACGTCGTCATCACGGAGTGCCGTGTTGATGTCTCGGACCAGTGCTGTCCGCCCGGCTGCCACGCGAACAATGACGCGGACTGCGCCCCGGCCTGCGGAAACGGCGTGGTCGAGGCGGGCGAGGAGTGCGACGACGGCAACGCGGACGAGACGGACGCCTGCACGTACGAGTGCCGCGTTCGCCAGCCGGTACCGGCGGTGTCTAGTTGGGGAGCGCTGATCCTGGCCCTGTTGCTGCTGGCGGCTGCAAAGGTGTGGCTCCCGCGAATATCGAAGACCGGGCGGACGCGCGGCTAGATCTCGCCTGTCCACGCCGTATGCAGTCAAGGATGGTCCGCACAGCGGACCCTACGGGACTGGGCGCCACATTCCAGCTCGACACACTCCCACCTTCTGATGCGAAGGCGTCACTCTCCGCATTGGCTGAGTTCATCATCGGCCGACGGTTCTGATTTAACACACATAGGGCTTTCTTCGTCGGGCCGAGCCCAATGGCCCTAAGCTAAGCTTGTCAACGAAAGAAGCCTCCCGGTACCGATGAATGGGTTGTTGCACGTGGTCATGGAGGACCACCCATCATCGGACATCTGCATGGAGGCTTCGTCATGTCCCTTATCGGCTCCCAGCGATGCTGCGCAGCAGCGATTTTCCAGAAGTTCGGTTTAGCTCCGTTTCGCCAAATCCTCCCGCCTGATCTCTTCGCGCGAGCGGCATGCGATGCTGGCTGCGCGCCGAAGCGGGACCGC
>JAJDDX010000011.1 GCA_029260055.1 Phycisphaerae bacterium
AGGAGGCGGCCGCGCTGGCTGCTTCCGGTCGCGAGTTCCTCAGCAAGAAGGAACGGGCATTGGCCAGGCAGGCGGCGGCGGATCGGGCGGAAAAAGAGGCCCGTGACGACGCCTTCCGGCGACTCGCAGCCTTTCCCGTACTGATCAACCTCGAGCAGGGCACGCTTTACTTCGCCACGTCCGGCAGCCTCGCGGCAGACAAGCTCGGTCTGTTGTTCAGCGAAACGTTCGACATATCGCTCGTCCCGGCCGGAGCCGAGGAGATCGCGTTTCGCACTTGTTCCCGGCATGGCACCCAGCGAGACTTCGAAGACGCTGAGCCGTTCTACCTCGTGGAGCCGCCCGCCGAGCCCGGTGAGGCCGCCCTCTCGCTTCCCGGCGGCGACCACAGCCATCTCGGACGCGAACTGCTGACGTGGATATGGTATCGCACGTCCACGCGGGAAGGCCTGTTCGAATTCGCCGACGGCACGTCCGCTACGATCGCAATCGACCGGGCCATGCAACTCGACTGCCCGCACGAGGTCACGGGACGCTGCGCAATCCGCAACGACGCCCCGGCCTCGTCGCCTGAAGCCCGCGCGGGGCTCGGGGTGGGTAAGATGCCGTCCAAGATGGGGCTCCTCATCGGTGCTGACGGAGGCGAATGGTCCCTGAACGTCAGCGGTCCGGACCTCACGATCAGCGGCCTGGCGATCCCCAAGACGGACGAGAAGGACCCCTACCTCGTTCTCGAACACCGTTTCTCGCAAATCGCCGAGGCGGCCTCGACCCTCGATCGACTGTACGCGGCCTTCCTGCGTCTGCGGTTCGGCAGTGAGTGGAAGAAGGAACTGGCCGACATGCAGCGGTGGGCCGGCGCCGCGAAACCGGCCCCGGCGATGCAACTAGCGATGGCGTAACCGGCAGAGCGAGAGCCCGTGAGACGCGGCCGTGCACGAAAGCCGAATTGGCGGGTGGCCTACCTCCTCTGGAGGTGGGGGAGGCGATGCTCACCAACCGTTGGCGTCGGAAGATGGCAGGGCTCCGGAACACCCGTCATCGTCTCCCCCATGTCCGAAGGACATGGGCCACCCAAACGGACAAGCGGCGCTAATCCGGGGCGACGCTTTCGGAGCGACCGAGCACGGACAAGCGAGTACGCTTGTCCGTGGCACCCGGGTCGGAATACCCACTAGTGCGCTTCAGGTCACGGCGGCGCCCGGGAGGGTCGCCAGTACGCATACCAGTGGCGCACCGCAGCGTGGTTTGACGGTGCAACAGCCGGGTTCTAGAATCCCGCCCGATGACCAGCGACTCGTCTCGTAGCTCCTCGACCCCTGGCGGACCCAGGGATGAAACGCGGACCGAAGCCTCGCGCATGTCGTTCGGGGACCACCTCGACGAGTTGCGGTCGAGCCTCATTCGCGCCTTGATAGGAGCGGCGCTTGCCACCGCACTGGCTCTGGCGCTCGGTACGGACATCCTCCAGATCATCCTATACCCGTTGCTCAAGGTGCAGCGGGCGAACGGCATGCAGCCCAGCGTACAGGCGTTGGCGCCGGTGGCGGCCTTCGCGGCCTACCTTAAGATCGGGTTCCTCAGCGGGCTGATCCTCTCGATGCCCTGGCTTCTCCACCAAGGGTGGCGTTTCGTCGCGTCCGGTCTCTACGAGAAGGAGCAGCGTTTCGCGCGGTGGCTCATCGGACCCTCAGTCCTCCTTTTCGCGGTAGGCGTGGCGTTCCTCTACTTTGTCGTCCTCCCGATCGTGCTGCAGTTCTTCATCACGTTCAACAAGAGTTTCGGCATGTCCGATCTCGGGACGATCGTCGCGGCTACCTCCGCTGACGCGTTGGACGCCACCCGAGTGCCCCCGGCTCTTCCGGCTGATATCCCCTTGCTCGAGATCGATCCGCCGGACCCGGCTGTCGGGAAGGCATGGGTGAACACCTCGACCAACCGGTTGATGGTCCGTACGGAAAAGGGCACGCTGTCGACCGCCCTCGACCCGGGCCCAGCCGCCCCGGTCATGCAGAGCCAGTTCGCGATCGACTTCTATATCTCGTTCGTGCTGATGCTGGCGCTGGCGTTCGGGATTGCGTTCGAGATGCCCGTCGTGGTCTTTTTCCTGGCTTGGAGCGGCATCGTGTCGACCCGCGACATGGGCAAAGCGCGGCGCTACGTGCTGCTCGCGACGGTAGTCGTCGCGGCCGTGCTCACGCCGCCGGATGTCATCAGTCAGGTGATGCTCGCCGGGCCGATGTACCTGCTGTTCGAACTCGGCATGTTCACAGCGAAGTTCGCGGAGCGCGACCCGTCAAGATCGGCCTAGTATGACGGCGCCATGTCGTGATCAGAGCCGCGTGGCGCAAGCCCGCGGTCATATCACCGGGCTCGCGCCCGGTGCTCTGATTGCTCGCACGCACGGAAAACGAACCCCGATACACTTGCGGACGCGATCCTAGCGCTGTCACACTAGCCGCCCTACTTCAACTGCCCGATCAGCTCGCGCACGGACTTCATACCCTTGCTCTGAAGGTAGGCGCTGAGCCCGTCGCAGATGTGCAGCGGTATGCGCGGATCGACGAATAGGGCCGTGCCAACGGCGAGCCCGGTCGCACCGGCGAGCAGGAACTCGACGGCGTCGCGCCAGTCGCTGATGCCGCCCATCGCGATGATCGGCACGCCGGCGTCGCGTGCCACGGCCGTGTAGACCCGGTTGACCATGTAGAGCGCCACCGGCTTGATCGCCGGCCCGGAAAGACCCCCCATCCGATTGGCGAGAATCGGCTTGCACGTATCCACGTGGATGGCCATGCCGCGGAGGGTGTTTATGGCCGAGAGCACATCCGCCCCGCCTTCGACCGCAGCCGCCGCCATTTCCGCCACGTCCGTCACATTGGGCGAAAGCTTGACCACGAGCTTGGCACGCTTGGTCTCGGACCGCACGGCCTGCACCAGGCTCTTGAGCCGCTTAGGATCGGTCCCGAACTCGAGCCCGTCGTCGACATTGGGGCAGGAGACATTCAGTTCGAGCCCGGAAATGCACTCGATCTTGTCCAACTCGCGGCAGACGGTCTGGTAGTCCTCGACCCGGTGGCCGATCACGTTGACGATCGTGGGAATGCCCAACTCGGCCAAGAACGGCACTTTCTCGTCAATGAACCGCTTCAGGCCCACGTTGGCGAGCCCGATGGCGTTGAGCATGCCACCATGCGTCTCGACGGTGCGTGGCGGCGGATTCCCTTTTCGAGGCTCCGGGGAGACGGCCTTCGTGACGAAGGCGCCGAGTCGGGTCAAATCCAAGTACTCGGCGTATTCCGGCCCGTACCCGCTGGTGCCGGATGCGGTCATGATGGGATTGGCAAGGCGCAGCCCCGCCAGGTCCACGGAGAGGTCGACGGAGAGGTCGACGGTCGGATCGCCGGCGGTGTGGCTGCTCATAGCCCTCAACATCGCGCCGGAAAGCGGGTCTGTCAATGCCGTCGCCGTGCGCAGGTCGATCGGGCGGGCGATGGACGGTCGGGCTTTGCCTCCTACAATGGGCCGACTCATTTGGGAGGAACCGATCATGCGCTCGGCGGCAAGAATCGCCATGTTTCCCGGAATGTTCGACCCGGTGACGCACGGTCACCTGGACATCATCCGACGCGCGTCCGACCTGTTCGAACGGCTCATCGTCGCGATCGGCGAGAATCCGATGAAAGAGGCGGTGTTCACGCCCGAAGAACGGCGAGACATGGTACTCGAACACACCGCGGGCCTACCGAACACCGAGATCATGACCTTCACCGGCCTGACGGTGGAGTTCGCGGCTACGATGGGCGCGGGTGTCATCCTCCGCGGCATCCGCGACACCGTCGATCTACACGGCGAACTCGAACTGGCGACCACGAACAAGATCATCGGGGACATCGAGACCGTGTTCCTGATGACCAGCGGCCAGCACATCCTCACGTCCAGCACGCTCATCAAGCAGATCGTCGAGATCGGGCGCTACGATACGCAGCACCTATCGAGGCTGGTGCCACTGGATGTGGCGAAGCGGCTGGAAGAACGCGTCGGGCGGCTGAAGAAGTAGCCTACGGCGGACCGGTAAACGCATTCTGGAACGCTGCGAAATCCTGCAGGTCTACATCGCGATCGGCCTGGAAGTCGAATGTGCTACACGCCTCGAGGGCGGTGCTATCCGGCCCGGCGAGGCAGGCCGTCAGCGCAAGGGCATCGGCAGCGTCGAGGTCACCGTCTCCGTCGTAGTCGCCGGCTGCATCCGCAACGGCACGGACCACACGCAAACCGATCTCCGCGAACACCAACGGTGCCGGAGCCCATTCCCGCACAGTGTTGCGCACAGCCGACGCGCTCGTGTTCCAGCTTCCGCCTCGCAGGGTGCGGAACGGCAGACTGGTCGGGCTGTTGTTGAACCGGCCCTGCATCCATCGATAGACGTTGCCCGACATGTCGTGGACGCCGAAGAGATTCTCGTCGGCGTTGGTCGCGAACGCGCCGCCGTGATCGGTACCGTCGTAGTATCCGACCGGCGTCGTGCCGTTGTCGAACGGATCACCGCTGTCACGATGATTGGCGTCGGCACCTGTGAGCGTTTGCCGCCCGAAGCCGTAGGTCGTGTTGAACATACCGTTCCACGAAGCCGCCTTGTACCACTCGTTGTAGGTGTCGGCTGCGTCCGTGCCGGGATCGGCGTTGCCCGCCCCATCGTCCATGGGCAGGCGGTAGCCGCGGTGGTCGGTCACGAGCGACAGGCGTTCGGCGTCGTTGAGGTCACGGATCCCCCACGCCGTGCGATCGATCGTGACGGGATGCCAGCCGTCGAGGTTGTCGTGCGTGTTCTCGGCGTAGCATCGCTCGGACGGCAGGTTGCCCTGATCGATCGTGAGCCAGTTGCAGTACTTCAGCGCCCCATACCAGCTCACCCCCGTGACGGGATGGTCGGCGAACTGAGCCGCCACGGCGTAGGCAGCGCCGTCGAACGTAATCTGCGCGGCGACCGAAGGCGAGAACAGCTTGACGGTGCGCGTGCCCGGGTCCGCGCCGATTTCGCCGTTGACCGACGTGTTGATATAGACATCGCCCGTGACCGTATCGAAGAACATGTACTGACCGCGATCGGTATCCAGGCTGCCCATCGCATCATTCAAGAAGGCCACGAACTCGACGTTGGTCGTGTCGCTCGACGCCATCTCGAACGTGTGCGTCGGCCCGCTCGGCTGCGCCTGGGCTGCGCTTACAGCCGAACGCTCCACGACGAACGCGGGAACCACGAGCGTCATGGTCACGACGCGAGTCACGGTGATGCCGTTCGTGACATCGGTGAAGCTGATCGTGGCGGTGTGATCTCCTACCGCCATTCCGACGGTCGTCGCCGGATCGACCGCCACGACCACGCTCGTCGACACGCCGTCGGTGAACGTGCCGCTCGCGGACGCCCCACCGTTCACCGTAAGCCAGTTGGCGTCGACGGCGACGGTCCAACTGATTCCGGCATCCGGGTGGCGCAACACGTTGGTCAACACGTACACCGTAAGCGGCGGTGAGGCCGTCTGCCCAGCAGCCACGGCCGTGGCGAAGTCGGCATAGGGAGCGACGGACATCTGCTGCGTCACATCGAGTATGATCGTGCGGCACTGCTCATGCCCGGTCGTCGTGTCCGTGAACGTCATGGTGGCGGTGTATTCGCCGTCAAACAGTCCCAGCGCGCTGTCGTTGATCGACGCTGTGATCGTGCGCGGAGAGTTCGGAGCCAGAAGGTCGATCGCTGCATGGCTCAGATCCACCCAGTCCTGATCCACCTCCATCGTGACCTCGACGAACCCACCGAGATCGACCAGCAGGTCGAGTTCATAGTCCCGTGAGGGCAGTGCACCCGGCACGAGTTCGCTCTGGATCATCCATGGGTCGGTCGGCCAACCCACGGTCACCGGCTCTTCGACCGTCAGGCGGATCGATCGCTCGACGACATCAGTCACGCCGCCGTTCGCTTGGTCCGTGAACCTGAACCGCACCGTCGTGTCATGCGTACCGACCGACCGCACGTCCGCGTTTGAGTTGACGTCGACGACGAATTCAATCGGCAGCTCGTCGATCAGCGTCCCGCTCAGCGAACCGGTCGGGTCCACGGGTGTCACGTTCAGCCACGCCGCCGTGACAGATACCTGATAGTCAAGATCGAGCGACGCGAGCCTGCTGAGTGAGAAGACCATCGGCGGTGCCTGCGTCGCGAACGGGCCTCCCCAATACCCGGTGAATTCGTGCGTCGCCGGGTCGGCCGGGGCCACGTCGATCGGTTGGTCGATCGTGAGCGTGAACTCACGCGTCTCGGTGTGACCGGTCGTGACGTTCCGGACCGTCACGACCGCGGCCTCCTCGCCCGGACCAAACTCGTTGGCCTGTTCGTTGGTCGTCAGGCTCAGTGTGATCGTCGCCTCCGCCACGGGCGGCTCAGCCGACGCCCCGCCGACCACAGTCCCCTCGGTCTCGGTCGTGCCGTCAAGGACAGCTTCGAGCCATGGCTCATCAACGCTGACCGACCATTCCATATCCGCGGCTGAGTGATTCGCGAGGTCGTAACTCGCGGTAAGCCCCTGGAAGTCGTCACCGTACGTCCCCGCTTCCTCCACGTCCGCCGGCGATAAGACGCGGAAGGGTTCGCGAAGGTCCAGCAGGAATTGACCGACGTGCGCGGCATCGGCTAGTCGATCGTACACCGTCATGCTGACCACGTGCCCCGTGCCGCGCACGATGCGGAAGCCCACGTCATCGGCGGCTGTGCCCGGCGGCAAGGCGACGCCGCGATCGTACGAGCGCAGGGCAAACGAGTCGATCGGCTCGCGCCAACTGCCGCCTCGAACGGCACGGTCGGCGATGCTCGTCCCGAAGTCCTGCATCCACTCGGCCACGTTGCCACAGGCATCGTGCAACCCGTACCCGTTGTCCGTCTTCTCGGTGGTGACTGTCTCGGCGGCCGGGCTCGTGCAGGTGGCAGGCTCAACGTAGAGCGTGTTCGATCCGTTGAAGAAGCCGACCGGCGTGGTCGCGTTCGCCAAAGTCTCGCCGCTGTCGAGGTAGTTCGCATCGACGGACGTAAGAGCGTCGCGACCAAAGCCGTATAGATACTGCGCGTCAGTGACACGATCCCAACCTACGGCCTTGTACCATTCGTTGAACGCCGAGTTCTGCTGGACCTCGTCATCCATCGGCAAGCGGTAGCCGAGCGTGTCCTGGACCAGGAAGCCGCGTGCCTGGTCGCTCATACCGTTGAGCAGCCACTCGGCGTCGTCGACGACCACGGGATGCCAACCGTCGAGGTTGGTGCTGGGCGCCTCCGCGTAGGCGTACAGTGACGAGGGGATGCTCTTGGACCAACTGAGCCAGTTGCAGTACTTCAGCGCTCCGTACCACGTCACGCCGACGACGGGGTGGCTTCCGTAGCCGGCCTCGACAGCGTAGGTACTACCGCCGTATGCGATGCGCCCCACGGACGCGTTGTACAGGAGGGTCGCTGACGGCGGCGTGGTGCCCTCCGCTGAGTCCGCGCCGTCGTTGATGTACACATTGCCCAACGCGGTATCGAAGTACATGTGCGCGCTTCGTCCGTCCGGCGTCTCGGCGCGCACGTCGCTCAGGCTCGAGTTGAGGAACGCGGCGAATTCGGTGTTGGTGACCTCTTTTCGGCCGATCCAGTAGTCGTATTGCGGCCCGAACTCTTGTGCATCGGTTCCGCGTACGAAGGCGAAATCGCCGGGCGGCGGCGGCGACACGCCGGGCGAACTCAGCGTCGCGGCCACGCCGAACTCGAGCGCCACGAAATCAGGGGCGACCGTGGGTGGGATCAGGCTTGGTGCCACGCCTACGACCTTCAGACGATCGCTCGCGGGAGAGAACGTCACGGCAATGTCGTCGACCGCCAGGTCGTTCGGATTCGTGATTTCGACGGTGACGGTGTCCACGCCGACGGCGGCGCCCGCCACCTGGTACGGCCCGCCGATCTCACCTTCGATGCGTACCACTTCGTTCTGGGTCGCCACACCCAGCGGCTGCGTCTCAGTCGGAAGCGTCCGCACTACACGGAAACCGACGAAAGCCGCCATCGTCGCGGGCGGGTAGGACCCCCGAGACGCCGCGAGCATCACCGACGAGGCGGATGAGGCGGCGTGATGCCCGCCGCGCACGGCACGTTCCGACGGAATCGCTCCTAAGTCGTGAATCCACTCCGCAACGTTCCCGGTCATGTCGAACAAGCCGTAGGCGTTCTCGTCGGCCACGCTCGAGAAGTCGGTTCCGTCAGCCTCGCGATCCTCGTCGAGCGTGCCATCGTCGTTGTAGACGGAGCCGTCGAAGAAGCCGGCCGGCGTGGTGCCGTCGTCAAACGGATCACCGCTGGCGTCGTAGTTGGCGTCGACGGAGGTGAGCACATCACGTCCGAAGCCGTACACGGAATTCACATCGGCGTCATCATCCCATGCGGCGGCTTTGTACCATTCGTTGTACGGGTCGGCCGCTAAGGCGCCGCCGTCCATCGGGAGGCGGAACCCCCACCGCGTAAGCATGGCGTCCGCATCGCCCGCGGGCATCCAAAACGAGGCATCCGCGCCTTCGGCGTAGGCCAGTTGAGCCGCGTCCATCCCCTGTGCGACCGTGAGCCAATTGCAGAACTTGACCGCGCCATACCACGGCACGTAGGTCACGGGATGGCTTTCGTATCCCGATTCGACACTGTACCGCGTGCCGAGGTCCCGTGCGGCGTCATAGAGAACGCGCGACTCGGGTTGGACGTTTTGCGTATCGAAGACCGCCTCGCCGGACGGGAGCTTCACCTGGCCGGTCGCGCTATCGAAGACGATGTTCGTCGATCTCGGCGTGTTACCTTCGTCGGCTTCCGCGTCATTGAGGAACTGCGCAAACTTCGCACAGGTCACTTCCGTCTCGGAGATGCGATAGCGGTGCGTCGGTCCGGAGGGTTGCTGGTGTGACGCCGGCACTTCGACCATGGGCAATGAGAATGCGGGTTCCCCCACCTCGAGCTGGATCGTCCTGCTCGTTTCGGCGAGCGGCGGGTTGTTCGGGCTGACGGGGTCGGGGCGTGCGACGTTGAGCGTGAGGACGTAGCTATCGGGAGCGAGCACGGCCGCCAGAGGGGCCGGCGTCAAGTCGATGCTCGCTGTGCCGTCGGGATTGAGGATCAAGCCCAAGGTCGGCGAGACGGCGAGCCAGGCCGGGCACGGACCCGGTTCACAGGCTTCGATCGTGGCAACCCATTCCATCTCCTCCGTGCCGGCGTTATGGACGGTATAGGTAGAGGACAGCGGCGTGAAGGGACCGCCCTGCGGGCCGGAGAACGTCACGCCCGTCGCGGGCTCGAGCGTAAAGTCGCTTACGTCCAAGGTGACTTCGCGATCGACCTTGAAGCCCGTACCCGGCGACTCGAAGTCGATCCTGATCGTGTATTGCCCGATCGGCTTGTCCCGGGCGGTCGACTGAATCGTCGCCGTGATATCGGCCTCGCCACCGCTCGCGGGCACCACGACACCGGCCCAGTCGACGGCGAGCCAATCCGTCGTGGTCTCGGGTTCGACTGCGGCCAGCGTCACAGATAGGTCACTGATATCCGAATCGGTCTCGTTTTCGACCGTAAAGACCTGGCTCGACGGCGTGAACGGGCCGCCCTGCGCCCCGGTCGACACCACGTCGCCGCCGGGAGACACGGTGAACGTGGGCTCGATCTCCAGCGTCACGCGGCGGGTGAAGGAACTACCCGTGCATTCATCGACGAAGGTCACGTCCGCGCGGTGGATCCCGGCGTCGAGGTCGGTCGTGTCGAATCTGACTTCGATCGCAACGGGATCGAGGTCCGCTTGGCCGTTCGTGCTTCCCGCCACGCCGTTCAGCATAACCCAGGCCGCCTGTGGATGGAGATCGGAGACCTCGATCGCTTCGGCCGACCACTCGACGGCCATGTCCGAACCGCTGGTCAGTGTGTAGGTGAACGGCTCCGGAGCGGCCCCGAACGGCACGGTCACGGCATAACTCGATGACGGCGTCACGGAAAGCGGTTCGTCCACCCTCAGTCGCACCTGGCGATCGGTTTGCGTACCGTCGGAGAGATTGCGCAATTCGACCGTGGCGATGTTCAGCCCGGTCGTGAGGCCGTCGATGCACACCGGCGCGATCTCGACGGTCACGCTGGCCGCCGTGCCCGCGAGTATGCCGTCTATGGGGTCGACGCCGTCGACGGCCAGTGTCACCCAATCGGCACTGCAGACGGCTACGAACTGAACCGGCGAGTTGGTCACGTTCTCTACCGTGAAGATCTTCGATTCGGGATCGTCATAGGGACCACCCCACGGGCCGCGAGTTATCAGGGATTCCGGCGGCGTGACCAGCAAGGCGTCGACGACGCTCTGCGCGACGCGAAGGCCCGCTGAGTCGATCACTGCGTCGGCTGCTCGTTCGCCGCCTAGGGCAACCTGGAGAAAGCCGGCAGCGTTGCGGAACGATCCTCCGCGGCTGCGGCGGTCGGCCGGGTCGAACGACTGATCCTGAAGCCACTCGCCGACGTTGCCGGACATGTCGAAAAGCTCGTATGCGTTGGCTGTGAGTGCCGTCGGGCTGTCATCGGCCAGCCTATGAACGCCGTCATAGAAGCCGACCGGCGTCGTGCCGCCCACGAGACAGTCGCCCGCGTCCTCGAACGGATCGCCGCTGCACCGGTAGTTCGCGTCCGCGGCAGTGATCGAATCCCGACCGAAGCCGTAGAGTCGATTGACCGCGCCGTCCCACGCGGCCGCCTTGTACCATTCGTTGTAGGCGGATGGATCGCCCGCGCCGTCGCCACCGTCCATCGCCAGGCGGTACCCGAGCTTGGCGAGCAGAGCGTCTCGTTCCGCGTCGTTCAGGTCGCGGCTCGCCCAGGCCGATTCGCTGATCGTAACGGGGTGCCAGCCGTCAAGGTTGTCGTTCGGCGCCTCGGTGTAGGCCCGGTCGTCAAGAGCCAGCTCCGTCGAGATCGTGAGCCAGTTGCAGTACTTGACCGCTCCGTACCAACTGACGCCGGACACGGGATGGCTGGAGTAGTCCTGCGGGGTCGTGACGACCTGGTACTGCCCGGCCAGATCGTCGTAAGTGATCTGCCCGCCGGTCGCCGCACTGAAGATCAGCGTACCCACTCCGCCGACGCCGATCACGCCCGTCTGTGTGTCATGGATGTAGACATCGCCGCCGTCGGCGTCGAAGTAGAGGAAGTACCCGCGTTCGTTGTCGAGGTTTGCCTTGGCGTCGTTCAGGAAGTCGACGAATTGGTCGTTGCGAACCTCGTACACGCCAATGCGGAAGTCGTGCGTGGGGCCGCTCGGCTGAACGTCGTCACCGGAGACGAACGAGAACTCCACGGGGGGAGCAGCAACAGCCACCGCCGCCACGACGAGGATGGGGATTCCGAGTAGCACGATCGCGACGCTTCGACGTACCTGGACGAACGGACGGCGTCTCCCGGCACTCGACCCGTAGGCCGTCGCCGGCGATCGACTCCAAACTACGTACCGCCCGTCTGCCACCCCGGATGCCTCCATGCGATCCCGCGGGGCCTGGCGCCCGCGCCCAACGGCACGGCGCAGACCATCTCCATGATGCTATTTATCGGCTGTGTGGCGACGGTGTGGACACGGGATTTGCCGCCAGGGCCGTCAGGTCGGCCTGTACGCGCCCCAGCGCCGCCGGCTCAGAACCCGTAGCCGCTGTATCCGCGTACGAAGATGCAGGCGTTGACCGCGCCGTGGAGCAGGATCGCGAGGATAATCGTCGACACGGCCTCCGCGGTCGCCGGCAGACGGTGCTCGGCCACGGATCGCTCCCACACCTCAACGAGCCCTTTCGTGGCGACGGCCGTGCAGATCAGGTGCAAGATGGGCCCCATGGTCCAACGGTACAGGATCAACTCGATCGGGGCGGGCGCAAAGTAGAGCGTCAAGTAGACGATGTTCTGCGCTACGGCGGCGAGCATCGCGGTACCGAGGGTGACCAGGTAGATCTGACCGCTTCGGCGAATCATGTATCCGAATCGCTCGATCAGGATCCACGCGCCCGCCACCTTCAGCAGTTCGCTGACGATGGGTGCGACGCCGACGAACAGGTGCAGGGCCACTTGTGCCGCGACAAACGCGCACCCGATCGACAGCGGCACGCCCGCGATCAGGGCAACCAGGACCGCCGACCAGGACGTTCTTGCCGTCACGGCCTTGCTACGCTGGGCGACCCAATGCGTGTAGCTCTCCTCGCCCTCGCGCGGCGGCTCGTACAGCTCGACCGAGCCGCATTCCGGGCACGCGTGGCCCGTTTGCAGGCCGCGGAGGTTGTAGCCGCAGTTCCTGCAGCTCCAGTCCCGATCGATGACGACGGCCGGTCGATTCGGCAGGATCGAGGGCTCATCGAAAACGGAGTGCTTCGCCCGCTCTTCATCCGGATCAGAGGCCTGCCGCTCGCAGCTCAGATCGCGTGCGGCCTTCTCTTCGGACGGATCAGGCTTGAAGGAGGATTGGCGTTGATGTGGTTCGTCGTGAATCGACGGTTTGCGCTTGCGCCGTGCCACCGGTTAGCTCGTTGCCTGTTCGGGCACGTAGATAGCCGTGCCATAGGCGTACATTTCCACCATCGCGGCGTTCTTCCTTCGCCGGCTGGTGCCGCCGATGTTGCTGCTGGCGAACCGCACATTCAGCACACGGTTGGCGCCCATCGCCCGCGCACGCTCCATCAGTCGCAGCAGGGCCTCGCGTCGCGCTCGCTCCATCAGCGTTTCAAAGGTGCGTAATTCCCCGCCGACCAGCTTCTTGAGATTGGCGACGAAGGTCTTGAAATAATCCGACGCCACGACGACTTCGCCGATCACCAGGCCGAAAGGCACGGCGGCACACCCGACCGGCAACCGGCCCGTGTCCGTCACGAGCATATCCCGGAATTGCGCTTCGCGTGTGGCCAGGCTACGAAAATGGCGCCGCTCCACGAAGGTGCCGACGAACAGCGCCAGCACGAGCACGACCAGAACCGGAATGACCTGGAACCAGAATGCCACCGGGCTACGCCTCCTCTTGGGCCACGACGGCCGTGCCGTACGAGTACAACTCAGCCGCCCCCTGCGTAATGGCGCTGGTCGTGAACCGGACGTTCACCACGGCGTTCGCACCGAGTTGTTCCGCTTGAGCGAGCATGCGCTCCAGGGCTTGCCTGCGCGCCTCGACGAGAAGCTCCGTGTACCCCACCAGCTCACCGCCGACGAGGTTCTTCAGGCCGGCCGCTACGTCCCGCCCGAGGTGCTTCGCCCGAATGGTATTTCCCTGCACCAGGCCTTTGACTTCGGTGACCCGGTAGCCGGGAATCGCCTCAGTATTTACGACGATCATTTGTGCCTCCATGAATCCGGGGGCGCACGCCGAGCGACGTCCGACCCGGATGGAAGCGATCTTCAACTTGGCGTCGGTCGTGTCAAGTCGGTGTCCGCTGCCGACCGATGGGCGCGCAGCTAGGGCGCCATGCTACTTGGCAGCGCTGCGGCAAACGTGGTTAGGTTGGTTTGGCCGGACCGATCGAAACGAAAGAGCCGTTACTCCTGCTCTTCGGGCTTCCAGGTGCGCTTCTGCGGCTTGACGACCAGGCCCATCTTGATGGCCTTGGCCGACACCTTGATGCGGCAGACCTTGCCGTCGATGACGGCGCGGACGCGCTGGATGTTCGGCTTGAACTTACGCTTGGTGATACCGGTGGTCTTGACCCCGACTCCGCCGAGGTATTTGGCTTTTCCGCGTCGGGCCAGCGAACGCCCCGCTCGGGTCTTCTTACCGGTAAAGTGGCAAACTCGCGACATACAGCACCTCTTCCTCGTGTATCCAGCCCGGCCAGGGCAAGAATCGGGTACTATAACGCCTCGCGGCGGCATGGCAAGCCCACAAGGCCGTTTCTGGCCATGCTGACATTATTGGACCCACCGCTTGCGCCAAGCCGATGCAATGGTCGGCCTGTGGTGGCGTTACTCCGGATGTGTACATGACATTGACGGACGAACTCGAGTCGGTCATCCGCCGAGCCCAAAAGCTGGAGCCAGAGGCTTTTGACTGGCTCGTCGACGCCTACTCCGCAAGGCTGTTCGGCTTCCTCTACCGGCTCACGGGCCGCCGTGACGACGCCGACGAACTCGTCCAGGAGGTCTTTGTCCGTGTCGTCAGTCATATCGCCAGGTACCAGCACGACGGGCGGTTCGAGGCGTGGCTGTTCAGGATAGCCACGAACCTCGCCCGTGACCGCGTGCGGCGAATCGCCCGGAGTCCGGAAATCGGGTCGTTGGACGGCGGCCCGAGCGACGCTGAGCCCTCCATGGCCGATCGGCTACCCGATGAGGCCGGAGACGCCCCAGAGCGGCGTATGGAGCACGAGGAAGACGTGGACCGGCTGCAGGAGGCGCTGGGGAAACTCCCGGACGCCGAGCGTGAGGTCGTAATGCTGCGACACTACGGAAATCTCAGTTTCAATGAAATCGCCACGCTGATGGCTACCCCGCTAGGCACCGCGTTGGCGCGAGCCCATCGCGGCCTGGCGAAGCTCCGTGAGATGATGGAGGCGGCGTGAATGTCAGCGGATGAGCAACAACTCCGCGAGATCGAGGCTGGCGAGCAGTGGCTAAGGAGCGTCTGCATCGATCCGCCCGCCCCGGACCCCGAGTGGCTCAAGCAGCGCGTGCGTGTCGCACTCGAGGAGCGGTGGCTGGGCGAAAGACCGAGCGAGCGGCCGCCGGCCGATCTGGCCGACCGGACCAAGGACCGGCTTCGCAAGGCCATCGCCGAGGCACAGGAGGGCCCCGCCGAGAGCCCGAGTGTAGCTGGGCCGCGGCGGGTGTATCGGGTCGTGCGGTGGGCATGCGGCACGGGCTTGGCGGCCGCCGCCTGCCTGGCGATGTACGTCGGGCTTCAGCGGCCGACCGTGACGTTTAGTCCGACCGAGAGTTTCCTGGACTACGCCTGCGCAGACTTCGATGTGTCGCTGGCAACGTTTGATGATGAACTGGACGATCTCGAGGTGGCGCTGACGGAAGCCTCCACCGACGCGATCGACGACGAACTGATTGACGACCTGCTCGATGCCGTCGACCAAGTCGATTGGGACGACTCCGGCGGCGATGACTGGTCGTTCGACCTCACGGGATAGTCCCCGAAAACAAGGTAGAACAATGAGCGCATTACTGAAGACCAACACGCTTTCACGACGACGCTTCGTAGCGCGGGCACTTGTTTGCGCGACGATCCTCGTTGCATTGATGGCAACGTCGGCAACGGCAGCGTCGGTTCAGCCGGAAGAGCCCGAGCCAAAGGCCAAACAAAAAGACAAGCAGCAGGCCGAGCCAAAAGACAAACAAGCCGACGGGCAGAAGGCCAAGAAAAAGGACAAGCCAAGCGCCAAACAGAAAGAGAACAAGAAGGGCAAGCAAGAGAAGAAGAAGGGTAAGCAGAAGGCCGGCAAGAAGGCGCGGGCACCTGAGAAGGTGAAGCAAGATCGCCCCAAGCCGCCACCGGAACACCACGACGCTCAACTCCCCGGGCGTGGACCCGGGCAGCGCGGGCCTGGACAGCGCGGGCCCGGCATGCGCGGCCAGGGCGAGCGCGGCGACGAGTTCCGCCCACCGCCGGCCCTTTGGGGACGCCTTAGCGAACAGGAACGCCAGGACGTGCGGTCATTCGTAGAAGAGAATTTTCCTCGCATGTACGTCGAACTCGAACGGCTCAAACGCAATAACCCGCAGCGATACCAGAAGCGCATGCAGCGTGTGGCGGCCGGCGTAGGCGAGTTGATGGAGGTGATGGCGATCAGTCCTGAGCGCGGCGAGTTGATGTTGCAGGAACGCCGCCTCGATATGGAGATTCGCTACCTGTCGACACGGTACAAATCCGTGAAAAACAAAGAAAAGCGCGAGAAGATCAGGAAGCAAATGCGAGAACTGTGTGCCAATTCGTTCGACTGCCGGCACAAGCGGCGTGCCATCCAGATACGCGAGTTCGAGGCGAAACTCGGCGGCCTCAAGCAGCGGCACAAGGAGGCCCAAAAGATGCGCGAGCAGCTCATCACGGAAGAAGTAAAGAACCGGCTGGAAAACCCCGGACCGCGGCCGCGCGGGCCCGGGAAAGGACGCTAGCGGTAGACGCCGAGGCCGAAGCCCGGGCGAGACCCCCTACTCGCTCGCGTAGCCCTCAGGGTGTGTGCGATGCCATTCCCACGCGGTGCGCACGGTTTCCTTGATGTCCATGTACTTCGGCTTCCATCCGAACTCGGTCATGATCTTGGTAGGATCGGCGTAGAGCTCCGGCGGGTCGCCCTCGCGTCGCTCGGTCGGCACGGCCGGAATCTCGTGTCCGGTCACCTCGCGAGCCATGTCGATCAATTCCTTGACGCTCACGCCGTTGCCGGTGCCGACGTTGTAGTACCTGAACTCAGCGGGCGGCTGTGTTTCGAGCGCAATGCGATGCACGTCCGCAAGGTCCTCGACGTGGATGTAGTCTCTGACGCACGAGCCGTCGGGCGTCGGGTAATCCTCGCCGAAGATCTTGATGACATCACGCTGCCCCAGCGCGACCTGCAGGACCAGCGGTACGAGGTGGTACTCGGGCGTGCGGTCCTCGCCGATCGTCGCGTCCGCCGACGCACCCGACGCGTTGAAATAGCGCAGCGCGGTCGAGCCCAGGCCCCATGCGGCCGCACTGTCGCGAAGAGCCCATTCGATCGCCAGCTTGGTACGTCCGTACGGGTTGATCGGGTCTTGCGGCAGGTCTTCGGTGATTGGGCAGCGCTCTGGTTCGCCGTAGGTTGCGCAGGTGGAGCTGAATACGATCTTCTTGATGGCGTGCTTGTGCATGAGTTGTAGCAACGACACGCTGTTGACTATGTTGTTGCGGTAGTATTCGAGCGGTTCGCTGACGGATTCGCCGACGTTCAGGTGCGAGGCGAAGTGCATGACCGCCTCGAAACCGCCGCCGAGCGTGGTGTCGAGCAGGGCCGTATCGGCCAGATCGCCGACGACGAGTTTGGCACGTGTATCGACCGCCTCTTTGTGCCCGCCGTTGACGAGGTTGTCGAAGACGACGACCTCGTGCCCCGCGTCGCACAGTTCGCGTACGCAGTGGCTCCCCACGTATCCCGCACCGCCTGTCACGAAGACCTTCATCTTGTTCTCCCGAGTGCACTGATCCATACAAGGCCGTGGTCCGCACAGCGGACCCTACGAGGGTAACCGCTTGACGGATCCGCAAGGCCGCGCAGGCTGAAGCCTGCGGCTCGGGGGATCGCATCCCGCGAGATCTACCGTCGTCTCATGCCGGCCTACTCCGCGATGATGTCCTTCAGCCGTGACACGCTGATGACCGTCGATCGCATGACGACAACCTGCCGCCGATTGGGCGTCACGCCCTCCTGCTTCGCTTCGGTGACGTACATTTCCGGCTGGGCGTGGCCGCAGCGGCAATCGTGCATGTCGGTCCGATCAAGCACGAAGACGTGTTCGGTCACGTCCTTTAGCGTGCCGATGTACACGATGGCCGTACCGGTATCCAGTACGACGTCGTCACCGATCATGTCCGCCAGCGGATCGCTCATCGTTTCGGCATCCTCCTAAGTCGAGGCAGCAGGTCGCTACAGCGGGGCATATGATAGCGGAGGGCGGGCCGGTCGGCCACGATCCCCGTTGCCGTGGTGATCACGCCCTGACCTGTGGTAGCGGCTCGCCTGCGTGCGGCGCATGCGCTGCGGACCGCGACCGTCAGGCACCGATGTCCCACGACCCCGATCGGGGCCGCTCCCTTACGGTCGGGGTTCGGAACGTCGCGCTCTTCCCGAGACGCTACACCAGCCCTTCGACGCGGCGCCTCCGGCACGCTAGTATCGGCGGCGGCGCGGCGGCTGTGACCCGCGTCGTGGAGATTCGATATGACCGTGGTCGACGTAATGCCGCACCTGGATGAGCGATGGGAGCCGACGCCCGAGGGCCGCTTCGGGGCGTTCGGCGGACGGTACGTCCCCGAGACGCTGATGGCGGCTGTGCTTCAGCTTGACGAGGCCTACCGAGCCGTGCGGAACGACCGGGGCTTCTGGGAGGAGCTTCACCGGATGCTGACCGATTACGCCGGTCGGCCCAGCCCGCTCTACTTCGCCGAGCGCCTCACGGAGCAACTCGGCGGCGCGCGGATCTACCTTAAGCGGGAGGACCTGAACCACACCGGCGCGCACAAGATCAACAATACACTGGGGCAGGTGCTGCTGGCGAAGCGACTCGGTAAGAGCCGGATCATCGCCGAGACGGGCGCCGGTCAGCACGGCGTGGCGACCGCGACCGCGTGTGCCTGTTGCGGGCTGGAGTGCGTGGTCTACATGGGGGCTGAGGACGTGCGTCGTCAGGCGCTGAACGTTTTCAGGATGGAGTTGCTCGGGGCAAAGGTGGTGTCGGTCGACACGGGGCAAAAGACGCTGAAGGACGCGATCAACGCGGCGATGCGGGATTGGATCGGCACCAGCGATCACACGCACTACTGCATCGGTAGCGTGATGGGCCCCCACCCGTATCCGCAGATGGTACGCGACTTCCAGTCGATCGTCGGGCGAGAGGCTCGGGCTCAGGTGCTCGAAGCGACCGGTTCCTTGCCTGACCAAGTGGTCGCCTGCGTCGGCGGCGGGAGCAACGCGGCCGGCATCTTCGCACCGTTCCTTGATGACAAGGACGTGACGCTTATCGGGGTCGAGGCTGCGGGTTCGGGTATGGAGCCGGGGCAGCACGCGGCTACGCTGAGCGTCGGCGCGCCGGGCATTCTGCACGGTATGGAGACCTACGTGCTTCAGGACGAGGACGGACAGACGATGCCGGTGCATTCGGTGTCGGCCGGGTTGGATTACCCCGGCGTGGGCCCCGAGCATGCGTTTTAGAAGGACGCGGGCCGCGTCGAGTACGTCGCGGCGGATGACGCAGCCGCCCTGGACGCGTTTACGGTGTTGAGCCATTCCGAGGGTATCATCCCGGCGTTAGAGTCGTCGCACGCGGTGGCGCACGTGTTGGCGACTGCCCCGTCTTTGCCGAACGATACGGTCGTTGTGGTGAACGTATCGGGTCGGGGGGACAAGGATGTAGTCGAAGCTGGTCGGCTGTTGGGGCGGACGATGGGCGAGTGACGCGAAACGTCGAAACGTCAAAAAGCCGAAAAGTCGAAAAGTCCAAATCAGCTATCAGGCAGAGATCGGCGAAGGGATTGGCCGGCGTTCGACCTTCTTCACCACAGAGGGCACAGAGATCACGGAGGCGTCCACGCAGTCAGAGAACCGCGCGGCGAGTTCGGCACTGGTGGACGAGCCACCAGTGGCACCCTGGGTTGCGGTAGCGGAATAGCAGGCTGAAGGCCTGCTCGACAGAAGCCGGGAGTGCGGTCGCCGAAGGCGGACGCACCCCCGTATCGCACAACAAAGAACACGACGCCCGTGTAGCGGGTGACCCGTTTGGCACTAGAAGAAGGGCTGGCACAGATGGCTAAGAGTCCACCGCGGCAGGTCAAACGAGTATTGGCTATCGCGGTCGTTGGCGCAGGTCTGATAGGCCTCGTGCTGGCAGGCAGACATTTCTGGTTTCGACGACCCGTGGGCAGTGGCCCCGCAGGGCCCGAGGTGCCGCGCGAGTTGTTCGCGAGGGAGTGGAGTTCTCGCGGAGTCATCCTGCTCGGGATCGGTGACAGCATCACCGCCGGTTACGGGGCGCGTCGGGGGTATTCTTACTTCGATCGTCTGGCTGCCAACCCATCAGATGAGTTTGCCGACATGATGGGCATCTCCCTTTCGCGCGTCTTCCCCGACCTCAAGGCTAGGAATCTGTCGATCTCGGGAACGACCTCCATTCAACACATTGAGCAGCAATTGCCCGATTTGGATGCCTCGCTCCCCGAGGTGCTGGGCGTTGTCGTGCTGACGACAGGAGGCAACGACATCATCCACGATTACGGGCGCTCACCGCCCCGTGAGGGAGCGATGTACGGCGCATCGATTGAACAGGCACGCCCCTGGATCGAGGCCTTCGGCGGGAGGTTGGGCCACATGGTCGATGGCATCCACGCCGCATTTCCGCAGGGCTGCCACGTGTTCCTCGCCAACATCTACGACCCCACAGACGATATCGGTGACATCGAGTCCGCAGGTCTTCCGCCCTGGGATGACGGTCCGGCGATCCTTCGCGCCTATAACGAGGTCATTTCGCGGTGCGCTTCCAGCCGGAGCTTCGTGCACTTGGTCGATCTGCACGGTGCATTCCTGGGCCACGGCATCCACTGTACGCAGCCCTGGCGCGCGCACTATCAATGGGACGATCCTCACTACTGGTACTTCGAGAACCTGGAGGACCCCAATGAACGTGGCTATGATGTGATCCGCCGGTTGTTCCTGTTGAAGATGGCCGAGGTCCTCGCGCCGAATGCGAAGCCACAATAGCGTTGGATGCCGTGACGGGTCCCAAGTTGACGAGGACGAGTCAGGCGCCGCCTCTCCCGCCGCGTTCACGGAGCATCTGAGTCACAGCGGCACGCGACCCATAGGTCGCCCAGCCCGTAGGGCACGTCTTATTCCTCGACGTGCCCTACGGGCTGAGTCGGTTTCGACACTGGTGGGCGAGCCACCAGTGGCACCCCGCATCGAAACAGCGCAATGGCAGGCTGAAGGTCTGCGAGACAGTGGCCGGGGGTGCGGTCGCCGAAGGCGGATGCCCCCCAGATCGCAGCGCGCAGAACACAACGCCCCTGTGAGGGTCGGACGAGACCGGTAGTTCAGGACGACCCCCTCAGGGTCGATCAGGTGTGTGGGCACCGCAACCGGGGGCGGCGTCCCGGGAATCCCGGGACTTGCCCCCGGCTACTATCGATCAGCCCTTCAGGCTGGGCCGCTCGCTTACACTCGCGGTACGGATCGTTGCTTGCAGAGTTCGCGGCATGTCTCGTACCTCGACATGCCCTACTGGAATGCTCTTTCTACGAAGCTGGTGTCGAACTTGCCGCCCGCGAATTCCTTGTGGGCCATGACCTTCCGCAGGAACGGGAGCGTGGTCTTTACCGGTTCTATTACGAATTCGTTGAGGCAGCGGCGCATGCAGGCTATCGCCTCTTCGCGCGTCTCTCGATGCACGATGACCTTGGCGATCAGCGAGTCGTACTGCGGCGAGACGCGCCAGCCGTCGTGGACGAACGCGTCGACGCGGACGCCCGGGCCGCCCGGCGGTCGGAACTTCTCTATCAGACCGGCACAGGGACGGAAGCCCTCGGCCGGGTCCTCCGCGTTGATGCGGCACTCGATGGAATGGCCGCTGAAGCGAATCGACTTTTGCGTGAAGGGCAGCGGCTCGCCGGCGGCTGAGCGGATTTGCGCCTTGATGAGGTCCATGTTGGTGACCATCTCGGTGACCGGGTGCTCGACCTGGATTCTCGTGTTGACCTCGATGAAATAGAACTTGCCCTTGCGGTCGACCAGGAACTCGACGGTTCCGGCGCTTCCGTAGCCGGCTGCCTTGGCGAGTTTGACGGCTGCGGCACAGAGGTCGCGTCGGGTGCGCGTTTCGATACCCGGCGAGGGCGACTCTTCGATGAGCTTCTGGTAGCGGCGCTGGACGGTGCAGTCGCGTTCGCCGAGATGGACCACGTGGCCATGCTGGTCGGCGATGAGTTGGACTTCAACGTGGCGCGGGTTCTCGATGAACTTTTCGATGTAGAGGTCGCCGCTCTTGAAGGCCCCCTCGGCCTCCTGCTTGGCCTGCTTGACGGCGGTCAGCAGATCATCCTTGGTGCGCACAATGCGCATACCGCGTCCGCCGCCGCCGGCTGATGCCTTGATCATGACGGGATAGCCGATGGACTCGGCGACTTTGGCGGTTTCGGCATCGTCTTCGAGTATGCCGTCGCTGCCGGGCACGATCTGCACCTTGGCCTTTTTCGCGATGGACCGAGCCGTCGCCTTGTCGCCGAGAAGTCGCATGGCCTCGGCGCTGGGGCCGATGAACTCGATGTTGCAGGCGCGGCACTGTTCGGCGAACTGGGCGTTTTCGGCGAGGAAGCCGTAGCCGGGGTGGATCGCGTCGGCGCCGACGATTTCGGCGGCTGCGATGATGCGATCGCTCTTGAGGTAGCTATCACGCGGGGCGGGTCCGCCGATGCAGATGGCTCTATCCGCTAGTTCGAGGTAGGACGCCTTTCGGTCCTCCTCCGAGAAGACGCAGACGACCTCGGAGCCGAGTTCGTGGGCGGCGCGGAGAATTCGCAGGGCGATCTCTCCTCGGTTGGCGATCAGTATACGCTTGAACATGGGGTGGTTACTTACGCATCGCCTGCCCGCCGCGTCCGGTGACTACGTCCGCCGGGCAAGCGGCCACCTTCTAAGACATCATTGCGGACGCACGAGGAACAGCGGCTGCCCGTATTCGACGGGCTGCGCGTTCTTGACGAGGACTCTTTCGACTCGCCCGGCGATCTCGGCCTTGATCTCGTTAAACACTTTCATGGCTTCGAGGATGCAGGTCACCGAGCCCGGATGCACCTCGGTTCCGACAGTCACGAACGGCGGCGACTCCGGATCGGAGGCTGCGTAGAACGTGCCCACCATGGGCGAGGTGATCTCGACGAGATCGGCGTCGTCCGCGGGCGCCGGCTCCGGCGTCGCCGGCGCGGCTGCGGGCGCCGCTTGGGCGACCGGCATCGGCTGAGCCACCGGTGCGGGGTTCGAGGCAGTCACCACGGTCGTCACGGGCGCGTTGGCGTTGGGTCGCCGCAGATTGACCTCTACGTCGCCGTCGCGCAGCGAGACCTCCACCAGGTCATTAGCAACCATCATCTCGATGAGTTGCCTTATCTTGTCCACGTCGAGCAAGGCTGTGACTCCAAAACGTGCGTCCCGTCGAACCAAGTTCGACCGCGCCGCCTAGCGGGCTTTGATGACCGACTCTTCCAGTGACTTGCCCAGCCGGGTCAACACACGGTGCCCCTTGGCTGTCACCAAGAGGTCATCTTCGATACGGACGCCACCGATGCCCCCGAGGTAGATCCCGGGTTCAATTGTGATGACCGATCCGGCTTCGAGCTTGTCCTTCGATTGCCAACTGACGCGCGGCGCCTCGTGTATATCCAACCCGAACCCGTGCCCGAGTCCGTGGTTGAAGGCTTCGCCGTAGCCGGCCTCCTTGATGTAGTCCCGCGCGGCGGCGTCGACATCGCACATCCTTTTACCCGGCTTGACCGCCACGATCGCACGCCGTTGCGCTTCAAGTGTTACGTTATAGATCTCGCCGATTTTCCGCGGGATGCTACCGACGAACACGAGTCGGGTCAAATCGCTGCAGTATCCGTCGAGCTTGGCGCCCCAGTCGAAGAGGATGGCACTGCCCTTCTTGACCTTGCGTTTTCCGGGGTAGGCGTGCGGCAGTGCGGCGTTTGGCCCCTCGGCCACGATCGACGGGAATGCCACGCCGGCTGAGCCGCGCCGCTGCATCTCGTATTCGAGGCGGGCTGCCATCTCGACTTCGGATTGGCCGATGCGGATGGAATCTCGCATGGCGAGGAACGACTCCTCCGCGACGCGGATCGACTTGCGGATGGCCTTCAGTTCTGAGTCGTCCTTGACGATCCTCAGCCGTGCGACAATCGGCGGTGCGTGGACGACGCGAATGGACTTGTTGTGTTTCTTCCACTCCGCGACCGAGGCCAGCGTCATGATGCCGGGCTGAACCGCGAGCGACTTGATCTTCAACTGCCTGCAGACGCTCGCGATTTCCTGATTCAACGTGATCTTACGCATCCATCGCGTGACCCAAGGGCACTCTTGGTTGATCGCTTCGTCGAATCGGCCGTCGCTGATGACGTTGACGGCTTTCGGCGTAATGAGAATCGCCGAGTCCTCGCCGGTAAAACCGGTCAAGTAGTTTCCGTCCGTCCGGCTCGACACGAGGAAGGCGCTGATGCGGCTTTTCTTCATGGCCCGACGGCAGGCGGCGATGCGAGTCTTGTATAGGGGTGGGACCACCGCTCGCTTCTTCTTACCCATGGCATCCAATCCCGTTTGAAGGCAGGAGTCGGTCACACGGTATCAAGCCGCGCCAGCTCGAAGATGTACCGAAGGAGCCGACTTCAGAAGTACATGATGCGGGCTACGGCGGGATGTGTCAAAGGCTGGCGGGCGCTGTAGGACTGGGTAGTTGTGCCGCTACGGTACGCCAAGTGCTTATGCGGCCGTGGCTTGCGTGGCCTGATCGGTCAGAGCAATCACGGCGATTGTGAAATCGTCCGGGGTGGTTCCGGCGTGTTGCCGCCGTCGCACGGCCGCCGCCAGACCTTCCAACACGGCGCGTCCACCGGCTGGGGCGAGCGATCGGACCATGTGATCCACGCGCGTCGTTCCGAACAGGCCGCTGGACACGTCGCCGGCTTCCGTCACGCCGTCTGAGACCAGGACTAGCAGATCGCCCGGACCCAAGGTACATGTCGCCGGTTCCGGAAGTAGGATCTGCCGCGGCTCAACGCCCAACGGCAGCGCGTGTGCGCCGACATGCTCGACTCTGTCCGCGGACGCTCGATACAACACGGGCGTTGGCATGCCCGCTATCGCCAGCGACACCGCCAGCGTCTCCGTCACCGTGGACCAACGCAGCTTCGCGCTGATCGCGGCACAGAGGTGATCGTCGTCGAGGCGAGCACACAGTCGATCGTTGAGCGCGCGAAGCCATGCCGGCGCGTTGCGGTCGGATTCATCGAGCGTGGCGAGCACATCGCGCACGCGCTCGGCGTACGGGGCGGCCTCCATGCCATGCCCCGTGACGTCGGCGAGCGTGACACCGACTGCGCGATCGTCCGATCGCCGAAGATCGATCAGGTCTCCGCCGAGCGTTTCGGCCTCCTGGACAAGCGTATGTAGTCGAACGTGTGCTTCGGGCAGGCACGTGACACCAACATCGCCGTTTGGCGAACGCCCCGGTCGGGCGGGTGATATCGCGGGGCGCGTCGGGATCGAGGTCTTGTGTTGCCGGATCGCGTTCATCAGCTTCCACTCCACGAGAAGCCAGATGCAAGCCGCGTGCCGCGTCGAGCATGGCTCGAACGAACCGGTCCGCCGCCTACAAAACCCTTCGTAGCTGCCGGCAACAAGGGCGGCACTTGTTTATCGGAGGGTGGCGCGACTTCGTGAATGGGGTCGAAGGCCCAAGTGCGCCAGGCGGATGGGCTTGGGCGCGCAGCCGCCGGCACGTTGACGGGCGCCGGGCGGGGCCATACCGTACGGTGAAGCTGAGCAATGCGACGGCACAGACGCACTCGGGCTTTCAAAAGTAACGCCTGTGGCAGTGAGACGAACTCATGAGATGCGACTCGGCGCAAATCGGTGACATCAAGATCGGGCGCGACACGCCACTTGCGCTCATTGCGGGCCCATGCGTGATCGAATCGCGCGATCATACGCTGCAACTCGCGGACGCCATTGCGTGCATCTGCCGGAAAGTCGAAATCCCGCTCATCTTCAAGGCCAGCTTCGACAAGGCGAACCGCTCGAGCATCAACAGCTTCCGGGGGCCGGGCATGGAGGAAGGCCTGGCGGTGCTGGAGGCGGTGCGGCGGGAGATCGGGGTGCCGGTTCTTTCCGACGTCCACCTTCCGGATCAGGCGGCTGCTGCCGGCGCGGTGCTCGACTGCCTCCAGATTCCGGCGTTTCTATGCCGTCAGACCGACCTGCTCGCGGCGGCTGCGGGTACCGGCAAGTGCGTGAACGTGAAGAAGGGTCAGTTCATGTCGCCGGCTGAGATGAGCAACGTGGCGGGCAAGCTGAGCGAATCGGGGTGCGGCAATTTCCTGCTGACCGAGCGCGGCACCTTCTTCGGCTATAACCGTCTTGTGAACGACATGACGGCGATCTCGGAGATGCAGGCCTTCAGCCCGGTCGTGTTTGATGCCACGCATAGCTGCCAGTTGCCCGGTGGTGCGGGGACGCTCAGTGGCGGCCGGCGTGAGCATGTGGGGACGCTGGCGTCAGCGGCGGTTGCAGCCGGCGCCGACGCGGTCTTTACGGAAGTTCACGACGACCCGGACAACGCCAAGAGCGACCCGGCTACGGTTTTCCCACTGGATAAGTTGGGTGATCTGCTTACGCGGCTAACGCGCCTTGCCGAGATCGTGCGCTAGTGAGGCGGCACGTTTTCTTGCTCGACGTGCCGTACCTTCTCGGCATGCCGTCGTTCCCCCACCCTTAGGGAGTACCCGAAGGATGGGGCACCCGCTGCAAACACCAGGGTATCTCTTATTACGCCCTTTCAGGGCTCGGCGAGGTGGTGAACACCCTTTCCCCAGGGCGTTGCCCTGGGCTGTGGCTATTTCGCCCCTTCGGGGCTAAGACAGAGTCGCGGCGCGCCTCGCCCCACAGTTTGCCCATGCCACCCATCAAACCGACGTTGGCAATGCACTTGGGTTAATTGAACTGCTTAGTCACTCGCCTTCGATGACCTGTCGTCTCAGCGCGTCGAATGCCTTCTTCAGATCGGCTTCCCGCTTCAAACGAAGGTCCTCCGGCAGTTCGCTGCGCCTGATGTGCCACTCGACGGACGTACCGTCCGCCAGCGGGACGACGATCTTGCCGACGTAGGGATCGGCCGCGAAGTTCTTCTTCGTTGGTCCGTCGTCGGTCGCCGCTCGGCCATTCTCACCTACTCGATAGAAGAGGACGCCGTCAGGCTCGATGAGGTAGCCGAGCCCGGTGTAGGCGGCGATCTTCTCGAGGACGCGCTCGGCCGGCGAGTTGGCGGCGTTGAGGGAGAAGTTCCGCTGAATGTGCATCGGAAGCGACGCGAGCGCACCCGGCTCGGCTCGGACCGCCACATAGGCCTTATCGCCTACCTCTTGCAGCACGTCGACCAATGCGCGGCTGTTCATGCGGAGGCTGATCGGTCGCTGCAGTTGGTTCCGGATCAGGTCCGCCATCGAGGTGATCACGATCCGATCACCGGAGACACACCACGCCCAGCCGATGCGTTCACAGGCGATGGTGAGGGTCTCGTCACCCGGCCCCGCACCGACAGCCTGAATGGCTTGTGCCAGGATCTCCCAGCCGTCCGGCGCGGCCATGGTGAACTGCACGCGCTTACTGAGTCGTGCCAGGGCGGCTGGGTCGATGCCGGGCTCAGTGGCCGCGAGGGTCGCGAGGGTGTCCAACTCGGCCCAGGTCGGCTTACGGCCGAGGCACCGGAGTGCGTCGCGCGGTACGACTTGAAGGGAACTGGCGCCGACGACGAACTTCATGCCGAGCGGTGCGAAGAGCTGGGTCAAACCCTGGCGAAGCGGCACGTCGGCGATCGCGACATGCTGCACGACGGTCTCGCCGCCGTGCGGCACCAGCGCCATGACCTCCGGAGCCATTTCGATGCGCACGCCGGTCTGCTGGGTCAGCAGGTCGATCGCCTCGCGCAGGGGCACTTGTTCGAGCGTAATGGTTGTGGGCTCGTCGAGTGCCCGCTCGATCAGCTCGCGCGTGTCGGAGACGGGGCCAAACGCCGGAGCCACCAACCAGAGGCAACTAAACAACAATGCTGTCACGCCGATTCCTCACAACTAAAGGAGCTTTCAACGCTCGTTTCTTCCGCACCAATCCAAGTCGACTACGAAGGCGGAGCCTCGTCATCCAGTAACAAGGCGGGGCCGGCGCCCACTGATACAAACCCAATCTCATCGTTATCCAACCCGTCGGCGGGCGAGGGATCAGCCGAGCGGGCGAACGCCACCTCGACGGTGCCGGCGACGGTCCCCCAATCGACACTGACCGAGCCCGGGTCTTGGTCAATCGACCCGCGCTGAAGCGTCGTCGTCACCGCGAACATGACAGCGGCCGCCGCGGCGAGCGGCACACCGAGTCGGATGATCCACTGATGCCCTGGCGCCCGGCGTCGCGGCGCTACGCGTCCCATGACGCCTTCTACGAACCGGTCCGAGTCAATGCCGAGGTCCTCGTCACGCCAGCCGGCGAGAAGGCTGTCCACCCGGCGAAGCTCGACCGAGTCATGCTGCGACTCGACCGCCCCTACCACACTCTTCACAAACGGCTCGGAATCGACCTCCTCGGACCCAGCGCCCCATCGCTTCACAAGATCGTCGACGGCGCGAAGCTGTTCCGCTTCTTCCCGGAGCGCCGGCGATGCCGAAAGAGCAGCGTCTAACCGAGCTTGCGCCTCGGCGGGCAGCTCTTCGTCAAGCCGGCGGCTTGCCAGGAATCCCGGATCGTCTGGGTTGTAGCCCCGGTCGGTCATCGGATCATCTCAAAAGTCGGCCGCGCGGCGTGTCGAGCCGCTTTGGCGGTACAGACAGACTACGTACCTACAAGAACTCGGTCAGCGCCTTCTGCATCTTCTTTCGGGCCTGGAAGACGTTCCATTTCACCATCTCTATGCTGCACTCGAGGACCTCGGCCACTTCCTTTTGCGGCATGCCTTCGACGCTGAACAAAACCAAGGCAAGCCTTTGCTGTTCGGGAAGCTCATCCATGGCGTCCGTGATGGCCGCGTGCAGCTCTTTGGGCATCGCGGCCGATTCGTCGTCGGTGTTGGCGGCCTTCCGCTGTCCGGTGACCGGATTGCGAAACTCGTCACCGAACGCCGACATATCGTCCAGCGACACAGCCGATCGCGTCTTGCGAGCCCGGCGGAAGTTCAGCGCCAGATTGCTGACGATCCGCATGAACCAGCCGCCGAAGCGTGCCGGATCGTCGAGCTGAGCCAGGCTCTTGTAGGCTCTGACGAAGGCCTCCTGAGCCACGTCCTGAGCGTCCTCCGAGTTCCCGAGCAAGCGATAGCCCAGCGAAATCGCCCGCCGATGGTAATCCCGCACGAGCTGTTCGAACGCTCGCGCATCCCCCGCCTGTGCTCGGACGACGACATCCGCTTCCATCGACTCGAGTTGGCTCGTTTCGGCGTCCAAGTGGTCTCCGCCAAATCAGATAGACACGACCGCGGCCGGTCCGTTAGAGACATCACGGGGCCCGGGGACTGAATCGAGACCCGCGGACGGGATGTCGGCACTCGTGTGATGCCCCGGGTCCGATTATTGGACCGCGCACCGAGGCATCGACTGAGACTGCCGGTTTTCCCGGTTCTGCCCGGAACTTGCGAGCGATAATCCGGCCTGCACAATTCGCCCGAGTTGCCGCCCGAGTAACCGTCCGCGCGTCACGGTTTTGCAGATTGCACAGGCGTGCGTACATTACCCGGCCGGGAGACAGATGGCGAACGGCTTGACCCGAACCTCGAACGCCGGAGTGTGGCCATGGACCTGTATTCGGAAACCGAGGCATGCCGCCGCGCCGTCCGGCAGGCGCAGCGCGACGGCCGCACGGTCGGGCTCGTCCCGACAATGGGCGCCCTGCACGCCGGGCACCTGTCTCTTATGGAGGCCGCCAAGAATCGCTGCGACGCGGTCGCTGTGACGATCTTCGTCAACCCGACTCAATTCGGCCCGACTGAGGATTTCACGGAATACCCACGTCCCCTCGACGACGACCTCGCCGCGTGCCGCTCGGCTGGGGTGAGCATCGTCTTCGCCCCCGACGTGGCGACCATGTACCCCGGGACCGACTTGACGACCGTGCATGTCGCCGGCGTGTCGGAGGGGCTCTGCGGAGCCGGGCGCCCCGGGCACTTCGACGGGGTCGCGACGGTG
>JAJDDX010000101.1 GCA_029260055.1 Phycisphaerae bacterium
CACGCGGTAGCGGCGTTTTGAACGGTTCTGCTTGCTTGGCCATATTGCCTCCAGGGATTGCCGGAGGCCGTCATAACAGCTTACGCGGGAAGGCATTATGTCCGATCCTGGACGGCGCAAGAATCGCTCGACCAACACACCAGCACACCGTAAGTGCTTTACTGACAATAAGTACGGCGTACTCAGTGGTATGCTTGAGGCTGGGGTCTCCCGGCATTAGGAGACGTCCAGTCTGTGTTGGGAAAGTCGTTCGGGCACGAGGTGTTTCAGAGGCGCGAACGCGCGGAGGTCTGAACGCACGCCATCTACTGTAGGGACATCTGTGGTTTTCGCTTGGCGCTATCAACGTGAGTAGGTAGGATGCTTCCCGAACAAATCGCTGGGCCGCGACCGTCGTTTGGAATGACGATCAAGATACCGTGTGAGGTCGTAGCCGACTCTCACCGCAGAGAGGCCAAGGCAATGCAAAGAGGACCCGGCTCCGCCAGATCGGCGCCCAATACTTCACCTGGGCCGCGGCGACCTGCGGGCAGGTATTCGGCGGCGCTGCTCTTGCCGATCGGTCTGCTTGTTGCGGCCCACGCTACGTCCTCCCTTGCCTTGGCCGGCCCCGCGGAATACCAAACGGGGAGTGTGACTATCCAGTTGAATACGGGATTGAATCTGGTCTCGGTCTCCGTAGCTACCGCCGACACGGATGTCGCGTCCTTCTTCGGGCCGCTCGGCTCAGCGCTTCGGGAGGCGTCTGCGTATGATGCCGCCACGCGCACTTGGCAAACGTACGCACCGTCCGCGCCGTCGTTTTTGAACACGCTGAGCTCCGTCGCGCCGGGCCAGGCGCTCGCCCTGCTGATGGATGCACCGGCGATCCTGGAGATATCCGGGGAACCACTCGATTCACTGGAACTCCAAACGGAGCCGGGATGGAACCTGATTGGCGACAACGGCCTGGCACCCCGAGCCCCCGAGACGGTTTTCGACGGAGTCGCCGACGGACTCAGCGGTGTTTTCAGGTTTGACGCCGGCGACTGGACCTCGTTTGTGCCGGGCGTTCCTCCTGGTCCTGATCCGATCACAGACATCGATCCCGGGGTGGGTTACTGGGTTATCCGCGACACGCCGGTCGAGTGGTTCTTCGATTCGGTCGTCTATCACTCGCTTCGGACACGGGCCGACTTGGTCGTTGAAGACATTTGGAACTCGAGGGAGGCTGCAGGCGGGCCGTTGGAACACGAGTCCTTGACCTTGTATGCCTGGGTCGGGAATCAGGGCTATCAACCTGCCGCCAACGTCGCCACGAACTTCTACAAACGGGTCTCCGGAAGTGGTGGCGACTATGAGTTCATCGGCCAAGATACTTCAACGATTATTGCGGCGGGCGATCGTACACTCTACTCGATCTCGGTGCCCGGTGGATTCTCCTACCGGACGGTGGTCATGGCGGTCGCCGACGAGGGCAGCCCCGTTGGCTTGATCCCCGAACTGAACGAACGCAACAACCGGCGAACGGAACAGATCTACATCCGGATGCCGGACCCCGACCTGACCGGGGGGCTGTCTTTTTCTCCAGCTTACCCCTTCACCGATTCGACGGTGACTCTGACCATCGACGTGATCAACGGCGGCGATGCGGACGCTGACGGATTCGCGGTTCAGTTTCGCCTCGAAGACGACAACGAGAGCACGCTGTGGTCCGAAGACATCAGATTTGGGCCCGGGGGGGGAAGCGTCCTGACGGTCAACGAAACACGAACGCTCGCCCGCACCGTCGCACTGAGCAGCTACACCAGCGGGCCCGGAGACTACCGCTTCGTTGTTCAGATCGACCCGGCGTCGGAACTGCAAGAGAGCGACGAACGCAACAACGCCATCTATTGGAACCGTTACGTCTCTGATCCCCCTGAATTGACACTCGATGAGCCGTCCTACTGTTGCTGGAACACGCCGAGGGGTCCGAGGGTCGGAGATGCCGTGCGGGTCGCGGTCTCCGTTGCGAACGAGGGCGCGTCTGAGGCTACCAACGTCAAAGCGACCTACGACGACACGAGCGACGCCGGCGGCGGGCAATGGTCGCAAGGCGCGCAGACCATCATCCCGGATATCCCCAGCGGGTGGATGGACCATACCCACAACACGTTACAGAACGTTGCGGCCGGCACGCATGTCGTCGAAATCCTCGTCGAGTACACCGAGGAAGAACCGCCGAGAGACGTGCAGTTGACGCTTCCAGATCTGAGTGTCCGCGATCTGTTGCCCGACGTCTGGCCAACCGGGATTCGCGTCGATCAAGACTATCCGAACGTCGGGTCAAGCCCTCAGTTTACCGCCGACATCTACAACAGCGACCGTGAGGCGGATGCTGATCCGTTCACCGTCGGTTTCTACTATACGCAGGCGGACCCCTGGACCGATGCCGACCTGACCTCTTTTGGCTCCGCCGCCGTGGGGGGCGGTATACCGATGGGCCAGGAGGTCAGCGTAACGGCAACCTGGAGCGCGCCTCCGCCCGGGGAGTTCATCGTAGTCGCGCGGGCCGACCCGGGAGATTCGCTGGCCGAAGTGTGGGACGAGAACAACGACCTCGAGCTGCGCGGCGTGTTGATTCGCGACACGGGCCCGGACTTGATGCCCGTCCAGTTGGGGTCGGAACCCCGCAACCCGATGGTCAATCAAGAATCTCGCCTCGAAGCGAGTGTCGTCAACGCCGGCGATACCCAGGCGACGTTTGACACGACGTTCTACCGGCAACAGGGCGCCACACAGACGGAGATCGGGACCGCGAGCGGGACGACGATCGATGCCGGTGCGACGAGCACCGTGTCCGTGTCGTGGACACCCGACGAGGAAGGCCGATACCAAATCGTCGCCGTCGTCGACCCGGGTGATGCGGTCAGTGAATCCCTGGAGGCGAACAACGAGTTCACCCGGCGCATCAACGTCCGCCCCAGGCCCTATTACATCGAGATCACGGACGACGGCGTGTTCGTCGATAGAGCCGAGACCGCTGCCGACTGGGGTCAAGCCGGCGCCCGCGGGCTCGCCTGGTGCTATTCGGATGTTCGCGAGGGTTGCTCGTGGGACACATGGTGGGGTGTCCCGTACTACAACTGCGACTTCCAGGATCGTTCCAGCATTCGTGTCGCCCGTTACACGACGTTCCGCGTAGGCGGACCCGAGGGGGATGCGACCTTGGCGGATATATCGACGGACCTCCAAATCCTCGGCCTGATAGACTCTCTTTATCATCCGTTGACGGGTTCGGCGTACTGGAGCCTCAAATCCGTGGCAGGGGTCTTTCAGGGGCCGGTGGATTCGTCGACCCCCTACAACATGAACTATCCGATCGTCTCTACTGATCCGCCGCTGCTCGATGTCGACTCCGGGGCACTGTGGCAGCACATCCTCCAGCAGGGTACGGTAGCTCTCGCTGGAGAACTTTGCGGCCCCACCTGCGCACCGTTGCTGGTGGCATCGATCGCCCTCGATAGTCTGACCGCGGATGTCTTGGTCTTCGAGAAGGGCACTCTCGATATCGACAACGTGACGCTCAGGACGGGACAGGAGTATACCGTTTTCGTCTACGTCGATCTTGTGACCGCCGCTGTCGGTGCCTCGTCGTTCTGCTATTCCGACTTCTATTATCACGATCCGCACAACGACCTGCAGGCGAAGGAGTTCCTCAGGGAACGCGGCGTTTGGCTGTACAACGTCGAGGTCGATTTCAAGTAACGGAGACAGGTCGTGGTAAAGTACGTAGCCGTCCTCTCTTGCCTGGCACTCGGCGCGAGTGCCGCTGCCGCGCCGTTACCCGACATCGTGCTGTACGGTAGCGCGCGGCTAGACGGCGCCTTCGTCTCGTCCGGCACTGTCGAAGCTACCGTCAACGGCCAGACGACTGCCGGAGCATTCACCAGCGAGGCCGGGATCGCGTATTATTCAATACGCATCCCCGTGGATCATTCGATCGGTAGCCTGCTCAGGCCGGGTGCCGTTCTTTTGGATGGGCCTGAAGCCAATCGAACGGTGACGATCGAGGTTGGCGGCTACGCGGTCGCGGAGACCCCGCTCCTACTCAGTGAACCGGGGATCATGCGGCTCGACGTGTCCGCCACCTCTGCGGCGTGCTCGAGCGCCCGCGACGACGACGGCACAAGGGACTCCGCCGCCACCATTGATTACAGCGACGACTATCTCGAAAAGACCGTGCTCCTAGGCGCTATCCCGCCGCCCGGGAGTGTCGCCCAAGTTTGGGTATACGGACAGCCATACAATTTTCCCGGCCACGACTTCGTCACGCAGCAGGACTATTACCTCCGGGTCAACGGAAACATGGACCAGCGAGTCTGGTTTGACGTCGGTGCTGAGCTCGACAACCGAGAGGACATCTATCAGTGGTTCGCGCTCGACATCCCCACGGGCTGGCTGCAGGCCGGAGCGAACACGCTCTATATCCGAGAAGGCGGAGGCAGCCAGCATTACAACTACAACAACCTCCGAGTCGGCGTCGATACGGACAACGACGTAGACCGGAGCTGGTGGCACGGGAACGGAGTCACCGCCTGCCACAACAATCCATCGGCCTGCCTAGGCGAGCTCATGATCTACCTGGAATGGTGCGGTCCGGCTTGCGGCGATGGCAACTGCGGTCTAGGCGAGGATAGCTGCAGCTGTCCCGGCGATTGCCCCGGCCCGTGCTGCGGCGACGGTTCTTGTCAGAGCGGGGAGACCTCGTGCAGTTGCCCACAGGATTGCGCGGGATCGTGTTGCGGTAACGGGAGCTGCGAACCGGGCGAGAGTACGTGCAGTTGTTGGCAGGATTGTGGATCGTCGTGCGGTGACGGGTGCTGCAATGGCGGTGAGAGCGTAGGAAGCTGTTCGGCGGATTGTGGCGGAGGAGCCGCCATCCCAGTCGGTTCAACGTGGGGGCTGCTCATGCTGTGTCTGCTTCTGCTCGTGGTTGCGACGCTCGTCTTCATGGGACGGCCCGCCCGCTCAAGTTCCTGAGAACGCCCGCCCTTCGCGAAAACCTCATCCTTGCGCCAGGCGAAGCTTGGGAAGGGGGGAAACCGCATGAGATAGACGGTTGAAACCTTTCGAAGGGGACCCAGCAGTCCGAGGTGGGCTGCCCGGTAGAGCTTGGCCAGCAGCCGGAAGCGAGTCTTGCGTGGCACTGGGGTAACCCGTGCTGCGAAGCGTAGACAGCGAGTGATCCAGGCCGTGTGACAGAGCCTCGAAAGTTTATCGTCGTGGAAGCCGACGGCGTGGATGATCCGGAAGGCAGCATCGCCGCACCGTAAATGGCTTGGTGCGTGCGATTCCACCGGGGTCCGCGGGCAGGGCATGGTCACAGGGGTACCCCCAGGAACCTGGGAGGCCCCGTTTCCTCCACCCCAAGAGCCGGAAGGGGCAACCGGCACCGAAAACCCCTGGCCTGTCGGATGGGCGTCGTCGTCCGGCGGGAGGCACGAAACGCATGTCGCGGGCGTGGTACGGCCAAACGAAGGCAACGAAGTGCGGTCGGACGGGAAGCGGATGTCGGATCACGGACCCGTTCGAGGGAAACATGCCAAGTGCTCAGAAACTTGACAGCGTGTCAACGAAACGAGAACGGATAGCGACTCTGGCGAAGGAGTGTCCGGAGAGAGCTTTCACATCGCTTGCACACCATATCGATGAGGCGTGGTTGCGGGAGGCGTACACGCAAACTCGACGTGACGGGTCGCCTGGTGTTGATGGGCAAACAGCTCAGATGTATGCCGAAGACCTGCACGTCAACCTTCGGTCCTTGCTGAATCGAGCCAAGGACGGCACCTACAAAGCCCCGTCCGTGCGTCGGGTCTACATTCCCAAGGGTCGGGGCGACGCACGTCGTCCGATCGGGATTCCGACGTTTGAGGACAAAGTGCTCCAGCGTGCGGTGACGATGGTGTTGGAATCGGTGTACGAGCAGGAATTCCATCCATGTTCGTACGGATTTCGTCCAGGCCGATCTGCGCATCAGGCACTATGTTCTCTTCGTGAGCAGGTGATGGCGATGAAAGGCTGCTGGGTCGTGGAACTGGATATCCGGAGTTTCTTCGACACTCTGGACCACGGTCATCTTCGAACGTTCCTTCGTCGACGGATACGAGATGGCGTGCTAAGCAGGCTCATCGACAAGTGGCTCAAAGCGGGCGTGATGGAAGGCGGTCACCGGCGCCGAACTACGGCGGGAACTCCCCAAGGCGGGGTGATTTCGCCACTGCTGGCGAACGTGTATCTCCATCATATGCTGGACGAGTGGTTCGAACGCGAGGTGCGCCCGCGGATCCGTGGGGCGTCGAGCATAGTACGCTATGCGGACGACGCGGTTTTGTGCTTCAAGCACCAGCGGGATGCAGAACGAGTCATGGCGGTCTTGCCCAAGCGGTTTGGCCGGTATGGACTTAATCTGCACCCTGTGAAGACCCGCAAGGTGGCGTTTGAGCGTCCGCCGCGAGCGGCATCGAGTCGTCAAGCTCGTCGGATGACGGGTGTGTTCGACTTTCCGGGATTCCGCCACTACTGGTGTCGGTCCCGTCGCAGCTACTGGGTCGTGAAGCGTAAGACGGTCCCGAACCGTCTGAGCCGAACGTTACGGTCGATGCGTCAGTGGTGTCGGCAGCACCAACACATGCCAATTGAGTGGCAACACCAGGTGTTGTGCCAGAAGATTCGAGGGCATTACGCCTACTATGGGATCATCGGGAATTGTGGCAGTCTCAACAGCTTCTTCTGGGAAGTCCGACGCATCTGGCGAGAGCGGCTCAGCCGTCGCTCTCGCAAAGCGTATATTCCGTGGCCTCGCTATGAGGAGATGTTGAAGCGAATGCCATTACCGCCCCCGAGGATTGTCCACTCACTCTGACGCGTAGCGAAGCCGTGAACCGAGGAGCCGGATGCGGGGATTCCGCACGTCCGGATCTGTGGGAGCTCAACCCGCCCATCTGAATCGATCTGCGCGCGGAGTTGGATCCTCGGGAACCTGGTACGCCTGCCGCTACGTGTTGTTTCAGGCGATGGATGAGCGACGACCCGGTTGCCGGCGCGCAGGTGGACTTGAAATGGGCTTGACCGCGCAAGCCGTCGTTTCAAGCAGGCCGGTTTCGGGGCGGATAAGGTTCTCGTGAGGGACACGTGCAGTCAGGGTTCCCCCCGATGCGGGGCGCGTGACTCGCCGCTAGCATTCCATGTAGTTGCCGGAACGGAACCACCGCCGCACATCTGTGATCAGCGTGTCTGTCGCCATGCGGCTCGAATGCTCAGAAGGCAGACTGGAGATTCATAGTCCGTCCGCTCAACCAAGGAGGCGAGTCGTGTCAAGGCGTACCGCGAAACTCGGTGTACTTGTGCTTCCTCTGATGGCAGTGGGAGCCTTCGCCCTCACCCGAGCCGAAACCGTGAGTCGGGCAGACCCGCCGCGTGATTCTCAGGTCATCAGCTCTGACCGGGGCGCCGTCACAAGCACTGCGGCATCGGTACCGGAGAGCCCGGCCCCGATACAGGCCGGATTCATTCACGCCTACATCTCGGCCCGCGCGCCGGTCGACGCCGTCGTCGACGTGTTCGATGATCGCGTGCGCGGCTATGACGCGCCGCTCGGCGGCGTGGCCGACGTGGGCGATCCGTGTGTGTGCGATCTCGACTGCAGCGACGGCAACGCCTGCACCGATGACATATGTGATCCGGGCACCTTCCTTTGTATCCAGCCCATGGCTCCGTCCGGCACCCTGTGCGGCGGCGCCGACTACTGCGATCAGGAC
>JAJDDX010000102.1 GCA_029260055.1 Phycisphaerae bacterium
TGAATACAATCCCAAGCTCGGACGGTTCATGCAGAGGGACCCGAACGAGACGGGCGTCGCTATGGCGTTAGCACTTGCACGGAACGCACAGCGGACCAACTTGGCGGCGTCGCTTGGCGTCAACACGTCGGGCCGTGCCAACTCCTATGAATACCTCATGAGTGGCGTGATAAACCGCGTGGATCCTGCCGGGCTAATGCCGGAGCCTGCCGACTTCGTCCCATGGGTCGAGCCCGAAGAAGATACGGGGCTACTGAGTCCTATCCAGAAAGCGATCGTGCGTTGGGCCGAGCCGATGAATATGCCTTGCATGGAGGCGATCGGAGCGGAGCTGTCACCGTGGTTCAATCTGAGAACGCAAGACCACACCATCGTGAGCAGTGTACTCGGCGTGCGGTCTTGGGCTTGGTATCATTGCGTTATACACTGTGCAATCATGAAGACGCCGGCCTGTGGCGGTAGGCCTGTATCCGAGATCGTGGGTATAGCCACGGAACTGCAGCAGGTTTACACCTGCAAGACCAAGGGCGTACCTGCCGAGTGCGAGAGCGCTTGGCAGGCGTCCGATTGGTGGGATAACGAACTTGGCCGTCAGTGCGCGATAAAGGGCGGACCGAATACTGACTGCAAAGCCTGCTGTAAGAAGAAGATGGGCGGAAACACTAAACCTCCGCTCTTGGAGGGTCCCGGGACAAGTAGGCCGTTTGGGCCGTTCCACCCGACTTCTCCTGGCCCCTGGTCGCCGCCCGGTGGAGAGGCCTTCCCGCCTGATTGGGGGAAGGAAGGTCATCAGCCGCCGCGATGATAGGCCCGCGTATTGTGGGCGGACCGCGAGGATCTCGAATAGGAGTTGTGGTGTGGGTCCTGCGTGTGCACCGCTGCATCTAATCTCGAAACTGGGGAACCGTTGATGGACTTCGCAAGGACGACCGGCCACGGACGGCCCGCACTAGATCACAAGACGATCCAAGGACGACCGAGACGAGGTGTCCCTGGGCGAGGAGCGATCAGCGCGTCCGTATTCGCCCTTCTAGTGATGGCGGCCTTCCTCATCTCGTGTAGCGATGAAGTAACGCAGGGAAGACCTCCAGGCACACAAGCGACCAGCACTCTTCGTATACGAAGCGTGATCCCCGATATGGTTCTCATCGAGGGTGGGGATTTCCTGTTCGGGAGCCCGATCACGGATCGATCCGCTTACGAATACCACGAGGAAGAGAAACCCCAACAGAAGATCCGAGTAGATGGCTTCTATTTGGCGAGGTTTCTCGTTACGGTCGAGGAGTTTTGCGAGTTTCTCAACGAGCGCGGCGACGACGGCTATATCCGATGTTTCCCGAAAGACTGGCGAGGGAACGTCGACCTGGCTCCCGCTGGCTCCTACCGACCGCGAGACAAGGCGGCACGATCTCCCGTTCATGGCGTCACATGGAAAGGAGCAACGGCCTACACCGCATGGCTTGCAGAAAAGACAAAACTACCGCTTCGCCTGCCGACCCAGGAAGAGTGGGAATTCGCCGCTCGCGGCTCCGAACTCCGTGCGTGGCCCTGGGGGAAAGAAGCTCCTGACATCAAACGGACGATCAGAAGTGCCCGACTCACGATGGAGCCGGTACCTTTCTACGACGGATACGGCAACCGGTGGATCTACCAACCCTACGACGCAGACCGCCCGATCAACCTCGCTCCCGTCGGAAGTTTTCCAAGGAACGCCACGCCCGATGGCGTCCACGACCTGGTTGGATACTATTGGGGTCAGTGGTGCTCTGATGCCTGCAAGGCGCATAACGGACCCGGCCGAATTGTGCGAGGCGACCACCAGAAAGGCACGAATGTCACTGAACAGCAGGTGTACGACGAAAAGAAGAAGGCCAAGGGCATACTGGACATGACCAGGGAACCAAGTATGCCGCAACACCATGATGGCCGGACATGGAGTCGTTTTTGCGGAAGCGAGCAGGATGGGGTTGGGCTGTTGCGTCTGGCTATGGACGCATCGGCCGCCCAGCAAGCACCGTAGCCCCCCCGCCTGAACGGTGACGCCGGGCACGGCCCGGAAAAGGCCCGCAAAAGGTGTCAGGATGCATTATGCTCCTCGGCGGAGCCGTGCTGCAACCGGAGGACTACTATGCTCGCCACGCAACGCCATCGAATCTTCGCAATAACGGTCGCCGCATTCGCCCTCTCAAGCCTGGCCCCCTCCGTCTTGGCTGAATACAATCCCAAGCTCGGACGGTTCATGCAGCGGGATTCAAACGAGACTGCAGCGGCTAAGGTCACCGCGCTTGCCCAAGCCGGCTATCAGGATGGCCCAAATCTCTACCAGTATGCCGGAGGCAATCCGGTTGTTCACCTGGACTCTTCCGGAAAGAACTGGACATGCTGTCACAAATCGACAGAATCGTACCATTCTCCCTTTGCGGGTCGACACTTTTCCACGTTCCATTCATATAGCTGGCTCTACGTTCCCTCTAATAATCGTAGACTGAAGGACGCCGGGTGCAAAGCGTCCGGGATGCATAGAATGGTCGCGCATGTGAGGTGCACACAGCATGCCGCTACGAGGATGCCACCGGGCATCGCAGCGCCACCCGGTGGTGGTTGGTGGAGAACGTGGCTAAGCATGTGGCCCAGCGAAGCCCAGGGCTGTTATGCTAGGTGCGTTGAAAGACGTACCGGGCCTTTTGGCTCGAAGTCTATAGCGTGGGGAGTCGGACTCATGGGCGCCGGGAAGCGCGGAACTACCAAACCTCCCTGGATGACCCCGAGAATGGATCTTAACACTACCTGGCTTAATCGCCTTGCCTGCAAAACCGGATTCATGATTAACGGCCAAAGCGGAATGCAGGAGACGGCTAACTTCTGCAACAAGACTCAATTGGGTTTCAAGGGCGCACGAGCGGCGAAGGCTGCCTCAGCCGTTACTTGGACGGTGATTCTTGCTGGTGGCCACGCGGCTTGGTCGGAGCTCACTTGTCTTATGGACTGCGCCCAGGAGAGGGAGTTCCCTCTGATGGACAACTAGCGCATGCAGTAGAATGGATGATGCAAATTACTGCCTGAGGGTTCGCTCCGGACGGAATAGGTCGGGACTCGCGGGGCTGGTTCTCGCCTATCTGCTTCTTCTAAGCTCTAGATACGCGGAATCTCCGCAATCGAAGTGCCCATGTATCTATGGAGGCAGCTTTCCTCCGAGAGTTGCTCCGCGATGAGGAATACGAAGCCTGCAAGTGAGCTGCGATCCTATATCGCCGCGGCCAGCTATGTGCTGGCACTTTGCGTCTGCATAGCGATGGGCCCCATCTGGACTGTTCTACTGCTCTTAATCGTTCTTGGGTTGTTACTACGTCAATACGTTCCTCTTGACCGTTCACGCAAAGAGGCTGTCCGCGCCCTTGCTGCGCGCCCGCCGATCCCGATAGAAGGCCAATGGCGGGCTTGCCATCAACAAGCACTCGTCGACACGGAAACGGCCGTTCGTATCTGGCGCACTCTGGCGGGGTACTACGGGGTACCAGCGGATAGACTAAAGTGTGCCGATAGACTTGATGTTGAACTCGCTGGCCTCTTCAGTTATCCGGACACGGCTATCGTGGATACACTGGAGATGCGCGGCGTCAACATCTACACCTACGGTGAGTTACTAGCAGCCTGCGAAACATGGGGCGACGTGGTTGTAGCGACACATCGAATTGAGACGGAAGAAGGCAGTAAGATCGATCCATGAACAACTACTCGGGCAACGTGACCTTCGTTGGCACGCAGAAGTGCACGTACGACGCCTGGAACCGGATCGTCGAGGTCAAGCAAGGCCCGCCCGGTTCGACAGCCACGCTCGCCAAATACGGCTACGACGCCCTCGGCCGCCGTGTCAACAAGGCCGTCGGTGAGGAAGTCGTCTCGACCACGCCCACGACCGACTACTATTACTACGACGGCAGTCGGCTGATCGAGCACCGCGACGGCGCGGACGCACTCGTGGATCAGTTCGTCTGGGGCCTGGACTACGTCGACGAGCAGGTGGCGCAGTACCAGGGCGCCGGCGCCGCGCTGCGCTATGTTCTTCAGGACGCCAACTACAACGTCACCGGCCTGACCAGCGCAGCCGGCACCGTCGTCGAGCAGTACCGCTACGAGCCCTACGGCGAACTCGTCGAGGCCGATCTCGGAGACGGCGTACCCGTGCCCGCCACGACGCTGACGAACCGGACTCTGCACCAGGGCCTGGCCTACGACCCGGACACGAACCTTTACCACAACCGGGCACGAGAATACAATCCCAAGCTCGGAAGGTTCATGCAAAGGGACCCGAACGAGACGGGAGTCGCCATGGCCGTGGCACTCGGAAGGAACGGCCAGTCCGGGAGCTTGGACGCGGCGTTCTCGGCGGGCGCTCAATACGGGGACGGG
>JAJDDX010000103.1 GCA_029260055.1 Phycisphaerae bacterium
TCCGTGCGAGACACCTGGCGCGTTCTGGCGGAATGGACCGCCACCGAGTTCACATGGCTGTGGTCAGCACGCCTTCGCGCGGCGAACACAGCAACGGCAAACCGCGCTGCGTAAACCTGTGATCTTCAACGGGCTGCTAGCCTACGACCCGGACACGAACCTTTACCACAACCGGGCACGTGCATACAATCCCAAGCTCGGCAGGTTCATGCAGCGGGATGCGAGCGAAACAGCGGCTAAAGTCACCGCCCTTGCCCAAGCCGGCTATCAGGACGGTCCGAATCTATACCAGTATGTCGGAGGCAACCCCGTCGCTCGTCTTGACTCTTCAGGTAAGAACTGGACGTGCTGTAGCAAGACTACGCACGCGCGCAACCCCTCCTCCTGGGGTCGCGAGGATTACTCCTTTACCAGGTACAGTTGGGTTTATGTTCCCTCCTTTAAGCGGAACTTGAAGGATGTCGGGTGCAAAACGTCTGGCACGGATGGAATGGCCCCGCATCAGGATTGCACAAGTTCTATTGGAGTGCCCCCGGGATTCACAGCGCCACCTAAAGTCCCGTGGAAGATACTGTGGCGCAGCATGTGGCCGGCACAAGCTCAGGGCTGTTTCCTGCAGTGCGTTGAGAGACAAACCGGGAAATTCGGTTGGAAGTCCGGGGCGTGGGGCATTGGATGGGGAGGTACCGGGCAGATCCCTGTAGCTAAGCCTCCATGGCAGATCTCATGGCCAGGGAACGAAAAGACTACCCTGGTTGACTACTACGCGACAAAAGCTGGCTTGACGCTTGGTAGAAAAGAGGGACTAGAGTATATGGTGACACATTCTGAAAAGATGAGGTTCCGCCCGGTGCGGTCGGCGGTGAGCGCCGCGAAGTCGGCTGGTGCGTGGGGAATCGTTTTTGCGGGTGGACATGCGTTGTATATGGAACTGATGTGCATTCGTGAGTGCTCGTGATGGGCGGTACTGCGTCTCGCCAATGAGTCGCAGCGTGCGCCAGACGGGCGGCGACTCCCGTTGTAGCTCTCGTGCTGAGCGCGCAAGTGTGCGACTGGCGGACTCCATTCGACACGCCGCGCGTTCTCGCTGTCTCGGTTGACATACGACGCACAGCAGAAGAAGTAGGGCACGCGCAAGGGGAGTGCTTCCCGGGAGCTGGCCTATAATGAAGGACACGAAGCCCGCGAGAGACCGTCAAGGCTATGTTGTCGTCGCCGGTTGCCTGTTGTTTCTGTGTATCTGTGCAGCACTAGGTGGCATATGGATTAGCGCGATCCTGTCAGTCGTGTTCGCAGCCGTCCTGTATGGACACTTCAGCGCCAATCGCCGCTACGACGCGGCGGCCGGCGCAATTTCGTCGCGCCACGATATCCCAGTAGAAAGTCAATGGGAAGATTGGGACCGAGATGGTCTTGTGGGTACGGAGAGCGCTTGTCGTATCTGGCGCGCCTGGGCGAGTTTCTATGAAGTTCCACCCGATAAACTGAGGTGCGCCGATAGGTTCGGCGCCGAACTTGCTGGGCTCGCTAGCCATCCTAACTCAGGAGTCGCCGATGCCCTACTTTCGGAGGGCGTCGATGTCTTCCGTTACCGCGAAACACTGGAAGAGTGCCGAACATGGAGTGACGTGGTGGTGGCGACGTATCGAATCGAAATAGAGGAAGGGCACAAGATCGACCCCTCGTGCCGGTATACTCTTAGCAAGCGAAGGACGGAGTCAGAGAAGGCGCCAGGGTAGTCCATGGCGCTCCTCTTGGGAGCAGCGCCAGCAGGTGACAACGTCTGCGTGCGTACCTACACGGACATGAACGGCGACTGGGGCTACGATTCCAAGACTTCAGACTCGTCCAGCGGGCCCGGACAAGGTGTCAGGATGAATAATGCTCCTCGACGGAGCCCTACTACGATCCGAGGACTACTATGCTCGCCACGCAACGCTACCGACTCTTCGCAATAACGCTCGCCACATTCGCCCTCTCAAGCCTGGCGCCCTCCGCTCTGGCCGAATACAATCCCAAGCTCGGACGGTTCATGCAGCGAGATCCGAACGCGACCGGCATCGGTACGCTTCAGGATGCCGCGCACAACGGACAGCCGCTGGCGCGAATTGTCACCACCGAGGCAGGCGTCCAGTATATGGATGGAATGCAGGCCTATGGCTATTTGCGTGACGCGCCCACGCAGTCCGTTGATGCGCTTGGCCTGTGGCTTGACGGGAGAGCTCACTATTTATCGGCGGGCCCCGGCGCCCGAATGGACTATCTTGCGGGCCGGTTGAACAATCCAGATGACTCTTGGTACAAGGGCATGTACGGTCGCGAGCGGCGTGGTGAAGATCGCCAGGAACTAGCCAGGTTACGGTACCTAGGATCCCTGGTCCCACTCGGCCACAGCGACTTCGAGGGGTGGCCGACTTTTGACTGGGTGCGTTTCGATCACCAGCTATTCACGAACCCTGCGAACCCCATTAACTACTTCCCGCTGTTTGGAACCAAAGACCATTTCCGCCCTCTTGAGGACGTCGAGAGGGAACTAATCCCCGCCGTGGATGCATGTAACAAGGAGGACTTCGAGGATCTCGGCCATCAAGGGCAGGACTACTTCTCGCACCGCATCCATGGCTTTACCTGGTGGACGGCCGGACACCTCGCCGCCGGAAGCCTCCCTGACAATAGCTTTATCTTCGATTTCTACTGGGTGGATGCGCAGACGTGGACCGAGAAACAGGTCGCCTTCTGGTATAAGTATTGCGAGCGGAAGGATGATGGTACTTGGCGGCGCGTCTACTATCGGCCATACCCAACACAACTCGATGGATCACCTTGCCCTCGCGTACCGCCGGGCATGGTCTGGTAGCGTCGTTGGTCGTGAGGCGACTGCGCGAATGCTGAGATTAAAGAGAGGCTTGAGGGCGTCGATGCAGACCTTATCCCGTGGGTACGTTTGACTCTCCGTGCCTAGGGCCGGCATTCGCCAGCCCGTCGCGGAATGGGGCCTAGCGCCGCCGCCCCCACACCGCCATACGAGAAAGGCGAAGTCAGAATGGATGCGCTGAAGACGCCAAAGGCGCGTGACGCGGCCGTGCGTCAGTTTGCGATCGCCGCAACGATTGGGTTCGGATCTGCGGCGGTGGTGTTCCTCGCACACACCTGTTCGTTCTTCCTTCTTGGGCGTGTTCTCCAAGGCACCGTTCTCACGCTATCCTCTGGGTGCGTACTCGCTGTCCTTTGTCTTGTGGCTGCCTATTCAGCAGGTAGGGCCCTGGCACGCAAAGTCGATCGCCGTTTGTCGTTCTTGAAAATCGTATTGGCAACCCCCGGGTTCTTCGGCACTATCGCCCTATTCGTGATATCGCTCGCTTCCCGCAGAATCGATGACGAAACTCTCGGCGCTCTCCTTGCGCAGTGTTCACTGATCCTGCTGTCAGCGGCCCTGACAGCTTCGGGCTTCTACTTCAGCCCGCACTGGCGCTACGTCAAGAACCCGCACATCTGCCGCGCGTGCGATTACGATCTGCGCGGAAATGTCTCCGGTACATGCCCAGAATGCGGCACTGTGATCTGCGCCGAGCAGCGAGGCGGGCTCGCCACTGGGCTCTCCGCCGACACGAACGACTCGTCGTTCGCCTCAACCCGGGACACTTCCGGAGCTCCCGACAAGTAGCGGACCGATGGTCACTAACTGGCAGCTTGACGTGTTGGGTAACTGGGCGGCCGGTGCCGACCCGGCAACCCTCCCGTATGAACCGTCCGTCCATACCTATACTGACACGCACGCGGACTGGATGTTCGACGGCAAAGGCGTGGACGCCTCGATGGAGAGAATCCACGACGTAGCCGACGCGACCAACAAGATCGAGTCCCGCGCCCTCGACGGCGACACCGCGCCGGCCGATTTCGTATACGACGACGCCGGCAACCTCACCGACGACACCGCGCAGACGTACGTCTATGACGCCTGGGGCCGCGTGGTGCAGGTCATCACGCCGGGGGCCAAGGGCGCGTCCGTCACGACCACCAACGACTACGACGCCCTCGGACGGCGTATCCGAACACACAAACACGTGGTGGTCCCGGGGGACCTGCCGATCGACTTCGAACACTACTACTACTACGACGGTAGCCGCGTCATCGAGCAGCGCAATGCCAACGACGCCCTCGAAGGACGGTACCTCTGGGGCCTGGACTACGTCGACGAGCAGGTGGCGCAGTATCAGGGCACCGGCGCCACGCTGCGCTACGTCCTCCAGGACGCCAACTACAACGTCACCGGCCTGACCAGCGCAGCCGGCACCGTCGTCGAGCAGTACCGCTACGAGCCCTACGGCGAACTCGTCGAGGCCGATCTCGGAGATGGCGTACCGGTGCCCGCCACGACGCTGACGAACCGGACGCTGCACCAGGGCCTGGCCTACGACCCGGACACCGCCCTTTACCACAACCGGGCACGTGAATACAATCCCAAGCTCGGAAGGTTCATGCAAAGGGACCCGAACGAGACGGGAGTCGCCATGGCCGTGGCACTCGGAAGGAACGGCCAGTCCGGGAGCTTGGACGCGGCGTTCTCGGCGGGCGCTCAATACGGGGACGGG
>JAJDDX010000104.1 GCA_029260055.1 Phycisphaerae bacterium
GGCCCGGAGGGCGGACTGATCGTCACCGTCCTGTTGATCGTCAGCACTGTCGGCGTATGGACGCTGATCAAACAGCGGCGACCGGCTGTGGACCTGCTGGCTGATCGGTGATGCTCGGGTCGAGGCTTTCTCGCGTTTGGGCTCGTGGCGCGGTGGCGGCGGTCACGATCAAGTCGAACTTCCTGAGTTGATCGTCCCACTGGAAGTAGCGATCCACGAAGCGGCGAGCTTGAAGCCCGATGCGCCGGCGCTTAGCGGCGTTTCCAAGCAGTCGAGATACTTGCGAGACCATCGAGTCGGCGTCGGCGGCGACCAGGAGGTCTCGTCCGTCGCTTGCGGCGATTCCCTCCGCGGCTTTTGGCGTGAGCACGACGGGTTTGGCGGCCGCCATCGCCTCGAGGACTTTGTTCTGCAGGCCTCGCGCGATTCGCATCGGTGCGACGCTGACATCGAAGCGGAGGAGTTCAGCCAGTACGTCATCGACTGCGCCAACGACATGTACGCCGGGCGTAGCGGCCAGTTTGCGCACGCGGGCGGTCGGTTCGCGCCCGACGATACGGAACTGCGCTTTGGGGAAGCTCTGTCGAATACCGCTCCAGCAGTGCGACACGAACCACTCGACGGCGTCGACGTTCGGGCGGTAGTCCATGACGCCCACGAAGCCCACGGTCGGCGGTGTCGGCGCTCCGGGCCGAGCGGGCAGGGACGGAAGATGTACGCCATTGCCGACGATGTGGACATGGCGACTAGCACCGTTCAGGGCTGCGGCTTCCGCTTCGGTAATCAGAAGAGTCGCGTCGAATGAGTCGATCCACTTCCGTTCGAGTTCGGCGAGGCGCGAGCTTTCCGCGTGATAGAGCCAGCTCAGCGGCGGTTTTGACGATTCGGCGTAGTCGGCCCACTTGAGGCTGTCCAGGTCGCACAGATCGAGCACGCGGCGCGGAGCGGGGACCTTCAGCGCGTAAGCGGCCATGCTCGATGAAAAGGCCACGACGGCGTCGAAGCGCGTGTCGCGGCTCCATCGATCGAGTGTTTCGTCCATCGCGGCGCTTCGATAGAAGGCCTGCGTCACCGTTGAGCCGCAGGTCAGACCCGCCAGGCCGCGCACCGTGGCCCGCGCTTTAGCCAGGGGGATCGCCGCGACTTGTTCGCAGTAGTCTTCGAGCGGCTCCACGTATTGCTCGTCCGCCGGCGTATCGACGAAGCAGGCGCACCATACGTTGTGTCGCTGGGCCAGGTGTTCGATCTGCCGGAACGCGCGCAGCTTGTCGCCTTTGTTCGGCGGGTAGGGAATCCGGTGAGCCAGGTAGAGGATATTCATGCACTTATCCCGGTATGTGCTTGGCAAGGTGGGCTCCGAGCGGCCTGGTCACACAGAGCGGCACATGAGGCCACAGGCGACGCGCGAGCATGTACTTAGGGTTGCTCGCCGAGAGGTTCGGCGTTTCGTGGCCGGCGGCTGTGTAGATCTGATAGCCGAGTGGGCGCGGCTCGAATCCCTGGAACCGTTTGAAGTTGAAGCTTCCGGAGTTGTCGCGTCGCGATCTTCCGAAATCGAACCACTTGTAGCCCTTCTCGACACCTCGTTCCATGGCGCAGAGATAGATGAAATTTGCGGCGCTGTAGCGTTTCGCTTCGGGCGTGGTGCCTATGAAGTAAGGCATCACGGTATCGCGGTAGAGGAAGGTGACGAGGCCGGCCACCACGCGCTGATTTCGTTTCACGACGCAGACCCAATGGCGACGAGGCGTGTTCGCGATCAGCGATTCGAAGAGGCGATAGGGGTAGTTCAGCGACCCGAGCCGGCGCATGCTTTGCGTGTAGAGTCGCCAGACCTCGGGCAGGTGTTCGTCACCGAAGGAGGCGGTCAGCTCGTGTTTGACGCGCGCGTTCCTGGCGGCTGCCCTTGCCTTGCGCGGAAGTGAGGAAAGCACATCACACACGTCGTCGGGGAGTTCACGGCGGAAGCCGACGTATCGGTCGACCGCGGGCAGATCGGGCACGACGGCCACTTCGCTTCGAAGGTCAATGCTGGCACAGTTGCGCTGCTCGGCGACGCGTTTGGCCGACTCGAACAGCGCGCAGGTCGTATCTTCGTCGTCGGCGAGGATGCCGCCGCCGACGGCGTACGGTACGCTGACGAGCAGCCGTCCGGCTACCCTGCTGGGCACCAGGAACATCGGCAACACGCCGGCAAGGCGTTCGCCTCGAAGGGCTGACAGGTAGACCGGCTCATGTCCGAACGCGGACTGGACGGCGTTCCGCCATCCGAGCGTGTGGAACAATGTGCCTTGGGGATGGGCGCGGACATAGCGATCCCATTGGTCGGCGCGGGGTCGGCGCAGCGGATCGTCGTGGCGCCCCCCCTTCAGCACGGCCTCGTGAAAAGGCTCGACGCGCCTCTTGATTACCGTCGATCCTGTCGGCTTAGGCATCGATCTTCATTCCCTCCTCGGCAATGTGCCGCGCACCTCCGGCAGCGTGCGACACGACGTAGCGATACTTGCCCGACCCCGCGGGGGCGATGCGGTCGACCAGGTCGACGCGGAGCCCGACATCCGCGCCGAACACGGGCCGCAAGCGATCCGCGACCGCGTCGGGCGTAATGCGTTCGGCTCGGTCGTCGCGGACCACGTCCACGGTGACCGCGAAATCTTCATGCTGCGTAACACGGAAGCGCTTGATGCCGGGCATGGCGCGAAGCGGGTAGATGACGGAAAGTGCGTGCTTGACCGTTCCGTCGGGCAGATGGAGTAAGTCCGTGGCGCGGCCCTGCACTACGTCCATGAGCGGGAGCCCGCGCCCGCAGGCACAGCGCCCCGGCTTGAGCCGTCCGCGATCGCCCGTTCGGTATCGGATGAACGGCATGGCGTAGGCGTCGAGATGGGTGATGACGATCTCTCCGGTCTCGCCGGCCGGGACGCACCGGCCCGCGTTGATGATCTCGACGATGACGTTCTCGGCCATGATGTGCATCTCGCCGAGGGGGCATTGATGCGCGATGAACCCGCCTTCGCGGCTGCCGTAGCCATCGGCGACGGGCACGCCGAAGTAGTTCTCGATGACCTGGCGGTCGTGCGGGTAGCAGACCTCTCCCGTCACGAAGACGGCCCTAAGGCCCGCGGTCGACCAGACTTTGCCTTTGGATCGGGCGTGCTCGGCGAGTAGCGCCAGGCTGCTTGGATACCCGAAGAGGCACGCGGGTTTGAATCGAGCCAGCGCGTCGAGATAGGCGTCCATCTTCTCCGGTGCCATATTGAAGGCATCGAAGAGGCGATGGTTGAAGAGGCGATCTCGAAGCTGCTTGACGCGATCGGTACCGCGCACTTCGAGCGGCGATCCCCACAGGTACGCCTCGCGATCTCCGACATCGGCGCCGAACCAACGATGCGTCCGCGCTCGGGCTGCTTGGTCGTAAGCTTGTCGTCGACGGTCGACGTAGAAGCGGAGGGGTTCGCCGGTCGATCCTCCGGTATTGTGCGCGTGCAAGCCGCCGGGTGCGTCGTGCCACACTATGTCATTCTCGGCGGCTGTGATCTGAGCCTTGTCGAGGAGCGGAAGACGCTGCAGCGCGTCGAAGTGATCCACCAACGCCGCATCGACGCCGGCATCGCGGAGGCGCCGTGAATAGAACGGCACATGACGCTCGGCATGCTCGATGAGCGCGGCGAGTTTGGCTCGTTGCAGGTTCCGCAGGTCTGCCGGTGCATCCCATTGCGAGCGTTGTAACTCGCGCAGCGCGCGGAACGACGCCCGACCAATCAGCCGTTCGTGCAGCGGGCAGATCAGATGACGAGCGACAAACGGAATCATCCCAATCCATTCGAACCGCGCGCGGGCCCTTCGGTCCGTCTGCGCACCTCTCGTGTACGCACGCCCGAAGCGTGCGCTTTATCGGGTGATCTATCGGCAGTTATCGGGCGCGGGATTCGCAATGCCGCCGGGGCATCGCGGGGACACCGATCGATCCGCCCGGAGCGGGCGGCGTGACGGAAGACAAGGGATGTAACTTGCTCTAATACAAGTAGTTATGTGCGCTGCAGGCGGCGCGCACGGTGGTTTGTGATGGCGTTCAGTTCCGCGACGCAGGGCCTGCGCAGAGCCGACGCCGCGAAGCCGGTAGGCAAGCAGCGGTCAGGCGACCGCTTGGCCGTACGCCCCGGCGTCCAGCAGCGTCTCAGCCGGGTCGAGCGAATCGGCTTTGATCTTGATCATCCAGGCCTTGCCGAAGGGGTCGTCGTTGACCAATTCCGGGCTGTCGGCCAGGTCTGCGTTGACCTCGGCGATCGTGCCACCAAAGACCGACACCAGTTCGGAGGTCGCCTTGACGGATTCGATCTCTCCGAACGCGGCCCCGGCGCCGACGGTCGAGCCCACATCGGGAAGCTCCACGTAGGTGATGTCCGTCAGCTCGTCCGCGGCGTGCTGGGTAATGCCGATGGTCACGATGTCGCCTTCAATCAGGAACCACTCGTGCGTCGCGGCGTACTTGCGATCATTTGGAACATTCATCTTTGTCTCTCATCACGATGCAAATCGGCCAGTGATGGGCGCCCCGGCCCCTACGCGGCCCACCAGGCGGCCGCTACTTCGGACGTTTGTAGAACGGGAGCTTCACGACCTCCGCGCCGACGCGCGACCTGCCGAGGTCGACCTCCAATGCGGTAGTTACTGCGCTATGCTCGGCCGGCACATAGGCCATGGCGATACTTATGCCCAGGGTCGGGCTCAAAGTGCCGCTCGTGACGCAGCCCACGGACGTATCGCCCACGTAGACATCACAGTTTTGGCGCGCGATGCGTCGGCCTTCGAGTTGGAGGCCGACGAGTTTGCGCGGCAGGCCCTTCTCATCGAGTTCGCGCATCCGCTCGACGCCGATGAAGTCCTTGGTCAGATCCACGCACCACTTCTGGCCACCCGTAAGGGGATCGACCTGTTCGGACAGCTCGTGCCCGTAGAGCGGCATGGCCGCCTCGATTCGTAGCGTATCGCGAGCCCCGAGCCCGGCGGGCTTGATCACGGGATGGGGCTTGCCGGGCTTGCCCAGCAGTTGTGGAGCGAGCATTCTGGTAAGACCGGCCGGCGCGGTGATTTCGAGACCGTCCTCGCCGGTGTAGCCGCTTCGATAGATGGCGATCTTGGCACCGATCACACTTCGCATCATGAAGCGGTATCGCTTGAGCGACGCGATGTCATCTCCCGCGAGGCCCGCCGCCAGCTCGAGCGCCTTGGGGCCTTGCACGGCGATCATGGCAGTGTCGAGCGTCTCGTCGCCGAGCTCCACGTTGTAGCCTTGGCTATGTCGCTCGATCCAAGCGACGATCTTGGAGCGGTTGGCGCCGTTGCAGACGATGCCCCAATCATCTTCGAATCGCGAGACGATCATGTCGTCGAGGACGCCGCCGTCTTCCTTGCACATGTGGGTGTAATAGGACCGCCCCACCTCGGCATCGGTGAGGTTCCGCGTGCAGAGGCGATTCAGGAATCGCTCGCAATCGGGCCCGGTCATCTTGAGTCGGCCCATGTGAGACACGTCGAAGAGGCTGCAGGCCGTCCTGGTGTGGACGTGCTCTTCGGTGATCCCGGCGTAGCTGACGGGCAGCGACCATCCGGCAAAATCGACCATGCGCCCGCCGAAATCGACGTGGGTCTGGTACAGCGGCGTGTGCAATAACTTGTCGGTCATGACGGATTCCCGGTTAGTGTGCCCGCATTCCGGTGAGGGCGCCGGCTACCATAGAATCGCCCTTTTGCGCTGTCAAACGCCGCCCTGACGCACGCCACCGGCAAGCATCAGGTCTGCGAAACGCACTGCATTTGCCGTTCCAGGCGCGCGGCGGACCGCGCCCGGATTCGTGTTGGTGCCGAGCCGCGGGCGGAATATAATCGATCTCGAGCAAGTTGTGAGGACTGGTCGGGACTGGAAGGATGCGAGAGCGGCTGCGACGAGCGCAGCCGGGCGGCGAGGCCGGCGTGGTGGCGGAGTCGCTGTTTATCGAGGGCGAGCCGGTTGCTTGGGAAGATCATCGCCATCATATCGCTGGTCGTGTTGCCGGTGAGCGCCACGTTGTGGCTCATGAGCCATCGCGACCCACAGCATCACAGGTACGACGTAACGCAGTACAAGTCGTTGCGCGTGTTTCTTCGTGATGGTGTGTGCGGGCTCGATCTACTCAGCATGCCGACCAAGACGAACTTCAAGGGCGAGTTTCAGGGGCCGCTGAACACGTCGATGGCCGCGGCCACGGCTTCTCTGGCGTTCGGCACGAAGCAAAACGGCCCGTACCGCGAGACCCATCTCGTGTTCCCCCTGTGGGTCACGACGACGGCACTGATGATCGGCGGAATCACTCCCCTTCTTCACACCCCACTGCGGCAGTGGCGCCGGCGGCGCAACGGCTGGTGTCTGGAGTGCGGGTACAACCTGCGCGGCAACCGCAGCGGCCGGTGCCCCGAGTGTGGTATGAAGTACATTCGGATCAGTACGCGGAGCGGCGGAGCCCGGCAGCGGGCGACGCGGTAGGCGAAGCAGACGCCTCCTCCGATCATCTGCCAGTGGTATCCGGCAACTCGACTCACTACACTGACGGGAAGCGCACGGCAGCCAGCCGCAAATCCGTGTCGTTGCTACCGGTCTTAACGATGCGGCGCGTCCGTCGGCGCAGCAGCGTAGGGTACGCTGCGCGGACCGGAACGAATTCGTGGTCCGCACAGCGGACCCTACGTGGCTTTGGTGCGTCTGGCAGGCACGTTTTGGTGGGCTTCACGCAGCCGCCGGCGCCCGGAGGATGGTGACGCGGCGATGACGGTGTCCGACCACGAAGAGCTTGAGCCATGCCCCTGCTGCGAGTATCCGCGGACGGGGTTGCCCGAAGGATCGCGATGCCCGGAGTGCGGTGTCGCGGCGCTGTCGGGAACGCGGAGCTTCCCGGTAGCCGAGCGAGGACAGTTCAAGGTCATCATCGGGATCTACGGCTTTGTCCTGGTGACGCAGTTGGCTTTCTGGTTCTACTCCGGAAAGTCGCGGTATGCTTGGCTCGCCGCGCTTTGGATGATCAATTGCTGGGGCATGGTCTGGAACTACCGAAGACACGCCGGGCACGTGTGGGTCCTTGCGACCGATGGGCTGCTCCGGACTCAGCAGGGCAGCGTTCGCAAGGCCATCCCGTGGAGTGAGGTCGGCTGCGTGGAATACTCGTGGGTCACGGGAGCGATCCTGGTGCGAGCGCCGGGCGAGCCGCACGGTAAGCCGCGGCACCGGATTCGCGTGGACCCGAAAAAAAAGGCGATGGCGTTCATCGCGGCTGTCAACGGGGTGGTGGAAGACGGAGGCGCGTTCGTAGCAACGTAGCAGCGTAGGGTACGCTGCGCGGACCGGAACGAATCCGTGGTCCGCACAGAGCTTGGGAGACAATTCCCGTAGCTTGGTCTGCGGACGGTTTCTTCGTGGTTTTCTCGCTCCCGTCGGGTCGAATCGGTTCGATGTGCTTGGCTTCGCCCGACTCTGTGTCCCTCGTACCCGCTTTTCCGCCTGCT
>JAJDDX010000105.1 GCA_029260055.1 Phycisphaerae bacterium
GCACGTATTGCGGGAGACGATGCGGAGTGCCTCGGGTTCGATGGAGGCACTCCTCGACGCCGCACGTATTGCGGGAGACGATGCGGTCGCGCGGTACCGAAAAACGTCTCTTGCTGCAAAGTACGCAGGAAAAACCAATTCAACACTCTATCGCTCAAATGGCGCCGCGGCGGTTTTCACAGATCTAAAATGGGACAGCGATTTATTCGGGTTTAAAATCGGGCGCCTGGAACCGCTTCACTTTGATGATTTTGGATTATTAGGAGAGATCACAGCCGATTGCGATACGGCAGAATTCAAACATCTACACGCTCGCGCCGGAGCCGGCGACATGGAACTCATTCGCGAACTCGAACGCCTCGGATTTGAAATGGCGGACATGCAGATCACATTAAAAACCCGGGAAGACGCCTCCCTTGCGGCTCTTGAGCTACCACCGGGTTGCACCGTTCGCGAAGCGACCGATGAAGATCTCTCACGCCTCGGGGACATGGTCAAGAATTGCTTCACAGACACACGCTTCGCCAGAGATACGCGTTATCCTCGCGAAGGCGTTGACCGACTCTATTCGGAGTGGATTAAAAATTCCATTTCCTCGACGAAACAAACCGTTTTTGTCGCGGAAAAAAGTGGCAAGCAAAACCTTCTCGGATTCTGCATTTGCGATTTTGATTCAGAGAGTGAAGCGACACTCGGGAAAAGAATCGGTGCAATCGACTTGATCGCTGTAACCAGCTCACTGCGCGGTCAAGGGCTCGGCAGCAGCCTTACTCGATTCATCCTTCGCTGGTTTGCAGACAAGACCGACTGGGTTGAAATCCGCACTCAAATTTCAAACGTGCGCGCGATCCGGGCTTTCCAACGCGCAGGATTCACCGAATTTACGGATGGAGTGATGCTTCCCGCGGGGATATCAATGCATCGCTGGACATAGGAGCGAAGAGTTATGAAAGTTCTCATCTTGGGCGTCAACGGATTCATCGGGAGTCATCTCTCAGAAAAAATTCTCACAGAGACCGACTGGGACATTTATGGTCTCGACATCTCTTCTGAAAAAATTGGGAACGTCATCGATAACCCCCGCTTCCATTTCCTAGAAGGCGACATCGACATAAATAAAGAGTGGATTGAGTATCACATCAAGAAATGCGATGTTGTTCTTCCCCTCGTTGCCATCGCGACCCCCCTCACCTACGTCCAGGACCCATTACGGGTATTCGAACTTGATTTTGAAGCAAACCTCGCGATCATCAAACAAGCGGTTAAATACAGAACCCGCGTCATATTCCCCTCGACGAGCGAAGTTTATGGAATGTGCACGGATGATGAATTCAATGAGGAAACAAGCAACTTCATCCTTGGACCGACCAACAAACAGCGCTGGATTTACAGCTGCTGCAAACAACTACTTGATCGTGTTCTGTGGGCACACGGACAAAAGAGCGGGTTTAAATTTTCCATCTTCCGCCCCTACAACTGGCTTGGCCCCCGCCTGGATGATATTGAATCCACAAAAGAGGGTAGCTCGCGGGTCATCACTCAATTTATCGGTGACGTCATTCACGGAAAACCGATCAGACTCGTGAACGGCGGCCTTCAAAAACGGTGCTTTCTATACATTGACGATGGAATTGATTGCCTTCTCAAAATCATTGAGAACAAAGATGGAGCTTGCGACAGCAAAATCTTCAATATCGGCAACCCCGACAATAACATGTCCATCGCGGAACTTGCCGATGAAGTAAAGGCAATTTTCGAAGCCCATCCACTCGCCAAAGAGCATGGATTTTCGGACAACATCAAGATTGAAAAAGTGACGGAGGAAGAATTTTATGGGAAGGGCTACCAGGACGTATCCTTCCGTGTCCCATCGATCAAAAATGCAAAGGAGACCCTCGGATGGACTCCCAAACATGATTTCAAATCCGCAATGAAACTTACAGTCGACTGGTTCATCCAGGATTACGTAAAGAAAAACCCCGGAAAGACTAAACAAGCCGCGTGAGTAAAAACTCCGACATGCTCCTATCAATAGTTGTCCCCGTCTTCAACGAGGAAGAAAGCCTTCCGGAACTCTGGAAATTGCTTTCCGCCGTCCTAAAAGAAAACTACGACAACTGGGAGATGATTTTCGTTGATGATGGAAGCAATGACGGCTCCGCCGCATTTCTTGAAAAATTGGCCCACAAAGAACCCCGCGTACGCCCTGTTTATTTCCGCCGGAATTTTGGACAACACGCCGCCGTCATGGCGGGATTTGCAGAGACGAAGGGAGATGTCGTTGTCACACTAGATGCAGACTTACAAAACCCCCCCTCAGAAATCCCGAAACTCGTTGCAAAAGTCCTAGAAGGCTTCGATGTGGTAGCAGGAAAACGCATGGGACGTCAGGACAGCCTACTTCGCCGCTGGCCCTCGCTTCTCATGAATCACCTCATCTCCAGCCTTACGGGTGTCAAACTCAATGACTACGGTTGCATGCTCCGCGCCTATCGCAAAGACGTCATCGAATGCCTTCTCAAATATGGACAACGCAGTGTTTATATTCCAGCCTTCACCAGTTGGATTGGAACAAAGGTCATAGAAGTCGAAGTCGGACATGAAGGCCGCAAACACGGCACGTCCCGGTACGGCATGCTCAAACTTTTACGGCAATGCTTCGACCTCGTGACGGCCTACACACTTCTCCCAATCCAAATCATCAGCATCGCAGGTGCATTTTTCGCGGTGTTCGGGACCCTTCTTGCCGGATACCTAATGTCGTTTCGATTCTACTTCGGAACAACGAGCACGTT
>JAJDDX010000106.1 GCA_029260055.1 Phycisphaerae bacterium
CGAAGAACGCACTCTGGCCTTGGGCGAAATCGACGAACAGAGCAGGCTTCTGGCTGACCAAGAGCGGCAACTTGAATCCGCGCGCAGCTCCCTGGACGAGGCAAACGCCGAATTGGAGGCTCGTCAGCAGGCGATTGGCAACATAGAGGCCGAGCTTGAAAAGGCTCGAAAGAAACTTTCTGGTCACCAAAGCACTGTAGAGAAAAAACAGACCCAACTCGACACCCAAACCAACGCTCTGCAGGAACAACAAAAAAGTCTCGCTGACGCAGAAAAGCAACTCGCCAAAGAACGCAAGGATTTCGAAGCGAAATTTGCGGCAGAAAATAAGAAGTTAGAAACAGCAAAGACCGAGTTTACCAAGCAGAGCAAAAAAGGCAACGCGGACCTAAAATCCGCACAGCAAAAACACGAACAGCAAAATACGTCCCTGCAAAAAGACATAAAGGCGTTTGAAAAACAGGTCGCGCAGGAACGAGGTGACCTCGAAGAGATCCGACACGAGCACGCTAAGACCCAGGCAGAGATCGAAAAGCAGCAGCAGGAGCTCAACGAGCAGGGCGCCTCGCTCAAAAAGCTACAGGCGGAGCACGAAAAAAACGCCCAAGAGCAGCGAAGCACATTTAAATCGCAAACAGCTGAAATCAAAAACAAACGCCACGATCTAGCCAACCAAATTAGCAAGAAACGTAAAGAGCTTCGGGCCGACATCAAGGGTCAGCGAGTCGATCTTAAGGCAGCGCAAGACAAGTTAGACAAAGAGCGCTCGGCCATGGAGGATGAACGAGCGCAGGCCAAAGCCGATCTCGAACAAGAGCGGCAGCAGATGTATTCCGCCGTCAACGAAGAACGCACTCTGGCCTTGGGCGAAATCGACGAACAACGGCGCCAACTCGCCAAAGAGGTAAACGAGCAACAAGAAATCCTCGCCAAAGAGGCAACGGAAGCCCGCAAGCAGGTTGCCACGGAGATTGACGCACTTAAAACTCAGGCTCAGCTCGATACCGAGCAGATGCGCAAGGAAACCGATGACGACCTGCGCACCAAACGTGAATTGGCAAGCTCAGATCTTGAAACCGCCCAAGCCCAGACGCAAAACCAAATCATCCAAGAACGCGAACAGGCTCGAATTGACGTAGAAACCCAGCGCCAAGAGCTGCAAACTGAGCTCGAGGAGCTACGTAGGCAAAGTGACGAGGAGCGCCAGGCGAGTGCCGAACAACGTGTATCCGCAGCCGAGGAGCAAATCACGCTGATTCGCACCGCCGCCGAACGGGGCATGGCCGAAGGGCGCGCGCTGCTCGAAAAAGAGCGCGAAGAAACTCGCGCGCTGCTACGTACGGAACGCGAAAGTTTTACCGAGGAGATGACAAACGCTCAAGAGCTTTTGGCCCTGCGCGAACAGAAGGTGGAAGAACTCGCCACGAGAACGGCCGAAGCCCGCAGGGAGCTTGCTGAAAAACTCAACAACCAACGCAAGAGCACCCGGGACGAATTAGCGGCGCAACAAGAAAACCTGAAAACGGCGCGACAGGAGTTCGAAGAGCACCGAGCTAAACTTCGGCAGCAACTTGACGAAGAAAAACAGTCCATGCAGACCCAGCGCACGGAGCTGGAGTCGATGGAACATGAGCAAGCCGCCGGGATCGAAGAAAAACGCGCTCAGCTTCAACAAGACCTTGAGGCCCAGGAAGGCAAACTCAACCAAGCACAGCAAGAGCTTGAGCAAAACCTGCAATCCCACACGCATTCCAGCGAAAAGCTCTCTGAACAAGCCAAGCAACTCGCGGCCCAACGTAGCTCCACGGCCGCACGCATTTGGGCTATGCGAGGGCGTTTGCGGCAATGGAAGCAGAAATCGCACGAGAAGTTCGGACATGAGCAAGCTGCCGTGCAGCAAGAAATCACTCGGCGAGAGGATAGCCTAACGAAGGCAGGGCTGTCGCTGCAGAACGACCAAAAGCAGCTCGAAGAGACCCGAGAAGCCGTCGAATCCCACGCCAAAGAACTAGCGGAAAAACGAGAGGAAATCGAAAGGCGCGCTGCTAAAATCGAGAAGGCGGAAGCAGAGCAAGGCAAGGTACTCGACGAGCAAGGCGCCAAAGCCAAGAAGGAGTTCGAGGCAGAGCAACGCAAGCTCAAGAAGAAAATATCAGAACTCGAAGGAACAGAAGCGCAACAAATTGCGGCGGCGGAGCTTCTCAATCAGAGCCGTGAAGATCTCACCCAAGAGCGCGACGCATTGGACCGCGAGCGCCTAGATCTGCAAAGAACCCAAGGAGAATTTGCGGACCGTGAAAAGGAACTCGCGGAAAAGCGCAAAACCCTAGCAGCAGAGCTGATCAAACGCCGACACACGCTACAAGATATCTCTCGTCAGCACGAAGACGGCATGGCCCGCACTGTGCAGCGCTTCGAACAAGAAGCGGACCGGCGCGAGACGACGTTGGCAAAAAGAGAAAAAGAACAAAACGGCCAATCAAAAAGGCTTGAGGACCTACGGGCTGCCCTAGACGAAGAGCGTCGATGCTTTGAAGAGGAGCGCGATGCCCTGCGAAAAGAAGACGCGAGCAAGGCCAAAGATGCGGCCACGCACCTGGATGAGGACCTTCGCAAGCGCGTGGATAGACTGGAAGCTGGTGAGGCCTCGCTGCGTGCGCGACAAAACGAACTAGAGGACCAATTGGAGCAGGCCCGCGCAAACGAACAGGCTCTGACTGAACGTGAGGCGATGTTGGACGCCACACAACGTGACGCCGAAGAACGCGAGGCAACCATCGACGCCCTTGCGAAGACTCTCCAAGAACGCGAAGACGAGGTGCAAGTCGTCACCGACGGGTACAAAACACGAGACGAAGAGCTGCACGCGACCCGGGACGAACTCAATACGCGCGAAGAGGAACTGCTAACGCGGGAACATGACCTACGCGTTAAACTTGAAGAACTCGAAAAGCAAGCTCTTCAGACGGCCATTGACGCGCCCGCCCTTCACGCCGAAACAGAGCCCGTTGGGTCAGAACAGATTCTGGAAATTGAACCAGAACCCGATGTGGATGCGGCTCAAACTCCATGGGAAGAGCCCGCAAAACCCAAAAGGGCAAAACCGTGGACGGAAACGACCCAGGTTGATTTTGAACTGGGGACACTTGAGCCGGAACCAGTCCTAGACGTCGCCACCGGAGAAATTGAACTTGAAACGAATGCAGCATCGGTGCGCACCGAACCGATCGGGGAAATTACCGAGGAGAGC
>JAJDDX010000107.1 GCA_029260055.1 Phycisphaerae bacterium
TAAAATGGATGTTACAGGTGGAATGACTAGGAAAGTTGAAGAAGCATCAATAATTGCAAAGATCGGAATGAATGTTTTATTTGTAAATGGTAACAAACCTGAAAGAATTGTAAAAGCGGTTAAAAATAGGATATTTGAAGGGACACTGTTTAGGGGTAAAAGAAATGTCTGAAGAGTTAGTAATTTTAGTTGATGAAAATGATAATCCAATAGGAAGTGAAGAAAAGGTGAAGTGTCATTTACCAAATGGAAAACTACATCGAGCATTTACTGCATTATTGTTTGATGAAGATGGCAGACTAATACTCACAAGGAGAGCCAAAGAGAAAATGTTATGGCCTAATGATTGGGATGGAACATTTGCAAGCCACCCAAGAGAATCTGAAACATATGTTTCGTCAGGAGAGAGAAGAATGCCTGAAGAGTTAGGAATTGAAGGGACATTAGATTATTTACATAAATTTGAATATCACGTCCCATACAAAAACGTAGGATCTGAAAATGAAATATGTGGAACTCTAATTGGGATAATTAACAAATCTACTAAATTAAAAAAGATTGAAGGGGAAATTGATGAAATTAGATGGATTTCTTCTAAAGAATTAATTATGGAATTAAAGAAAAAACCACAAATCTATTGTCCATGGATGCTTATTGCATTAGAATTATTAGAAAAATCTGATAAAACTATGCTTGAAAAACACGCAAATATCTTAACCACATGGATGAGTGGTGACATACATGATGAATTGCAAAAAGCAATTAAAATTCATCTACCAAATGACAAATGGAGATTAGTAAATGGATAAAACTAAACAAATGGAACAAAATGCAAAAATAGTAAACAAGTATCTAAATTCAAAATTAAAAGGAAATCCTAAAAAACTCTATGATGCAGCAGGGCATCTAATTGTAAATGGTGGTAAAAGACTAAGGCCATACATGGTAATTAAAAGTTGTCAAATTTTAAAAGGTAAAGTTTCCACTGCAATGCCTGCTGCAAGTGCTGTAGAAATGATACATAATTTTTCATTAGTTCATGATGATATCATGGACAATGATGAAATGCGTCATGGCGTGCCCACAGTGCATAAAAAATTTGGCATGCCAATTGCAATCCTTGCCGGAGATGTTTTATTTTCAAAAGCATTTCAAATAATTACTGATTCGAAATTATCCCATATCGCTACAACTCAACTAGTATCTAGACTTGCAAAAGCATGTGTTGATATCTGTGAAGGGCAATTACTAGATGTAAAGATGGCCGAAGAGAGAGAAATTCCATCACAAGCAGAATACATTACAATGATCGGCAAAAAAACTGCAGCATTGTTTGATGTATCTTGTGCAATGGGAGCTATTTGTGCAACTAATAAAGAAAAAGAGATCTCAAATCTTTCATCATTTGGAAGAAATTTAGGGATTGCTTTTCAAATAACTGATGATCTTATCGGTGTTATGGGAGATCCTAAGATAACAAAAAAACCAGTAGGAAATGATTTGAGAGAAGGAAAAAAATCACTCCCAATTCTCATGGCAATAAAATCAGCAAAAGGTAATGATAAAAAAATAATTCTAAAAGCATTTGGAAATTCAAAAGTATCAAAGAAAGATCTGAATAAAGCAGTAGAAGTCATCAGATCTTTGGGAATAGAGCAAAATGTGAGGAAACAGGCTCTAAAATACGCTGAAATGGCAAAAAAATCACTAGGAAGTTATTCAGGATCTGCAAAAACTGAATTAATTTCATTGTTAGATTTCGTAGTAAAACGAAGTGTGTAATTGTAAAAGGAAAGAACCACCATGAATGAAGAATTAAAAAAAGAAATTAAAAAAATGGCACTTCAAAATGCTTTTGAGCATGGAGGGGAAACTAGAGACAAAATAATTTTAGGAAAAATTCTTGGAACAAAACCAGAATTTAGAAGTAAAGTAAAAGAAATTTCAGGAGATATTTCTGAAATAGTATCAACAGTGAATCAGTTATCATTAGAAGAACAAGAAATTGAAATTAAAGAAAATTTTCCAGAAATTTTAATCCCAAAAGAAAAAATTGAAGAGAGGGAAGGCCTTCCAGAATTAAAAGATGCAGAACAGGGGAAAGTAATCACGAGATTCCCTCCAGAACCTAATGGATATCCACACATTGGACATGCAAAAGCAGCTATCATTAATTCAGAATATGCCAAAATGTATGGAGGGAAATTTATTCTAAGAATGGACGATACAAATCCAGAAGCTGAAAGAATGGAATATCATGCTGCCATTAAAGTAGGATTGGAATGGTTAGGGATTGAATTTGACATAGTAAAAAGTACATCAGACGACATGGAGTTATTTTATGAAAAAGGAATGGAATTAATTAATTTAGGAAAAGCATACGTTTGTACTTGCAAAAGAGAAGATATCAGTAAAAACAGAAAAGAGAGAAAAGATTGTAAGTGTAGTAGAGAAGGCATAGAAAAAAATAATAAAAACTGGGAAAAGATGAATAACAAATTCAAACCAGGAGATGCCATAGTTAGATTCCGTGGAGATATGAAAGCAGATAATGCAGTCATGCGAGATCCTGTCTTGTTTAGAATTATCGAAGGAAAACATTACACCTTAGGAGAGAAATACAGAATTTGGCCAAGTTACGATATGGCAGTTGCAATAGAAGATAGTATTGACGGGGTAACTCATGCCTATCGTTCAAAAGAATTTGAACTCAGAAAAGAGCTAATTGATGCAATTTTAGATACACTAAACATGAGAAAACCAGCTCAAGGCTTTTTCTCAAGATTGGAATTCAAAGGTATGCCAATATCAAAAAGAATCATCAAACCGCTTATTGAAGAAGG
>JAJDDX010000108.1 GCA_029260055.1 Phycisphaerae bacterium
TTGGCGGCGAGCCGGCCTGGCAGTCCAGGGTTGCGCTGCCGGTTTCGGCTCCGGCGCACCTCTGGGCGTTGTCGCAGTTGGCGTCGTTGGCGACGTTATCGCAGGCGTCGGTGGCCTCGTTGCAGGAGTCATCCGTGCAGCCTACGGCGTCGTCGCAGTTTGGCGCGGTGCCGGCCTGGCAGTCTAGGGTTGCGCTGCAGGTTTCGGCTCCGTCACACCATTGGGCGTTGTCGCAATTCGCGTCGTTGGCGACGTTGTCGCAGGCGTCGGTGGTTTCGTTGCAGGCGTCGTCGGTGCAGCCTACGGCGTCGTCGCAGTTCGGTGCGGTGCCCGCCTGGCACACGTTCGAGACGCACGTCTCTGCGCCGTTGCAGTGAAGCGCGTCGTCGCAGTGGGCTGCATTGAAGCACTCGGCGACCGTCACGGTCACCTGGCCGAAGTCGACTTCGGCGGCCGTCAGGTTGCCGAAGGTGCCGCAGATTGCCGTCCCGAACAGCAGGGACGCCGAATCGGCGGTCTGCATGACCGAGGTCCCGTTGGCGGTTGCCTGCATCTGGACGTAGGCCACGCGCGCCCAGTTGGGTGATAGGCCGACCTGGTCGTTACAGGGCGGTGTGACGGCCTGGTGGGAGCCGCCGAGGTTGTCGATGAGGCTTCCGGGGTTGTTGATCGTGCCGGTGTTCAGGGCGGTGACGTTGAACAGAGCGGTGTGGGTGATGCTCTGTGCCGTAACGACTGCGTTGTTGAACGTGATGTCCGCCGTGACCGAGGAAAGGCCGCTGGCCTGCGTCGTCTGGGCCCACAGTTCGAGGTAGATCGTCTCACCCGGTACGAACTCCGTCTGCGAAGTAGGCAGGGTGGTTGCCTGCTCGACGGCGCTGGGGCTGTTGAGCGTGACCACGCGGAGTGTCGCCTCGATCGCCGCCTGTGCCGGCATCGTGGCCAGCGCGAGCATCACAGCGCTTGTAAGTAGTGTTCGTTTTCCTGTCATGACCCGTGCTCCCAATCCCCTGGAACCGCTACGCCGTGTGCGGGTTCCATAAGCCCAAACATGTCTTTCGTTACGGACGCAGTGTCGCCGGGACGCGCTGCTGTCTGCGCCCGAGTTTCGCCTTCGACTGAATAGTCAGTGATATCTGTCCAAACTCGATTCGAGATGGTTCAAGGTCTCCGAACGTGCCGAACAGGGCGATCCCGTAGGGAGCGCCGGCCGGTGCGGTGCTGATCACGACGCGGCCAGGCGTTTCGGCACGGGTGCGGAGCGTTGCCACGCGGACCCACGTGGAGCTCAATCCCACGGTGTCGTCATCAAGGGCGGCACATCCGCCGATCGCTCTTGCTGATCCGGTCTTTTGCTCGATCGATCCGCCGGCGAGTGTCGCAAGCGCGTCGCTGGGTAGGAGCTGCTCCACTGTGAGCGAGTTCGGTTCGGTGAGCAGGTCGACGTAGACCGCGGCGAGGCCCGTGCTACTCGCGGTCTCGGGGCTCAGTGCCGCCCAGACTTCGATGTAGAGCGGTTGATCCACGGTCCAAGTCGTGACCGACACAGGCAGGGCGTCGACGAGGTCATCCCGTGTCGGTTGAGCCGTTGCGACGAGTTGGACGGTTGTTGCCGTCGTGGTTTCGCTCGCCACGCTGCCGGCTCCGCCGCCGGGGCCGGAGCAGTTCGCGCAGCCGCCGCAGGTGAGGCCGAAGCAGCCGACGAACGCGGCGTAGTCGCCGGTGCCGACGCAGTCGCCCGGGTCGTCGTCGAAGTTCGACGCAGCGCACGGGTCAGCTGGTGCGTAGCAGTCGCCGAAGCAGGCGGCGAAGAGTGAGAAGTCGCCGGTGCCCATCGCGCTGTTTCCGTCGAGGTCGAAGATGCACCAGTCGCAGGTGTCCGTGGCCTCGGTGCAGTGTTCACAGGCATCCACGCAGGGGGCTGCGCCGGCTTGGCAGTCGAGGGTGGCGCTGCAGGTTTCGGTTCCGTCACACCATTGGGCGTTGTCGCAGTTTGCGTCGTTGGTGATGTTGTCGCAGGACTCGGTTGTTTCGTTGCAGGAGTCGTCGGTGCATGCGACGCCGTCGTCGCAGCTCACGGCGGTGCCGGCTTGGCAGTCGAGGGTTGCGCTGCAGGTTTCGGCTCCGTCGCACCATTGGGTGTTGTCGCAGTTTGCGTCGTTGGTGACGTTGTCGCATGAGTCGGTGGTCTCGTTGCATGAATCGTCGGTGCAGCCGATGGCGTCATCGCAGTTGGGGGCTGTGCCCGTCTGGCAGTCGAGGGTAGCGTTGCAGGTCTCGGTTCCGTCGCACCATTGGGCGTTGTCGCATTTGGCGTCGTTGGTGACATTGTCGCAGGCGTCGGTCGTCTCGTTGCACGAGTCATCGGTGCAGCCGATGGCGTCATCGCAGTTGACAGCGGTGCCGCTCTGGCAGGCTCCGAACGCGTCGCACGTCTCGGTTCCGTTGCAGAAGAGGGAATCGGCACATTGGCCGTCGGCTGTGCACTGGCAGGCCGGGCAGGGTCCGCCGCAGTCGATTCGGGTTTCGCCCTGGTTGAGGATGCCGTCGCTGCAGGTGGCGGCGCTGGCGCCGACGACCTGGACATCGTCGATGTTCCATCCGCAGTACTGCCAGGAGCTGTCGGTCGTGCCCATCGTCCAGCGTAGGTACACGGTGGACTGATTGTCGGCGACGGCGGAGATGTCGAACTCCTGGAAGCTCCACGCGGTGTCGGCGACCTCGGCTGTGTTCTCCCAGAGGTCCGTCCAGGTCGAGCCGTTGTTGCTCACGCGCACGTAGGCGTGGTCGTAGAGTGGCTGCTCGACGCCGATCCAGCGTTGGAAGGTCAGTTTGACGTTGGTCAGTCCGGTGCAGTCCAGAGCGGGCGTGGTCAGGTTCGTTTCGGAGAGGCTATTGGCGTAGTCGCCGCTGAGGTTGTAGCCGTAGACGTTGTTGCCGGTGTAGCCGCTGGTCGGGTCGGCTCCGCCGTGCTGTCCACCGCCGCCTGTTGGTTGGCCATGCGCCCACTGTCCCGCGGTGGTCCAGCCGGGGTCGGTGTCCATGGGGAAGTCGTGGGCGATCGTCAGGGTCGTGAATGCGTAGCAGCTGCCGCCGTTGTCGTCGGTGGAGGTGTTGGCCTGGAGGTCTTCGGCGTCCACGGCGTAGTAGTAGAGGGTTCCGGAGGTCAGGCCGGTCAGCGGGATGGAGTGGGCGGTGCCGGAGCTTGCTTCCAGCTGCGACCCGGTCAGCGAGCCGCAGGATGCGCCGTAGCGAATCGTGCCGGTCGCGGTCGTGTCGGTGTCGAAGGTTACGGTGGCGGTGTCCGCGCCGATGTTGGTCGTCTGCACGTTGCTGATGAGCGGTCCGGCGCAGTTTACGTTGGCTGTATCGGTGACGGTTACGTTGGTGCCGCCCTGGCCGTCATCCGCGTCATTATAGGTAGCTGTTACGGTGTCGCCGTGGGCGACTTGCAGCACGCCGGCACTGTTGGTCGTGCTGAGTGCGATGGAGCCCTGGAAGTCGGCGGTGTCGGCGGCGGTCTCGGTGAGGAGTACCGATTCGCCGCCCGGCTCGGACGTGGAGTCGAGCGTGACGGTAACGGTTTCGACGACGTTGCTGTTTGTGTCGAGATCGCAGTCGATGACCTGGATGCCCGCGGTCGAGCTGCAGCCGTAGGAGGTCGCGTCGAGTGTGACGGTGCCTTGCGACGAGCATGCGACCATGAGGGGCGATGCGCAGAGTGAGTAGCTCTGCGGGCCATCGGGTACGTTGAATCCGTAGACCTCGACGCGCCACGTGCCGGCTGCCGGGCTGTTGACCAGCACCTGTTCGATGTTGTTGATGTGGTCGGCCTGCGTTTGGACGGCTGCTGTGCTCGGGCTCGTCGGGTTGAGCGTCCAGGGGTAGTGCTGTGTGGACGAAGGATCGAAGACGCGGAGGTCGAGATCGTTGACGAGGGCGGGGTTGACGTTTGGCGTACCTGGCACATCGTCCCAGGCGAGGGTGACTTTCAGTTCAGGGTCGCCGGGGCTTACAACGACGAGGACGGAGATGACCCCGCCCTGATCGACCTGATCTTCGAGGAAGTTGTCGGTGCGCATGAAGTCGACGGTTTGTTTGATGCGGACCGAGCCGTAGCCGGATTGGTAGTCCGGGCCGGTATTGAGGATGTCGACCGCGTTGTGGGCGAGCAGGGTTTTTAGTGTGGAGTTTCTGAAGTCGGGCCGGGTCGGGAACTGGGCCCGGAAGTCTTCGAGTAGTAGTGCGGCCAGGCCGGTCACGGTTGGCGCGGCCATCGACGTGCCGCACTTGACGGTGTAGGCCGTGTTGCCGCTGGAGGAGCAGGAGGTCACGCCGCCGTCGCCTGTGGATTGGCAGCCGGGGCCTGATACATCGGGTTTCAACCTACCGTCGTCGAGCGGCCCCCAACTGCTGAAGCTGGTCATCGAGTCGTTGTTCGAGTTTAGCGCGCCGATGGCGATGTGGTTTTTGGCGCCGGCGGGCGGTGCGGTGCTGTAGTAGTCGCCGTAGCCTTCCACGTCGCAGCGGCTGCCCTGTCGTTCGTTTCCGTTGGCCCAAACGACTCGGAAGGGGGAGCCTAGGCTTCCGCCGACGATGGCGTCGATCAGCGCGGATGTCGCGCCGTAGTTACCCTGGAAGGCGCAGTCGAACCCGTTGGGTTCGGTGTTGGTGCCGATCGAGTTGTTCGAGATGTCGGCGCCTCTGGTGTTGATGGCTTCGGTGTAGTCGGATTCGAGGTCGCCGGGGTTGGTGTAGAGGAAGGTGCCCGACCCGTCGTATTCGAAGCCGTATGAGAGCATCGTCGTTCCGGGGGCCATGCCCTCGTAGGTGGCACTTTGGACGCCGCCGCCGCCGACGGTGCACGCCACGTGCGTGGCATGATCGGCCATTCCCGAAGAGTCGTGTACGGTGAGCCTGCCCTCAAAGTCCACGTGCGTGCTGCGGACGGTGCCGCCGTCGTAGACGAGGACGGTGATGCCGGAGCCGTCCAGGTTGTAGGGTGCGGCCTGTACGTCGTTCGCTTCGGTGATGGCGCTGTTGCTGTCGTTCGTCTCGCTCATCGGCGGCAGGGGCCACTCGATCCACTGGACGGCGTCTTCGTCGGCGAGTGCGTTGATCTCGGAAAGAGGCAGCTCGACGACCAAGCCGTTGACCGATTCGAGCGTGTCACGCACTACGCCGCCGCGTTGCGCTACGGCGTTGACCGCGTCTACGTCGAGAGTTACGTCGGGGTGGAAGAGGACGTAGACGCCGACGATGGGCTCTGTGCCGGGGAGCTTCTCCGTTATCGCCCAGTCGGGGAGGGTGCCGTCGGAGATAAGGGGATCGAGTTTCCATTCCCGCTGGATTGCCCAGGCTCGAGTCAGTGCCGGCGGGGCGGCGGCTGTGGCTTGCGAGAGTCCGGAGACCGTGGCGAAGTAGGCGTGATCGCCGAGGTAGCGCTGTAGTGTGATTCCGGCGCGGCGCAGGTCTTCGCGCACGTCGGGTGTCAGCGGTGCGTCGAACTGGACAGCTATGTGGCTTGGCTCGCCGCCGGCGCGCGCTTCCGCAATGACGTCGGCTGTGGTTGCCGGTTGGTTTGCGGCTGTACTGCCCAGGCTGTTGCGCCAGGGAATCTCGGCGCTTACACAGATCGGGTAGATGGCGAGCAGCAGGGCCCCGACACAGGCCCATCGGCGATTTGACCGCCGGGGTTTGAACGCACGCTTGTACCGTCGCGATGACATCAGGAATAGCTCTCCCAAGCCCCGTTCGGGTTCGTATCGACCCCGATGGGGCGCCCCCATTTCGCGCGCCGCTTCCCGGACGGTTCCATCACTGGAAAGGTGTGCGGTGGCGCAGCACTGGCGTGCCCCCCGACGCGCAACCAGGAAGTATTGTACCGGCGTTTCCCCGATGGCTAATGACCGAGCCACCAGCTATTCATGATACCGAGCCGGACGGCCCGATTCAACGGGTTTTTGCGAGCGCTGCGGTGCCGGCGGCCCTCTTTCGGGCGTGTGACGGGCTGGTTTCGATGGTCCAATAACGCTGACCGGGTATCGCGGTGCTTTCGGGGGGTCGCGGCTGTCCGAAAACCGCGCGATTCGAGATAGACGAACAGCGCCGCGCGCACGCAAGCGGTTTCCTTGGCATCGCTCCCTGAGCAACGCATTGCATCAACACGGTGTTTCTCTTGGCCACGTGAGCGGCATGTCTCGTTCTTCGACGTGCCCTACAGGTCTTGCCCGGTGCGTACGGACAAGTCCTTCCCTCGTCCTTCGGGCGTACCCGAAGGACGAGGGACCCGCGCCTGGTGGATTCTTGACCGCTCCCTTACGGTCGCGGTACTGATGTGCGGCGGGTCTCGTTCCTCGGCGTGTTCCTCAAAGTCCGCACTGGTGGGCAAGCCACCAGTGGCACCCGCGCGGCGAAGCGTTCGCGGAATGGCGGGCGATCTGCTTAGTGGGGCGGGTCGGTCGTTGGGGCGACGACTGCGGTTCAGGTCCGAGGTCCGCCGAAGAGCGACTTCAGTTGATGTAGTAGGCCGCTGAGCCATCCGGACGCGTTGGCATTCTGCGCTTCTCGTCGTCGAGTCTCGCGATCGTCTCTTTGCCGGCGTTTCTTGGCTTGTGCCTCTTCCGCGCGTTTAAGGGCGGCTTGCTTGCGGAGCTTGTTGCGTTCGTCCTTTTCCGCCTCGAGCCGCGCGGCCTCGGCCTTGGCTTCCGCCTGTTTCTGTTGGCGTTCGTCAGCTTCGCGGCGTTTCGTGGCTGTTTCCTTCCTTCGCCTTCTATCCGCCACGCGCCGTTGGTGCTTCAGCTCGTCGGCGCTGTCTCGATCCTCTTCTTCCAGTTTTTGGCGTTCCAGCCAGAGGTCTTCCTCGTTGGCTGCGTCCATTTGAGCTTCTTCCGCGTCGCGATCGAGCGGCGGGTGGGCCGGCATGCGTCGCTGCGGCGCGGCGGGTTCTTCGCGGGGTGGCGTGTGACTGCCGGGCTGACGGGAGGCTTTGAGTTGCTTGTGCCGCAGCTTCTTCTCTTTGTGTTCCTGTTCGAGCTTATTCGTTTCTTCGCGTTTGATGGCGAGCACCTGTTGGGCGGCCTCATGGTGTTGGGCTTGCAGTTGCTCGACGCGGGCGGCGGCCGCGGCCTTTTCCTCATCCGTTGCGGTCTTCGGGAGCGTATTCCGCTGGATGAGTGCCTCGGCGATTTCGGTCTTGATCGCCTCGACCTGGTCCTCGGCTTGTGCCAGTTCCGGGGTCATGTCTTTCTTTTTTGACTTCTTGGCCATATTGGTCAGCCTGTTCGATTACGGTTGGGCTGCGAGTTCCCTCACTAGTATACGCGATCGGGTCCGCGGATCGAAAACGAACTTCGGGGGTTCCTAGTGCTGCGTCAACGCTAATCTGGCGGGCGACATGGGCCTAGCCCAGGCAACGCCCTCGTTGTTCTACACATATCCGGGAGCGTCGATCGGCAGTGCCCGTCGGGCCTTGCTGGTGCAAGCCGGCCCCAGCCTGAAAGGCTGATAGACAGTAGCCGTGTGCAAGTTCGCCGTAGGCGAACGCCGCTCACGGAAACGCCGTTCACCCGACGAACCGACCCCTTCAGGGTCGGGATCCTCCCGCTCGCCCGAACCGGCGGCGGCGTCCACCTGCGGTGGACTTGCCGCCGGCTACTATCGAGCAGGCCTTCAGCCTGCAGAGAGAGCACCTCCGCTCATCTTGCGATGACGGAGCA
>JAJDDX010000109.1 GCA_029260055.1 Phycisphaerae bacterium
CGCACTCACCGGGCAGAATAGTGCAACCTTGACAGTGCTTTCATCAAATAATTCTGATGCAGGTGTTTACCGCGCAGTGGTCAATAATTCCATAGCTACAGCGCTCACACTTTTTGGACGGCCAACGATGGTAACGGTGAATAATCCGGTTGTCGTTTCAGATTCGTTAGCTTTGGTGGCGCTATACAATAGTACATTTGGTTCTTCCGAATGGACTAATAATACAAACTGGCTCAATGGCCCTGTGTCAACCTGGTTTGGTGTGAGTGTCTCTGCTGGACGCGTGACTGAATTAAGTCTCACTAATAATAAACTTGATGGCCCGATTCCCCCAGAATTCGGACAACTAACTGGATTGTCTCGACTGATCTTAAACAATAACCCACATCTGTTTGGTCCACTGCCTTCTGAATTTGGGAAGTTAGTTAATTTAACCTATTTGGATTTGTCAGGGGATCACTTCAGATTTCTTCCACCTGAAATCGGACAATTGAGCAATCTGGAAATTCTACTGTTGTCTGGGACTAAATTAGAAAAAGTCCCATCTGAAATAAACCTATTAAGTAAACTTAGTATTCTAGCGCTGCATGGAAACCATCTTCGTGATCTTCCAGATCTTTCAGCGCTGCCTCTGGTCGGCCTGAGCGTAGAAGGAAACATATTGGAGTTTGACGATCTGGAGCCTAATATTGGGGTAGCAAACTTCACTTATGTCCCGCAGGTCTGGTTCGCAGCTGCCCGAGACACCAACATTCAGCTTGGGGGTACTGTTAAATTAACTGGTGTAGTAGGCGGCTCGCAAAACAGATATCAGTGGTTCAAGGATGACGTTACTCTTTCCGGTCAAACAAGCGCATCGTTGACGCTTTCATCTATCGTTTCCGAAGATGCAGGAGTCTACCGAGCTGATGTTACTAGCACAGTTGTTCCGGAGTTAAAAATCTCCAGCCGTCCGTGGAGAGTGAAGCCGATCACACCCACTGAATCAGATTCGCTGGCTCTCGTATCAGTATATCATAAAAATGGGGGTCAGTACCGCTGGGGTGATAAACTCAACTGGCTTAAAGGACCAATCGCTAGCTGGGGAGGTGTTACTGTCACTAATGGACGTGTGACTAAGTTGTCTCTTCCAGGCAAGGGCCTCTTCGGTGAAATTTCGCCTAAAATTTGGCAGATGGGACGACTCGTATCACTGGATTTATCAAATAATAGGTTGATTTGTCGACTGCCTAAGTTCGAACCGGGACAAATGCAGGGCCTTAACTATTTTAATCTTAGTAAGAATAGGGAGATCGGTGAAATTCCATTGGAGATTAAATGGTTGATTAACCTAGCTTTTTTGGATATGAGTGAAACTGTTTTATCAGGGGAAATCCCTTCAGAGATAGGATTGCTCAATCAATTATATAGCATAAATTTGAGTTCATGCGGCCTTACTGGCCAAATCCCTCCAGAAATTGGAAGTTTGAAGAACATGTCGGAGGTGCGTCTTAGTCATAATAAGCTAAGCGGCCAAATTCCCACAGAAATAGGGAATTTGAAGGAATTGTTTAGGTTGGAACTTAATAATAATCAGCTGACAGGTAACATTCCCCATCAAATTTCGCCGTTAACAAGATTGTCATACCTTAACCTAAGCCACAATTTAATGACAGGTGAGATTCCTACTGAAATTGTCAAGTTAACAAAACTTAGCTCGCTTTTTCTAAACAACAATCAATTCTCTGGTGATGTTCCAGCGGAATTAGCCAACCTGGACTTGCTTGAATTGTGGTTGAGCTTCAATAATTTCACTGGCGCGATTCCAACCCCAAGTGCAGCCTGGAAAAACCTTTTTCGGGTTGAGTTAAGGAATAATCGGTTTACTCATCTTCCAAATTTAACTGGGTCGTCGTTCTTCGTAAGAGTTTCAGCAGAAAACAATCGCTTTGAGTTTGACGATATTGAACCAAATATGGGTATAAGGACTTTTACTTATTCACCGCAGGATAGTATTGGCGTAGCCGAGAATGCTACCGTTGCCCTTGGTGATACTTTGACTTTGACGGCTATAGTCGGCGGATCTCAGAACACTTACCAGTGGTTTAAAAATAACGTTGTACTTTCGGGACAGACTAATGACACACTAACAGTGTTTCCAGTAAGTCATTCTGATGCAGGCGTTTACCATGTTACGGTCAAAAACGTTTTGGCTACAGCGCTAACACTGGTCGGTCGTCCAACGACAATATCTGTGGATAATTCGGTTTCAGCTGCAGATTCGCTGGCCTTGGTGGCGCTTTACAACGCTACTGGTGGCCCCAACTGGACAAATAACACCAACTGGCTCAACGGTCCAGTGGCAACCTGGTTTGGGGTTAGCATATCCGCCGAACGCGTGTCTAAATTGGAGCTTAAGAGTAATCAACTCACAGGTAAAATTCCCCCTGAAATTGGGCAATTGCTTGGGTTGACCCGACTCGACCTGAACGACAATTCATTTAAAGGCGAAATACCGTCGCAAATAGGGGCATTAACCAACCTGACTTATTTGGATCTATCCGGAAATCTGCTCACACTTCTCCCCCCTGATATCGGGCAATTGAGCGCGCTGGAAATTCTGTTATTGTTTGGAAACCAATTTACAAGCCTCCCTTCAGAAATCGTGCAGTTAAGCCAACTCACTTTCCTGGTACTGCATGACAACCAGCTTACGGATTTTCCGGATCTTTCATCCCTGCCCCTGCTCGGTCTGAGCGTAGAAGAAAACCATTTGGAATTTGACGATCTGGAGCCTAATGTTGGGACAACAAACTTTACTTATGCACCGCAGGACAGTGTAGGGATAAAACAGGATACCAGTGTCACCGTTGGTTCGAGTTTAACCATTTCGGTTGTTGTTGGCGGCGCCAATAATCTGTATCAGTGGCTTAAAGACGGCACTGAAATTACAGACGCAACAGAAAGTTCTTATACCATCGATTCAGTGGATGATTCCGATGCTGGCGCTTACACCTGCAAAATTTCCAACAGCGTTGCTACCGACTTAACCCTTTACATTCGCCCGATAGATGTGACACTAACTGTTGCGACAGGAATTTCAGATAATTCTTCACAAATTCCAAGTGCATTTGCATTATACGAGAATTTTCCCAACCCATTTAACCCGTCCACGACCATCTCTTTCGATCTCCCGCAAACCAGTCAGGCAACCCTGGTCATTTATAACCTGCGCGGACAGCTTGTCCGGACGCTTTTTGCCGGGGACTTGCCGGCCGGCAGACATCAATTCATGTGGGATGGCGCTAACGACTTTGGAGCACAGGTCGCCAGCGGCATTTATCTCTACAGGTTGAAATCTGACAACTTTGTGAGTACGCGCAAATTAGCGCTGGTAAAATAAAGAAAAATTTTCCGATAGGGCTATCTAAAGAAAGAATATTTGGGCGCGGGCCCCGTCCATGTCCAAGATATGAAATTCAGATGTTTCGCACGAACTATACCCATGTCTGCCCAAACAGGGATGATGCTTTTCCCAATAGGGATAACGCTTTCCCTGGTAGGGATGATGTTTTTCCCAGCAGGGATGACGTTTTCCCCAGCAGGGATGACGTTTTCCCCAGTAGGGATGGTGTTTTCCCCAGCAGGGATGGTGTTTTCCCCAGTTGGGATGATGTTTTCCCTAACAGGGAGGAAATACTTCCCTTAGCAGAGGTGTGTCTTGTCCTAAAATAACTTCACAGTTTTTTATATGATTTTGAGCAAAAACAATAAGGATTTACCACTTTATGCTGCTATTTTTAACTTTTGATAATGCACTTCATCAGGGGTTCTTAAATCTAAGCCCCAATGTATTC
>JAJDDX010000110.1 GCA_029260055.1 Phycisphaerae bacterium
TCGCGACGGTGGTCGCCAAGTTGTTCCAGATCATCCCGGCCGATGCCGCGTTCTTCGGTGAAAAGGACTACCAGCAACTGGCTGTCATCAAGCAGATGGTGCGCGACCTGAACGTGCCGATCGAGATCGTGGGATGCCCGACCGTACGCGAGACGGACGGTGTGGCGCTTTCCAGCCGGAACCAGTATCTGTCGCCCGCTGAGCGGGTCCAGGCCACGTCGCTGAGTCGAGCGCTGTTCGGCGCGGCCGACCGGATCGCCGCCGGAGAGCGGGACGGCAAGAAGATCGTTGGATCGATGCGCGACGAGATCACGGCGGCCGGCCCCGCTGAGATCGAATATGTCGAGGTGGTGGACGCTGCGTCGCTGGAGCCGACGCGACTTGTGACTTCCGCAGCGCGGATCTGCCTCGCGGTCAGGATCGGCACCTGCCGCCTTATCGACAACGTGGGCGTGGACCCGCCGGGGCCCAGCGGTTAGGATTCCCGCAGCACGGGACGGAAGCCGGGACCACCGCGCCGCAGGCGCCGTAGGACAGTAGAAACGGAATTCTTCGTACACTAAGAGCGCTCCTGAATGTACCCAAAGCTGTTCACCTTACCCGGCGGGATCACCGTCACGACGTACGGGTTCTTCCTGATGGTCGGGTTTCTGAGTGCCGTTTGGCTCGCGATGCGGCGGGCTCAACGAGTCAACGCCGATCCGGATCGCGTGCTGGATGTGTCGTTCTTCGCCTTGGTCTTCGGTGTGGGTGGCGCACGGGCGATGTACGTCGTGCACTACTGGCAGACGCAGTTCGTCGACGCGCAGAACAAGTTTCTGGCGATCATCGACATTCGCAACGGCGGGCTCGAGTTTCTCGGTGGCTTGCTCGGCGCGGCTGTCGCGATTCTGATCTATCTGATGATCACGCGCCAGTCGATTCGGCTTTATCTCGACATTCTGGCGCCCGGCGCGATGTGGGGTCTGGCGTTCGGCCGCATCGGCTGCTTCTTCAACGGTTGCTGTTTCGGCGGTCTCTGTGTCGTCGGTGCCGCGCCGCATGACCACCCGCCCGCCTGGGCTGTGCAGTTTCCCTACGGCAGCCCGGCTCATATGCGGCAGTGGGAGGAGCGTCGGGTGACGGTCCCGGCTGAGCTCATCGCAGCCGGCGGGTATCTTCACAGCCTCGTGCCGGCCGACGCCTTGAGGCTTCCCGTAGAACAGCGCGAAGGGCTCATCACCGAATTCGTGAAGACCGACAAAGCCCTCGCCGAGGCGAAATCAGAGAACAGGGATGCGAAGGAAGTGGCCAAGCTCGAGCGCCAGGTCCAGCAACTGAAGCTGGAGTTCGACAAGCTTCACCTTGTGAGCGTGCGTGCCGCGCAGCGCTTTCCCTCGCGGCACGCGCCGGAGCGTGCGACTTCCGTGTCGGAGTTGGAGGAACTCGCCGCGGTGTCGGTGCCTAGACACGTTCACCCGACCCAGCTTTTCTCGTCGATCAATGCGTTTCTCATGGCGGCATTCCTTACCACGGTGTTTCACCGTCGGAAGCGCCACGGCGTTGTCATCGGGCTTCTCTTCCTGCTCTATCCGCTCGCGCGGATATTGCTGGAGATTATCCGCGCGGACAATCCGCACGACGTAGCGGGTTTGACCATCTCGCAGAGCATCAGTTTCGGGATGTCGGTCACGGCGATCGTGTACCTCGTGGTGATCTACAAGTACCTGCCGGAACGCTCCCCGGCGGCCGAGCGCGCGCGCCCGGTTGAAGAGAAAGAGGATTAGAGCGCCTCGAGGCAGTCCGGCAATTCCAGCCCGTCGAGAACCCGCTGAATGTGCTTGCGGCGTCCGTGGTTGGCCCCGAGAAAGCGCACTAGAGCATTCCTCATGACGCCCTTTCAGGGCTTGGCGACTTTGTCGGCGCTTTTTCCCCAGGGCGTTGCCCTGGGCTGTGGCTATCCCACCCCTTCGGGGCTTAGACAGAGTCGCGGCGTGCCTCGACCCTCTGTTTCGCCATGCCACCCTGATCGTTCGAGATGCCAGCCTGACCGTTCGGCGGTGAAGCATCCGAGGGGAACACGGGCAAACGAGTTTGCCCATGCCACCCTGATCGTTCGAGATACCAGCCCGATCGTTCGAGATGCCGGCCGGGTCGTTCGCGTTGCCCTCCGGTAGTTGTGTGCTTTCGGTGCTGATGGAACGGCGGCGGCCGGGTCATCGAGTGGGTCGGCAGCTCACGGTGTGTTTTCGTCGTTGGACGACGGGAGCGGCATCGAGGGATCGAAGGGCTCGGTCGCCTGATCGAGCAACTCGCCCAGCTCCGTGTTGCGTGCCAGCGTGAGTTGGACACAGAGTTCAACCTGACTTGCGTGCCTGGGGATGAGTGCGGGGACGCCGGCGATATCGACGTATTCCATCTGCTCGACGGTTCGGGCAAGGTGGAGGTAAACCGGCTCACCGGCGGGGATCATGTAGAGGGTCTGCACGAGATCGCCAAAGTGGCGAAGCTCGCGTCCCTCGGCCCAGAGGATTCTGTCGCCGGAGCGTGCGCCCGCCGAGCGCATCGGCGACGGGTCTGCCAGCTTGAGGATGCGAACCGCGTCTGCGCTGCGCGGATCGATGGAGATGCCCAGCCAGCCGCGGTAGATGGACCCGCCCTCGCGCAATGCCGCCACGATTTCGTCGACACGCGACTTCGGTACGGCAAAACCCACGCCCGAATCGTACAGCTCTATACCGGCGAGTTCGCCCGGTCGCTGGGCCATCGGGACACAAATGCCAATCACACGTCCCTGGATGTCACACAGCGGACCGCCGTAGTTGGCGGGGCTGAGCTTGGCATCGGTCTGCACGGCGTTTCCGTGCATTCGATTCAGGGCGCTGATGATCCCGGCTGTCACTGAGGGGTGCGAGCCGCCGAAGCCGAGTCCCAGCGCGACGGCCCATTCGCCTACACAGACGTCGTCGTCCTGGCGCCACGTTGGGACGGTGAGCCCGGTCGTTTCGACCTTCAGGAGTGCGATCTTGCGGACTTGATCTCGTGCCACGAGCTCCGCCGCAAGCCGCCTGCCGTCGGCGAACGTGGCGGAGATAAGTAGCGGCTGTCTCACGAAGTTGAAGCTGCTGGCAACGATGTAACCATCCGAGGAGTAGACTATGCCGGTCGTTGGGCCGTCGGCCACGACGAAGTCCGATCCGGGGGCATCGCGGAACTGAGTTCGTCGGCGCGGTCGGCCGTCTTCACTGCCGGCGCTATCCGGATCTGCCAGGACGAGTTCCGGCGGCTGCGAGCCGCCGACCGTTTCGATGCGCACGAGGAAGGGGCGCATGTGATCAGCCACTGCGCGGAAGGACGCTTGGGTTGCGCGGAGACGATCGATGTCTGAATCGGCGGCGTTTACACTCGAGCCGATCGTCAGGACGAGCACCCCCGTCGCCAGTAGCTTGCGCGTAGCCATCAGCCCCCCCCCGGCGCTACTCGGAGCGTCAGAATGCGCTTGCCCCGTCGAACGACCAGATCCACCGGTTCATCCGCGCGAAGCCTCTTGATCTGAGCAAGGTAGTCGTCCACGTCGGCCACGTTACGGCTGCCGATCGCCAGAATCAGGTCGTCTTTTCTCACGCCGGCCTTGGCAGCGGGCGACCCTCGCCGCACACGCTCGACGAACGCGAGCTTCTGCTGATAGCCGACTTTCGCCATGCGGATTCCCAGGTCCGGCGCCTCGGAGCCCGCGGACTCGTTCCGGGCCGCGGCGGCGTCCGCTCGCACGGCGGGATCGGTCGCCTCGCGAAAGAAGTCGAGTAGCACGTCGCGAGGCATGGCGTAGTTGAAGTGCGTGTGAGTCATGTTCGAGGTGACGGACCGGCCGATCATGCCAACGAACGCGCCATCGAGGTTGACCAACGCGCTGCCGGGGCCGCCCGGGTTGCTCGTAATCGCATCGATCACCAGCACGTCGCCGCGGTACGGAAAGTCCTTGACTCTGCGTCGCGCGTCGAGGCGCGTCCGTGCGGAGAATATGCCATGGGCTATGGACACCGGCTCGGGTCCGTCCGCTACCTTGAACGCGTTGCCGGCGGCTACCACCCAGTCACCGGGACGAAGCTCGGTCTCGCTGTCCAAGTCTACAAAAGGCAACGAGTGGCTGATGGGAGTCGGAACGGCGTCGTTCTCGCCGGTCGGCGTGTGCAGGCGAAGAAGTGCAAGCTGTCGCTTGCGATCGCGATGCAGGACCTCGGCTTCGAACTGGCGGCCTCCGGCATCGACCGCCCGGATCGTCTGCGCGTCGATCAGCAAAGAAGATACGGTGATTACGAGTCCGTCGGCGGACACGATGACGCCGGTGCCGTAGCCAGCCGCGAGCCCGGCGCCCATACCGTAGAGCTTGACCACACGCTGCGTAGCGGCGTCGATCGCGCGGTCGAAGCCGGTATCTTCGCAGCGTCCGGGGTTGGGCACCGCGAGGAGTGCCGCGGCGATCGCACTTGCGACAAGGTCGGCGCGCTTCGGGAGTCGTGCGATCATGGTAACCGTTCCCAAAGCGAGTAGTCGTCGCGGAAGCCGCGGTCGTCGCCTCGGACATCCACCCTTGACGGCACCCTCATGCCGCCTGCGTCCTGGTAGTCCCACACATCGAGCGTCGCTTGCTCACCCGAGACGGTAGCCGTGAGGTCGATACGGAGCAGCCAAGACGTAGTCGCGCCGAAGCTCAGTCGGGCGACGGCGTAATCCCCCAATGGCCATTCGATCACCTCGACTTGGGTGGCCTCGATCTTGGAAGTCGGTTCACGGCGGCGCAGCAGCGAACCGCCGCCCGCGTGTGCCGCGCGGCTTAGCTCGAGGCTCTCGATGGGTTCGAGCAGGCCGCGCTGAGCCAGGTAGAACGCCGCGTAGACCATCCGATCCCAGGGCGTCAGATCGAATGGCTCGGCCCCGCTTCGTGCTCGCTGCACCGTGCGCGTCTCGTCGTACTCGATCGACTTTCCCGCAGTGCCATCCTCGTACTGCCGCGTCATACGGGGTGGGCCGTCCGCTGGGATGGTCAGGCGGAAATGTTGAGGGGCTTCGCCATCCGTTCGCCCGGTGGTAAGTGCTTCACGTGCGATGTGGAGCCGGTACGCAGGCGCCGAACGGGCATCCGACGCGTCGAGGACGGCTCGGCGATGGCCTTTGAGCACGCGTAGCAATTGGCGCCGGTTCACACTTTGATCGACGGAGAACGGTGCTTGCAGGTCCGGCGTGATGGGGTCGAGCCGAACGATGTGTTCGCTGATCGCCCCTTCCCGCTGAATCTCGACCAGCACGTGCCGATCGGCGGGATAGGTACCGAGGACGCTGACAAAATGGTTCGGCGACGCGATGTCGAGTCCGTCGATGCGTAAGAGTGTGTCGCCCTCGCGGATTCCGGCTCGGCCGGCTGCCCCATCCCGGGACACTTCGGTGAACCGTAGCCCGTCCCGCTGTCCGACCTTGACCGCCAGCGTGCCGTGCATGGCGAGCAAGCCGGCGCGCAGGGCCGGGACAAACCGCTTGATCTGGTTGGCGGAGATGGCGTAGCCGAAGCCTACGTTGAACCGGCCTCGCGTGTTGACGGATATGCGGCCGTTGATTCCGACGACGCGCCCGTCCGTGTCGAAGAGCGGACCGCCCGAGTTGCCCGGGTTGATCGCGGCGTCGACCTGAATGCAATCCGAGTAGATCAGGTTGTTGCCGACGCCCCACTGATATCGATGCACGCCGGTGACGAGGCCGCGCGTGACCGTCGGTGCGTAGTCCTCGCTCAGGATGAACGGGTTCCCCATCGCGACCACTTCGTCCCCGAGGCCAACTGCGTCGGAATCGCCCAACTCGGCGTGGGAGAACTTATCTCGCCCGTGGAGCCGGAACATGGCCACATCCCCGGTCGGGTCGATCCCGAGGACCTCGAGTTCGTAGAGTTGGCCATCGTTCAGTCCGCCCCACCCGCGCCGGGTGTCGAGCATGGCGGCGGCGACATGGTAGTTCGTGAGGCCCAGGCCCGTCTCGTCGATGATGACGCCGGACCCACCACCGCGACGCGACGCATCGTAGATACACACGACCGCGGGCGCGACTCGCTGAATCATTTCGATTCGGCGGGTTTGCTCGCGCATGACAATGTCGGCCGGCCGGTCAGTGGTGCCGTCGTCCGCCTCGGTCGCAGGGATGGCCGCGGCGAGTATGGCGATCAGCCCAGGCGCGATCCTAGAAATGCGACGGACCCTGTTCATATCAGCCGCCCTCGCGTCGATCCGTCGGGGTGCCGGGCTTGATCAGGCGTGCGCCGCCCCAATCGGCGTGGTCGGACAGGTCCAACCGATCGCCGTAATCAACCACGAGCGTCAGGCGTGCCACGCCGGCCACCTCGACGAGAACGTCCTGTGGAGCGTCACGACCGCTTATAACGCCGCTGTCATAGAGAGGATTGCCGTCACCGAGGACGCGGAACACGACGCTACCCCGAGGACGCACACGGTCGTCGATGCCGATCGTCGCCGCGAACTTCGCGTAGGAACGGTCAAGTTCGTAGGTCAGCTCGCTGTAGCTGTGGCAACCGATCCCCTTGTCGAACACACGGCCCGCGATGGAAAGCGGACCGGCTGCGGCACTCCTATCCCGCCGAACAGGCCATCCGTCGTGTACAATGCCCTCTTGCCGTTCCCCGACCGGTGTCAGATCGCTGACATATACGATCCGGTCGGTTGCGAAGTCGATGCGTGTGATGCGCGAGACGGGGAGTCGAGCCGAGATGTCCAGGGGCGTGTCAATCGCGACGACTTCCTTGCCGAGAGCCGCCAACTGCCCACCGACTGTGGAGCCGTCATCCAGCGTCACATGTACCGGACTTGTCTTCGGGGTACCGGGGCCGGCGGCAAAGACCACGCCGAAAACCCTGTCGCGGCGGAACGTGCGCGCGCGACCGCCGAAGTCGAACGTACCGCCGTCAGCGTCGAGGCGCACGAGCCTTCCGGGCAGTGCCTTGGCATCCTCGCCACCGCGGGTGATCAGGACGTCCTTGCCGGGCAGGCGTTCGAAGAGTGCCTTTTCGTAGAGCGTCCGAGACTGCGGAGAGTCCGAGCCCGACGCCAGACGAACGGCGGCCAACAGCCTGAACGGTACCGATATGTCATCGCCCAGCACGCAACTCAGGACAAGGGCATCGTCCGTGCCTCGCAAAAGCTTCCCCGTCAATCGACTGCCGTCAGATAGGCGGAATGAATCGCCCTGTGCCGGTCGCTCAACCGCTTGCGAGAAAACGATCCGCAGAAGGTCGGCCACGGGGACCGCCTGTTCACCTGTTTCTGATCGCACGCGGATTCCGCCATCGTCGGTCGATCCGATTAGCACGCCGTGAAAGGTGCGACCGTCGATACACTCCACGTCGACATCGCCGGCGGCCGCAAGAAGCGGGGTTACGGCACATGCGATCGCCGCCAGCAGGCACGAAGGCGACCGCCAAATTGATCGTGCAGGGTGCATGTATCAACGCTTCTTCGCGAGTTCCTCGTAGTATTGTTCGACCAGGCGGCGATAGCGACCAGGGAAGCTGTCTCGCAGGGCTTGGAGGATCTTCTCTCGCTGCGCCGGGGGCATCGCGCCCCACGACTCGCCGGGATTTGCGCGGCGCGGTGCTTGCAGCGGCCCTTCTTGCGCCTTGCCGCCCGGTAGCTTCGAATCCTCTAAAGGCGTCTGCGGTTGCTGTCCGCCTGAACCGCCGCTTCCACCACCCCCACCGCTTTGCTCCTGCGCCTCGGCCTCCTGGATCAGGCGATCCAGCAGTTCGAGGATGCGTTGCTGCCTTGCCTGTACGCCATCGCCCGAGTCCTTGTTGGCGAGTCGCCGGCCGGCGAAGGTCATCAGGTCCACCACCTCGCCGATCCTGCCCGGCTGACGGTTCGCGAGTTCACCGAGTATCTGCCTTGCGGCGAGCGTGAGGCGTGGGGAGGAGTCGGGATGCGCTTGCAGGAAGGCGGTCAGCGCGGTCTTTGCCGCTTCGTATTGAAGGTCGCCAAGCATGCAGTAGCCTTCGAGGAAACTCATCTCCGGCGCGAAGTAGGAGTGAGCGGCGATAAGATCATCGCCTTCGGCCTTCAGTTCCGCGATCAGCTTGCCGGCTTCCAACAGGCGATCGACCGCTACGAACGACTTGACCTGATAGGCGGCAGCGCTGGTGGCGATGAACGGATCATCTTCGTGGCGCAAGGCCTCCATGATCGACGCGCACCGATCGTACTGATCCGCGTCGTAGGCATCGAGTCCGGCTCGAAAGGGCTCGGACATCACGGCGAGGCCTTGCGTGAGGAATTCCTCGCCGTCGCAATCCTCGCAGGCCGCCCAGGTGTCGCGGATCATCTCGCGCGCCTTGACCGGTACCGATTCGTCGGCAGCTACGCTCGCGACGAAGCGATCCACCGGCTGCTCCGCGAGTGCCGCAGCAGCACCTCCCGCGAGGAGGGCGGCCATTGCCACTAGCGTCGCGGTACGCGGAAAGGAGCCCGAAGCCCCCACAGATCTCGTGCCGATTCCAGCAAGGTCCTGGTGTCCTCGTTCCCTGCTCGGCAAGGGTGGACTGAGGTGGGTCGTTTGTCGTCGAGGAACCTCCCCCGGCCCCTCC
>JAJDDX010000012.1 GCA_029260055.1 Phycisphaerae bacterium
GGCCTTCTCGATCCATGTGCCTTGTTCGTGGGCGAAGATGTAGGCAGCGCCGGACTCGGGTCCGCTACGAGGGTCACCGATGATGATTTCATTGGCATCCATAGCCATTTCGGTGCCGAAGGTGCTGTCGCTGTTGGCGTCCGACGGACGGAGAAGCGCATTGAATGCCCAGGTCGCTCCGTCGTATCCGAACACCACAACGCTTCCGGGGGTTTGGCCGCAACACGCCGGTGCCCCGGCTGCGACCGCGTCTCCACGAATCGCGACGGACGAGCCGAGGCGTGCGTTCGTTGTGGGCGTCGGGGCAGTTACGATCGCCTCTTCGATCCACGAGGATCCGTTCCAGCGAAAGACGTACGCGGCGCCGGCATCCTGAATGCCACCGACATCCTTGTGGTAGACGCCTACGGCAATGACGTCGCCGTCTACAGCGACCGAGTGCCCGAAGCGATCGAGCGTGGCTCCATCGCTCGCGGCGAGCGTGGCGACGTGTGACCACGTTGTCCCGTCGCGCTCGAAGACGAACGCCGCGCCTGTCTGGATGCCGCCAATGGTCTGCGTGGAGGCGCCGAAGACGGCCAGGTCACCGTCGAGCGCGACGGCGTGACCGAAGCGTTCCTCGCTGCTCCCATTCTCCGGGTTTTCGATGACGGTTTCGCAGCCGGCTGACGCCGAGTCCGCCGGGGCCGCGACCGAGAAGAGGGCGAGGAGCGCGAGGGCATACGCGGTCGGTGTTCGGACGGAGTTCGCAGCCGCGGTCGACAGAGATGCCAACGGAGTCATCGGGAATGCCGATCGTAGTGTCATGACCGTTCTCCTCTGCGTCGCCGTCTGGCGACGTTGCCCAATGGTGTTCTGCGCACGCGAGTCGAGGACGCTTCACTCCAGCCAGTCGGCTTCTGAAGTCGCGAAACAAACGCGACCTTCGCCGGTTTCGGTCCCTACGGATCGAGTTGATCCGGGCAATCGAGCGGGGCGAACCACGGGTAGGACTCACCCTGGAACCCGCGCAGGGACCAGATGATGTCCACCATGCTGATGTCCGTGAAGTCCGGAACGAAGGGCGTGCTCCCGGAGCCCTGCAGGTCGAGCCATACCTTGGGGTCTCTCTGTGCGCCCTGGAAGCCCCTGACCACCGCCGAGATATCCTTCCAGTTCCTGTTGCGGTCCGGCGGTTGACCTACGGACGTGCCGGTCACGTCGCCCCACGCGCTCACGGTCGGTAGCACGAGTGCTGCGGAGTAGTTGGCTTCGTCCTGCGTGTTCATGCCGAACGGGATCGACTGAACGTGGTAGCTATGTCCCGGCACGATCTCGCAGTCGCCGAGATGGACGGTGGGGCTCACCCAAGGTAGCCCGTCGTTATCGACGGCCCAATCGCGGTAGTGCGGATCAGCCTCGATGCGAGCCAACAATTGCGGCGAGGCTTCGTCCGGGCCGCCGAACGGGCCACCACTTACGTGTTTCGGTGCGGGCTCGCCGATCCAGCCGAGGACGGTCGTACCGCCTCCGTCGAGCAGAAGGCTGACACGACGAGCGGTCTGCGCGTTGCCCATGTTGGGATTCGGGTCGATCGAGATGTACTTGTTGCGCGGTACGTAGCACGTGCCGGAGGTCTGCATGTCGGGCGGTGCCGACACACAGTACAGGTCGGAAAAGAAGTTGAGTCCGACGATGCAGTCCGCATCGGTGGTGCAAGTTCGTACCGTACCGTCGATGTGGAAGCGAGCGGCGGGCATCGGGCGGCCTTGGCACTCGTCCGGGATGCCGTTGAGGTTGTCGTCGGTGCTGACGCCGTCGGCGATGTCGCAGTCGTCCGGGCGGAGGTTGGCGTTGCAGTCGATCGCCGCGCCGGTGCCGATGTCGCAGATGTCGGTGACGCCGTTGGCGTTGCAGTCTTCGTTCGGCTGGCACTCGTCGGGGATGGCGTCCGCGTTGCAGTCGGCGCTGGCGCCGTCCGTGATGTCACACTCGTCAGTGATGCCGTTGACGTTGCAGTCGGGTTCGCACTCATCGGGCACGCCGTTGGCGCTGCAATCAGTGCTGAGGCCGCCGGCGATATCGCATTCGTCAGGCACGGCGTTGAGGTTGCAGTCAGACGAGTCCGCGGTGGCGATGTTGCAGGCGTCCGGGATCGAATCCGCGTTGCAGTCCTGTGCAGCGCCGCCGGCGAAGTCGCACTCGTCCGGCACCGAGTTGCCGTCGCAGTCTTCGCTCTGCCCGATGGCTATGTCGCACGAGTCGAACACCGCGTTCCCGTTGCAGTCGCCGATTCCGTCACAGGCGTCCGGAATACTGTTGGCATCGCAATCCAGATCGCAGGCGTCATTGACGCCGTTTGCGTTGCAGTCGGCGCTTTCCGCGAGGATCGGAAACAGGTACGCGGGGCCGGAGCTGAGTGCGGTTCCCACCAGTGCCCACTCCCCGGACACGGCTATGTCTGACCCGAATTGGTGCGAGTCCTGGTGGGGGTAGAGTTGGGTCAGCGGCGCGTCGTCGCCGGAGGCTAGATCGTACACGGAGACCGCCCCGTCGTACGTCGAGGACGTGCTGTCGGCGTGGCGATCGGCCACGAGCAGCAGGTCCCCGTCGAGCGCCAAGCGCGTACCGAAGTCCGGAAAGTGCGGCGGATCAGCCGGTATCAGCGTACGCTCCAGGATCCAGTCGGATGCGTTGCGGCGATACACGAATGCGGCGCTGATGCCTCCGTAGGGTTCCAGAAGGAGGTCGGGAGCGCCGACCACGGCGGTGTCACCGCTTAGCGCGACGGCCCAGCCGAATCTGGCGGGCCCGGTGGCGCCTGTGGCCGTCAACTTGGCCCGCTCGACCCACGTGACGCCGTCATAGGCATAGACGTAGGCCGCGCCTACCGCCGCGGGCGGATCAGCGTGCCGGTAAGCGCCCACGATGAGTTGATCGCCCTCCAGGGCGATGTCCCATCCGAACTCATCACCGACCTCGGAGTCGGGCGGCGTCCATCCTGCGTGGTACGCCCACGTCGCTCCGTCGTACTCGAAGACGTGAACGGCTCCTATGGGCCCACTGACGACATTCCCGGGTGCTCCGGATGCGATTCTGTTTCCGCTGATCGCGATTGACGTACCCAGCAGATGGTTCGCAGCCCCGTCCGGAGCGGTGAGCATCGCCTCTTCGGTCCACACCGCGCCGTTCCGGCGGAAGACATAGACCGCGCCGGAGTTGGATTGTCCGGGCAGGGCTTCATGGCGTGAGCCGACCGCAATCAAGTCGCCTTCCAAGTCCACCGACGACCCGAAGAAACGGTACGGTGCCGCATCGCTGGGTACGAGCGTGGCGACCTGTGACCAGCTTGCCCCGTTGCGCTCGAATACGAACACAGTGCCGGCGAAGGCGCCGATGGTGCTGTCTGCCTCCGCGCCGACCACGGCCAGGTCACCGTCCAGCGCGACGGCGCGGCCGAAGTTCAGTACGCCGGTCCGCTCGTCCGGTGCCTCGATGAGGGTCTCACACCCTGCTGACGCGGGCTCCGCGGGGAGCCAAGCGGAAAAGAGGGCGAGTAGCGTGATTGCGCACGTGGCTGCCCTCCGGACGGTGGGCCGGGCCGGCGCCGATAGAGGTATCAGGGACGTCACGGGCAGGGTCGATAGCAGCGCCATGACCGGTCTCCTCCGCGTCGCCGTGCGGCAACGTCCCCCAACGAAACAACGCGCGCGAGTCGGGGACGCGGATTCCCGGTCAATCGACTACTGGCTTACCTTATAAACGAGAGCGGCATCCTCCCTATTCCCACGGAATCATCTGATCCGGACAATCGAGGGGGGCGGCGTAGGGGTACGAGCCGCCCGTGAAACCCAGCACGGTCGCGTTGATGTCCGTGAAGCTAATGTCCGTGAAGTCGGGTATTTCAGGCGTCGAGGCACCGCCGGCCAGATCGAGTGACACCTTGGTCACGTCCTGGAGGGAGAGGAACCCGCGAACGACCGCATTAATGTCCTTGAAGCTTCTACTCGTGTCGGGCGGGTTGTCTCCGTGGAACGAGGTCACGTCACCCCAGTGCGTCACCGTTCTCAGTACGAGTGGCTCGGAGAACGCAGCTTCGTCAAAGACGTCCGCTCCGACCGGGATCGACTGAACGTGGTATGTATAGCCCGGAGAAATCTCGCAGTCGCCGACGTGGACAGTCTCATCCAACCACGGAACACCGTCATTGTCGACGGACCAGTCGCGGTAGTGCGGCTCGGCTTCGATCCGGGACAGCAACTGCAGTGACGGTTCGGGCCCGGTGACCGTCAGCGGCGCAGGTTCGCCGACCCAGCCGAGGACGGCCGTCGCACCGCCGTCGAGCAGAAGGCTCACGCGGCGGGCTGTCTGCGAGCCGGCGAGGTCGGTATTGGGATCGATCGAAATGTACCGGTTACGCTGAATGTAGCACGTGCCGGTTCCGCTTGCGACGGCCGGAGGCAAGACGCAGTACACCTCGGAAACGGGATTAAGCCATAAAGTGCAATCCGCGTCGGTCGTACACGTACGAACGGTGCCGTCGCGTTGGAACGTCGCGTCGGGCATCGGGCGTTCGCAGTCATCCGGAACGCCGTTGGCGTTGCCGTCGGCGCTGGTTCCGTCGGCGATCTCGCAGGAATCAGGGCGGAAGTTACGGTTGCAGTCCCCCTCCGCTCCGCTGCCGATGTCGCAGATGTCGCTTACCCCGTTGCCGTTGCAGTCTTCTTCGGGCTGACAGTCGTCGGGGATAGCGTCGAAGTTGCAGTCGTCGCTGGTGCCGTCGGCGATATCGCAATCATCGGGAATCGTGTTGGCGTTGCAGTCGATCTCGCATTCATCGGGGATGGCGTTGACGTTGCAGTCGGCGCTGCCGCCGTCACGTGTGTCACACGCGTCCGGCACATCGTTGGCGTTGCAGTCCGGAACGGTGCCGTCGGCGATGTTGCAGACATCAGGAATGCCGTCAAAGTTGCAGTCGAGGTTCTCCCAGTCGGCCTCTTCGCAGCCGTCCGGGATCTGGTTGCCGTCGCAATCCTCGACCCAGCCGTAGTCAATGTCGCACGTATCCAGCAGGCCGTTCGCGTCGCAATCCACGATGCCCTCACAGGCGTCGGCAGCTCCGTCATGATCGCAATCCACGTCGCACACGTCGTTGATACCGTTACCGTTGCAGTCCACGCCCAGGTCGCCGACGGGGAAGAACAAGGCGGCGCCTCCCCGGTAGTCGCGATTGGTCACGACCCAGCCGTCGGACATTTCGAGGTACAGTCCGAGTTTGTCCCCCCAACGATCCAAGCCAAGCTGCGTGAGCGTGTCACCGCCGCCGGCTCCCATGTCATAGAGATAGATGATTCCGCCGTTGGCACTTTGCGGGACGCGGGCTCCGTAGGCGCTGACAGCGAGAAGGTTGTTGTCGATTGCCACCTTGTGTCCGAAGTATATCTGGCCTGTCTGGCCCGGAGGCGTGAGCGTGGCGTGCAGGTCCCAATCCGTTTCGGTCTCTCGATACACGTAGACCCGATCGAAGCTGGCCCAGCCCGTCGCGCCGATCGCCACGTAACCGTCTTGGAACGCTACCGAAGTGCCGAAGTATGCGCTTTGTATCAGCTCTTCCGGTGCGAACACCGCTTCTTCGTTCCAGTCTGCGCCGTCATAGGTCAGCAGGTATGCTGCGCCGCCGCCTGGAACCTGGAGGTCATCACGACTGGCTCCGATCAGAAGACGATCCGTGTCTAGTGCGATGCCCGATCCGAAGAAGTCGTTTTGCCCGTACGTACCGCGGAACTCATGGGTGTGGAGCCAACTCGCTCCGTCGTGTCGGAAGACATGCACGGCACCGCTCCAATCCCCCGTGGCCGTCGCAATCACATCACCGCTGACCGCGACCCGCTCTCCAAGGCCGTATTCGTCTGAAGGACCCGGAACGCGCAGGATGGCCTCCTCCATCCAGACGGCTCCCGTTTTCCGAAAGACGTACACAGCTCCGTAAATGGACTCGCCTTCGGGAGGCCTGCTCCTCGCGCCGACCACAATCACATCGCCGCTTTGGTCCACGGAGCTGCCGAACCGATCATCCGCTTGGGCGTCGCTGGCGACGAGCCTGGCTGTCTCGATCCACTCGGAACCGTTGTATTCGAACACGAACGCGGCGCCGGCACGGATGCCGTCGACTCGGTAGTCCTGTGCTCCGATCACGGCTCGGTTGCCGGCCACGGATATCGAGTTGGGAGGGTAGCCCGGGAACCCTCCGGCCGGCTCGACCTCGACCTCGCAGCCGGCCAGCGCGCTAGGCGCGGGCAGGATCGCCGGGGTCAGAGCTAGTAGTCCGATGAGCACCGACAGGGACGCATGTATGGTCACGTAGCCTGCTGAGCGTAGTGGCATGATCTTGTCTCCTCCGTGTCGCCGTTTGGCGACGTTCCCAGACCCGTCTAGGGCACGCGCGTCGAGAGCCGGGCTTGCCAGCCGGTCGACGGCTGAGGTCTCACCTACGGTACATTCTCTCCGGCGCGTCTCCTACGGATCAATCTGATCGGGGCAATCGAGGGGGGCGGCGTAGGGATACGCTCCGCCTTGGAATCCAAACACACATGCCGCGATATCAGTGAAGCTGATGTCGGTGAAGTCGGGGATTTCCGGGGCTGAAGCGCCGCCGGCCAGATCAAGCCAGACCTTGGAAAGCGCTTGCCCGGACAGGAATCCGGAAACGACCATGCTGATGTCCTTGAAGTTGATATCGCCCTGGGGCGGGTCGGGCCCAGTGTAGCCGGCCACGTCGCCCCAGTTGGGGACGGTCTTGAGCTCGAGGGGGGTGGAGTAGTACACCTCGTCCATCGGGTCAGCCAGGACCGAAATGGACTGGATATGGTACGTCTGGCCCGGCACGATTTCACAGTCACCGACGTGGACCGTTTCCTGTGGCCACGGGGTCCCGAGGTTGTCGACGGCCCAATCTCTGTAGTGTGGCTCACTTTCAATGCGGGACAGCAACTTCGGCCACGCTTCGGGACCGCCTCCGTCGAGCGCGATGGGTTCTCCGACCCAGCCTAAGACCGCTGTTGCGCCGCCGTCGAGCAGCAGGCTGACTCGGCGAGCGGTCTGCTCGCCGGCCAAGGTCGGGTTCGGATTGATCGAAATATACCTGTTACGCTGGACATAGCACGTGCCCGGTTGCCCGAAGTCGGGCGACGGCGGAATGCACTGTGCCTCGATCTGGGCCCCCGGGAAGTAAGCGCAGTCGGCGTCGGTTTCGCAGGTTCGCACGGTGCCGTAGATCTCGTACTGGGCGTCCGGCAGCGGTCGGCCGTCACACTCGTCCAGCACGCCGTTGGCGTTACCGTCGGCGGCGGTTCCGTCGGAGAGCTCGCAGGAGTCCGGGCGGAGGTTGTGGTTGCAGTCCACTTCAGTTCCAGAGCCGATGTCGCAAATGTCGGTGATACCGTTGTTGTCGCAGTCCTCAACGGGCTGGCATTCGTCTGGGATGAGGTCGAAGTTGCAGTCGTCGCTCGTGCCGTCCGCGGCGTCACAGGCGTCGAGTACCGCGTTGGCGTTGCAGTCCACGACCGGCTGGCACTCGTCGGGCGTGGAGTCGACGTCGCAGTCCCTGCTCGTGCCGCTGTCAATGTCGCACGCGTCCGGGATAGCATTGCCGTTGCAGTCCGGCGCTGCACCCGTCGCGAGGGCGCAGCCGTCGGGGATCGAGTCCGCATCACAGTCTTCGACGTTCCCGTCGGCAATATCGCACACGTCGGCCACGCCGTTGAAATCACAGTCCAGATCGCAAGCGTCATTGATGCCGTTCCCATCACAGTCCTCGCTCGGCTCGAAGATGGGAAAGAGGTGGACGGGATAACCGATGGATGATGCGTTCGCGATGATCGCCCAGTCTCCCGAGACATCCACGTGGCTTCCGAAGTAGTAGGACGTCCGATCGGGGAAGAGCGGCGTCACCGGCGACGTGTCCGCCGATACCAGGTCATACAGGTAGACCGCGCCGTCGTGCGGTCCGAACGGGTTGTCGGCGTAGGAATCGCTCACGACAAGTGTCATCCCGTCCAGCGCCACGTGGCCCCCGAAATACCCGAGGTTGAGCGGCTCGGGAGGATGGAGGGTACGATCCGGCGCCCAGCCGGACATCTCGTTGCGGAATACGTAGACCGCGCCGCCCGACGGCGGCGTCGAGTTGTAGGCGGGCTCGCCAACCACCGCGATCGTTCCCTGCAAGGAGACACTCCTCCCGAAATCGGCCTCATGGGTAAGCGCGGCGGCCGTTAGTTTGGCCTCCTCGGCCCAGCCGTCTGCGTCGCGCTGAAAGATGTAGGCGGCGCCGGATTCGAAATACCCCACGCTGTGGTCCGGTGCGCCGGCAATGATGCGATCCCCATCGAGGGCGACGTCCGCGCCAAACCTGTCGTGAACCACGGTGTCTGACGCGCGGAGTTGTGCCTGGTGCGTCCAGTTCGCTCCGTCGTATTCGAACACGTGAATCCATCCCGTAGACTGGGCATGGCTGGACCACGACGGCGCGCCGGCTACGATCGTGTTTCCGCTGATAGCGACGGATGCGCCCAAGTGGTCTTCCGCAACGGGGTTCGGAGCCGTGAGGATCGCCTCCTCGACCCATGACATCCCCTGGCGCCGAAAGACGTAGACCGCGCCGGACCGCAGCAGGCCGCCGCTGTCCCGGTAATCGGCTCCAACCGCAATGACATCGCCGTCGGAATCCACTGACGATCCGAAGTGGACGTCCGTGGTCGGGTCGCTGGCGCCGAGTGTCGCGGTGCGTACCCAAGCCGCCCCGTCATGCTCGAAGACGAACGCGGAACCCGCTGCCCACAAGACGTCGAGATCCGTTTCATCGGCCCCTATGACGGCCAGGTTGCCTTCGACGGAGACGGATTGGCCGAAGGCGTTCACGTATGGTGGGTCAGTCGGTACCTCGATGACGGTCTCGCAGCCGGCTGAGGCACGCTGAGCCGGTAGCCAGCCGGCGACAAGGCCAAGCAGAGCGAGTGGAAGTGTCGGCACCCATGGGCCGGGGTGTGCGCCCCGTGCGGTCAGGGACGCATGTGTGGTCCCGTAGCCTGCTGTTCGTGGTGTCATGTTCTTGTCTCCGCCGGGTCGCCGTTAGGCGACGTTTCCCCGATCTTCCGTCACGCGCGTCGCCGATCCCGGTCTCCGGCCAATCGACGGCTAGGGTGTCATGATTGTGTGGCGTCTCCCCCGTCTCTCCTACGGAATAAGCTGATCCGGGCATTCGAGCGGCGCGGCGTAGGGGTAGGCCGCGCCTTGGAAAGTGAGCACGGTGACCTGAATGTCCGCGAAGCTGATGTCGGTGAAGTCTGGTATTTCAGGCGTTGTCGTGCCGCCGATCACGTCGAGCCAGACCACCGGCTCGCGCTGTGTGCCCTGGAATCCGCGTACTACCGCGGACATATCCTTGAAGCTGCGGAAGCCGTCCGGCGGGTCGCCGGTGGAGCCGCCGGTTACGTCGCCCCAGTACGACACCGTGCGCAGCTCGAGCGGCGCGGAGTAGTTGAGTTCATCCAGGAGGTCTGCGCCCGCGGGGATCGCCTGAATGACGTACGTGCGCCCCGGTGAAATCTCACAGTCGCCGACGTGCACGGTTGGATCGACCCACGGGACACCGCCGTTGTCGACCGCCCAGTCACGGTAGTGCGGTTGGGACTCGATGCGCGACAACAGTTGTGGCGAGAGTTCGTCTGCGCCGCTCGACGGACCACCACTCACTTGTCTCGGCATGGGCTCGCCGACCCAGCCAAGCATGGCTGTGCCGCCGCCGTCGAGTAGAAGGCCCACGCGCCGTGCGGTCTGAAGGCCGTCTGACGCGGGGTGGGCATCGATCGAGATGTATCTGTTGCGCGGCACGTAGCACGTGCCGGGTGCCGTGATTTCGGAAGGTGTCGGGATGCAGTATGCATCGGATGGGAACTGCAGGCCGATTTGGCAGTCGACGTCTGTCGTACATGGTCTCACCGTGCCGTCGATGTTAAACGTGGCGTCGGGCATCGGGCGCCCCTCGCAGGTGTCTGGAATCCCGTTGGCGTTGTCATCCGCACTGGTTCCGTCGGCGAGATCGCAGGCGTCCGGGCGCAGGTTGCCGTTGCAGTCAATCGCCGCGCCGGAGCCGATGTCGCAGAGGTCGGTGACGCCGTTTCCGTTGCAGTCTTCGACCGGTTGGCATTCGTCGGGTATGGCATCGGCGTTGCAGTCGGCGCTGGCACCGGCGGTGATATCGCAGTCGTCCGGGGTGCCGTTGACGTTGCAGTCGGTCTCGCACTCATCGGCCACGCCGTTGCCCTGGCAGTCGGCGCTGGTGCCGTCGGCGATGTCGCACGGATCAGGGATTCCGTTAGTGTTGCAGTCGGGATCGCATTCGTCGGGTACGGCGTTGGCGTCGCAATCCGCGCTGGTGCCGTCGACGAGGTCGCAGGCATCGAAGATGGTGTTGGCGTTGCAGTCTTGAAGAGGCTGGCATTCGTCCGGTGTGGCGTTTGCGTCGCAATCGGTGCTGGTGCCGGTGGAGATGTCGCATTCGTCAGGGACTACGTTGAGGTTGCAGTCCGCTGACGCGCCGGTGGCGATGTTACAGAGGTCCGGTACCGCGTCGCCGTTGCAATCCACGTTCTCCCAAGCGGCGTCTTCGCAATCGTCCGGCACCCAGTTTCCGTCGCAGTCCTGCAGGAAGCCGTAGGTGATGTCGCAGGTATCCAGTAGTCCGCCCGCATCGCAATCTGAAACGGCCTCGCATTCGTCAGCGGCCCCGTTCCGATCGCAATCCAGTTCGCACGCGTCGTTGATCCCGTTGCCGTTGCAGTCCGGGCTCGGTCGAGCGATGGGAAAGAGGCTTGCGGGCCCGTTCGACGGCGTGCGCGGGCCCGCCAAGACCCAGCCATCCGACAGATCCAGGGACATTCCGAATAGCGTTGCATATCTTTCCGGGTAGAGCTGTGTAAGGGCGGTGGCGGCTCCGGCGTCGAGGCGGTAAAGGTAGGCGATGCCGGCCGTGTCACCGAACGGAGTGTCGGCGTTAGGAGCACCCACGGCCAACAGACCGTTGTCGATCGCTACGTCAAAGCCGAAGCGCGCGCCGGATTGGGAATCGACCGGCGTGAGCGTGTCGATCAGGGTCCAGGCCATCCCTGATTTGTGATAGACGTAGACCCGGCCGGAGTCGTTGTCGTAATTCGGTGCGCCGATCGCTACGTAGTCTCCCTGGAGCGCGACGGAAAGGCCGAACTGACCCTGCGATTGAGGCTCGGTGGGCGTGAACATGGCTTCTTCGATCCACTCGCCTTGGTCGAAGGTGAGCAAGTACGCCGCGCCTCCGTTTGGCACGGGCATGTCATGCCCGGCGTCTCCGACGAGAAGGCGGTCCGTTTCCAGGGCGAGATCCGATCCAAAGGTGTCGCCTCCGTGAGCGGCCGAGCCGATGAGTTCGGCGCTGCGATACCAAGTCGAACCGGTGTAGCGGAACACGTGAACGATACCCGGCTCGAGGCCCGGGAAACAGCACGCCCCCTCCGTGACCGCGATGACACCGCCACTGACCGCGACATCCAGCCCGAAGGTCTCCGGGCCGGAAGAGTCAGCCTGCGTCAGGATGGCCTCTTCTACCCAAGCGGCGCCCGTCTTGCGGAACACGTATGCGGCGCCATCCAACGGGCCCAGGTCTCTCCCGGGGTCACCGACGACGATGACATCTCCGCTGAGGTCGACTGTGTCGCCGAAGTTGGCGTTCAGTCCGGGGTCACTCGCCACGAGAGTGTCCGCATGAATCCACTGGCCACCATCGTACTCGAACACGAAGGCGACCCCAGCCGTGTATGTGTTGATCCACTCATCCGGTGATCCGAGTACGGCGCGGTTACCGCTCAGAGACACTGCCGAGAAATCATTGTTCCATCCCGGCGCCGGGTCGATGCCGACCTCGCAGCCGGCTTCGGCGATGCGCGCGGGCAGGATTG
>JAJDDX010000111.1 GCA_029260055.1 Phycisphaerae bacterium
CGCTTGCCCCTGCCGCGGGATGGCTGATGCCCTCAACTACAGTCGCGGTTGGGGCCCGCCTCCCGCCACGCGACGGGGCACACCTCCGGATCGCAACCACACCAAACACCTCGACCCTGTAAGGGTCGAACATTCCGTGTCGCGCGCATGCCACTACCCGTAGTCTGTTTGACCCCTTCAGGGTCGAACTCTGTGTAGCACGCCACCGTGGGCGGCGTCCGCCTTCGGCGGCCTTGCCCACGGCTACTGTCTTTCAGCCCTTCGGGCTGGGGGCGGGCAGTGCCACACGGGCAAGCTGCTGCTTGCCCATGCCACCCGTCCGGCACTGGTGGGCAAGCCACCAGTGGCACCCGTCAGCCGTCCCCGCCGATGGTCAGTTCCGGGGCGTCTTTCAGCTCCTTGATCCTGTCGCGGAGGCGGGCTGCCTTCTCGAACTCCAGCGCCTCAGCCGCCTGGAGCATCTCCTTTTCCAACATCGTGATCAGTTCCGTCTTGTCGAGCTGATCTTCCGACGCCTGCACCGCCTCGGCTGCGACCTTGTACGCGCTCACCATCCGTTGGAGCGTCGAGCGAATCTCCTTCTTGATCGTCTCTGGCGTGATGCCGTGCTCTTCGTTGTAGGCGACCTGTAACGCACGCCGCCGATCGGTCTCGTCCATCGCCCGCTGCATGCTGTTCGTGATGCGGTCGGCGTAGAGCTTGACCTCGGCGTTCACGTTCCGTGCGGTGCGGCCAATTGTCTGGATGAGCGACGTTTCACTCCGCAAGAACCCCTCCTTGTCCGCGTCGAGGATGCAGACCAGCGACACTTCCGGCAGGTCGAGCCCCTCACGCAGCAGGTTCACCCCGATCAGCACGTCGAACTTGCCCTCGCGCAACTCCTTGAGGATGACCACCCGTTCGAGCGTGTCGATATCGGAGTGCATGTACCGACATCGGAATCCTTCCTGCTCGACAAACGACGCCAGGTCCTCAGCGAGCCGCTTCGTCAGCGTGGTCACTAGAACGCGCTCGTTGGCCGCGACGCGCTCTGTGATTCGCTTCAGGATATCCTGCACCTGCCCCGTGGCCGGCAGCACTTCGATCGGCGGGTCGATCAATCCCGTTGGCCGAATGATCTGCTCGACGACCTCGCCCTCGCACAACTCCAGTTCGAACGGGCCCGGCGTGGCGGAGACGAACAGCACGCGGTCCCACATGCCCTGGAATTCCTCGAACCGCATCGGCCGATTGTCCAGGCAACTCGGCAGTCGGAAGCCGTGCTCGACGAGGACCTCCTTGCGGGCGCGGTCGCCGTTGTACATCGCTTTGATCTGCGGAATCGTTGCATGTGACTCGTCGATGACGAGCAGGAAGTCCTTGGGGAAATAGTCGACCAGCGTGTAAGGCTTGGCTCCCTTCTCGGTGCCGTTTAGGTGACGCGAGTAGTTCTCGATCCCCGAGCAGTAGCCCACCTCGCGCAACATCTCCACATCGTATTTGGTGCGGGCGATCAGACGCTGCGCCTCGAGCAGCTTGCCGAGCCGTCGAAGTTGCTTCACGCGCAGATCGAGTTCTTCAAGGATCGCGCTGCTGGCGCTATCGATGCGATCTTCCGGCATGACGTAATGGACGGCCGGATAGATGAAGATCTTCTGGTGCGAGCCGAGCGACTCCGACGTGAGCGGGTTGATCATCTCGAGCCGTTCGATCTCATCGCCGAACATTTCAATGCGATAGGCGAACTGCTCGTAGGCCGGGTGGATCTCGACCACGTCGCCGCGCACGCGGAAGGTGCCGCGCTTGAAGTCTACATCGTTGCGCGAGTACTGAAGATCGACGCACCGCTTGAGCAGGTCGTCGCGGTCGATGAGCTGCCCGACCTCGAGCACGATCACGCTGGCCTTGTAGTCGTCGGGTGAGCCGAGCCCGAAGATGCACGACACGCTTGCGACGATGGTCGCGTCCTCGCGCGACACCAGTGAACTGGTCGTGCTGAGCCGCAGGCGATCGAGGTCGTCGTTTCGCGAGGCGTCTTTTTCGATGTAGATGTCCCGCTGGGGAATATACGCCTCGGGCTGGTAGTAGTCGTAGTAGCTGACGAAGTACTCGACGGCGTTTTGGGGGAAGACCTCGCGAAACTCTTCGTAAAGCTGGGCTGCGAGCGTCTTGTTGTGTGAAATAATGAGCGTCGGCGTCTGAAGCGCGGCGATGACGTTCGCCATCGTGAAGGTCTTGCCCGATCCGGTTACACCGAGCAGGCATTGGCGTTTCTGCCCGGCACGGAAGGCGCCGGTGATCTTCTCGATGGCGGCCGGCTGATCGCCTTGCGGCTCAAAAGGACTGACAATCTGGAAATCGGGCAAGGCTGCACTCCGTCTAACTTGGGACCGCCGGTCGAAGATCGTACAGCCGAGGCCAGACCGGTTCAAACAAGATAGCGGTTGCCCGTCGTGGACGCGGACGCTAGCTTTGTGCCGTGGATCACGCAGACCTACAGCCGGAGAACCATGATGGCTGCACGCGACAACTGGAATCGTCGTGAATTCCTCGGGGCGACCGCCGGCGGGGCGGCTTCGCTTTACCTGGGCGGCTGTGCGAATAAGTCGCGGTCGATTGGTGTGTCGAGCGATAGCGCGCTCGGGCCGGTCGATCCGAGGCGCTGGCCCGAACTGGCCGAGATCGCAATCGAGCGCATGAGGGCTGGCGGCTGCTCCTACGGCGACATCCGACTCATCGAGACGCGGAGCCAATCCGTCCGCGCGGAAGATCGCCGCATCTCCGGTATCCGCGAGAGCTTCGACAGCGGATACGGTATTCGTGCCTTGTACGAGGGCGCGTGGGGGTTTGCAGCCTGTCCGGATTTCACGCCGGAGGATGTGCTGCGGACGGCTGCGCTGGCGGTCGAGATCGCCCGTGCCAGCCACACGCTCATGAAGACGCCGGTCAAGCTCGCCGACGAGCCGATCCACGTGGACAAGGTCGTCACCAAGTGCGAGGTTGATCCGTTCTCCGTTCCGCTCGAAGACAAGTGCAATCTGCTGATCAGGACTTGCGAGTTGCTGCATCAGCAGGACGCCGTCATTCGCTCGAACGGTCACCTATGGGCGCAGCGCGATCTGAAACACTTCGCGTCGACCGAAGGCACGGCCATCGACTTCGATCTGCTTGCCGTCGGCGGCGGGTTCGGGGCCACGGCACGCGCGGGCGATGACTTCCAATCGCGCAGTCTGTCCGTACCGCGCTTCCGCGCGGGCTACGAGCACGTGCGGGCGTACGACTTCGTTGGCGAGGCCCCGCGTGTTGCGGCTCAGGCGGTCGAGAAGGTTAACAGTGCTCAGCCCGCGCCGGGCAAGTACGACCTCGTGCTGGACCCGGGGCACCTGTCGCTGACGATTCATGAGAGCTGCGGCCATCCAACCGAACTCGACCGAGCGCTCGGCTATGAAGCGAACTACGCCGGCACGAGCTTTCTGACCACGGAGAAGTGCGGCAGTTTCAAGTACGGCTCCGAGCACGTGAACCTGATCGCCGACAACACGCGTCCCGGCGCGCTGGCGAGCACGGGCTATGACGACGACGGCGTGTCCGGGCAGCGATGGCCAATCGTGGAACGCGGGATCTTCAAGGGCTATTCCACCAACCGCGAGGTAGCCGCCACGGTGGGCGACAAGCGGTCACGCGGCTCCTGCCGGGCGGATTCGTGGGAGTCCGTGCCGATCGTGCGCATCGCCAACGTCGGCCTCGAACCGGGTGACGAGACGCTCGATTCGCTGCTGGACGACGTCGAGAACGGCATCTATATCGAGGGTCATGGCAGCTTCAGCATCGATCAACGGCGCTACAACTTCCAGTTCGGCGGCGATGCCTTCTGGGAGATCAAGAACGGCAAGCGCGGCGCGATGCTCAAGAATGTCGTCTACAACGGTATCACGCCGGAGTTCTGGGGCAGTTGCGACGGCGTCGCCGATCGCAGCCACTGGCAGGAGTTCGGGTTCACGAACTGCGGCAAGGGCCAGCCCGGCCAGAGCGGCTGGATGACCCACGGAGCCAGCCCGGCCAGGTTCCGCAAGATCAACGTGATCGACCCGAAGGGATAACTCGTGCGTCGTTGCATCTCAATCGATGGGTCTGCCCGGGTGGCATGGGCAAGCTGCAGCTTGCCCGTGTCCCTCGACTCCCAACATGCACGCGCAAAGAAGTTTGAGGCTGTCCGGGAATTCAGAACGCAAGAGCGGCTCTGTCCTGACGAATCGACGGGGCCAAGGTTAGGCAGTAATGACGCGTGGAGTACGGCGGCGCCGTCTCAGCCCCGAAGGGGCGCAATAGGGCGGGTGGCCCACCTCCTCTGGAGGTGGGGGAGGCGATGCTCACCAGTCGTCGGCGCCGGAAGATGGCGGGACTCCGGAATGCCTGTCATCGTCTCCCCCATGTCCAGAGGACATGGGCCACCCTTGATGTGATGTGCAAGGCTATACCACGTGGCGACCGGCGCTCCGCCCGCCGATCCCGTGGCTCTTATTACAATCGGATACTCTCATGGCAGTGAAGCTGACATCCGAATCGACGTTCAAGCGCGTGGTTGATACGGTCCTTTCCGCATCGTCGGCCGACGACACGGTCGTCAATCTGCGAGATTCCGAAGATTCGACGCTGCGGTTCGCCAACAACCAAGTGGTCCAGAACGTCGCGGCTCGAAACGCCCGCGTGTCGGTCGAGGTAGCTTTCGGGCAGAAGGCGGGGTCATCCGGCACGAACCGGTTAGACGAGGCTTCTTTGCGTGAGGCGGTCAAGTCGGCCGAGCGCATCGCGCGCCTTGCTCCGGATGATCCGGAGTATATGTCGCCGCTGTTTCCGCAGTCGTACATGAAGATCGACTCCTACAACGCCGCGACGGCCGGCGCTACCCCTGCGGATGCTGCCGCGCTGGCCAAGCCCGTCATCGACAAGTGTGAGCGACACGAACTCGTCGGTGCCGGGGTCGTGACGAAGAATGTCTCCGCACGCGGGGTGGCTGCGTCCACGGGGCTCTTTGCCTATGACAAGTCGACGCAGGCGCGGTTCTCACTTACCGCGACAGGCGACGACAGCTCCGGCTGGGCGCTCAATGCTCATCGAGACGTTGGTGCACTCGGCGTGACCGATCGAGCCAATTCCGCAATCGACAAGGCGATCGCGTCGCGCAACCCGCGTGACGTCCCGGCCAGCCACTATCCGGTCATTCTGGAGCCGGCAGCCGTCGCGGGTATCCTCGGCCCGTTCTTCTGGGGACTGGGAGCCAAGAGCTACTACCGCGGCAACAGCCCGTTCGTCGGCAAGCTCGGCTCGGTGGTGCTCGACTCGCGTCTTAACATCAAGACCGATCCGAGCCATCGCGATCTGCTCGGTTCGCCGTTCGGCGGCGACGGCATGGCTGTGCGCAAGCACACGTGGCTCGACAAGGGTGTGTTGAAGCAGCTCTATTACGATCGGTTTACGGCGAAGGAGCACCAAGTCGATCCGACGCCTTGGCCGTCAAGCCCGATCATGACCTTCACCGGCCCCACGGTGGCGACGCTTGACGACCTGATCGCGCAGACCGAGCGGGCCATTCTGGTCACCAACTTCTGGTACATCCGCAGCGTGGATCAGACCGACCTGACCGTTACCGGCATGACGCGCGACGGCACGTTCTTAGTCGAGGACGGCCGCATCGTCGCCGGCGTGAAGAACTTCCGCTTCCACGACAGCCCGCTGCGGTGCCTTCAACTCGTCAACGCCGCGACCCCGCCGCAAGAGGCGATCACCATGGAACGCGGCAAGATGCTCCTGCCCGCACTGCGACTTCCCGATTTCAACTTCTCCAGCGCGACGCTGTTCTAGGTTATCATCGTATGGCCGAGCCCGACCTACGTCGCTGAACCACGTCGCTTCCTTCTGGCGCGTTCAGAGAGACCCGGCTCCGCAAGCCTCGCCGCGTTCCCTCAACCGGTCTGAAACGGCGTCGAGGCTACTCACTGCGGCGTTGAGGCAAGACGTTGAGCGGCCGCTTGTGATACGCGCGATAAACCACGATCCACAAGAGCGTACTCATGCCGGCAAGGATTGGCAGTAGAGCCAACCGGACGGCCGCGAAACGGCCCACGTCCGCCATCTGAAGGCGGACTTCTTCAATCGGCGTGATCATCCGGTAAGGTAAGGAAATCGACAGCGCAATCAACCCGCCAATGAATATACCGCCGAATCCAACGGCCGCTGCGGCGACAAGCGCCTCTCGCTTGCCGTCCGCCAATCGGTGGGCGCCCCAGGCTGCTGCAACACAGGCTACGGCGACCAAGCTGAAGATGTGCCAGCGGTTCTGGGTGTCAGCCAAGAAGCTGGCAGCCGTGAAATTCGGCGGGCACAAGGCTGTCGATAGGCCGCTGAGAAGCGCATAGCATAATGCCACCCGCAGTTGCTTGGCTCGAGTGCCCAGAACTTGACAATCGTGCTTGAGGCCTTCGATCTCATCACGTCTTGCGGGGACTTCAGCGCCGTGCACTTCCGGAGCATGCTCATTCTGGCCTCGATCTTCGGCCGCATGGGTTCGGGCAGGTAGGACCAGGCACAGGAAAAGCGCCACGACAAACGAAGTCGGGAGCATGGCCCCAGTGGCCGCGGTCAGTTCTGACGGGCCGGCCCTGTCGCGCGCAGACTCGCTCTCGACTGTGCTGAGACAGACGAGACCTCGGATGTGATCGGCCATGTCCTCGGGTGAAATTGCTGCGACGCCACTCCCTGCCGTCGCGGGGCCGGGCTCACTTGGAGCCGCACCGGGTTCACCGCCCATGACCTCGTCGACGCCCGCGCGCACGATACTGGCGAAATGCCGTTCATAGATCGTACATAATGCGACCTGGACGTCCCGAGGCATGCTCCACAACGCGATCTCGAAGACCAGCAATCCAACCCACCACTTCCAGAACCGCCATGTGCGAACGACTTGCCAAAACATCATTAGGCCCTCGACAGTAGGCTCCGTCTGGCGACCGCCGGACACCGCCAGCGCCTAGTACCTGGTTGCCATATAGCGCCGGGGGCACATCGCGACGAAGCCTGTAAGCATGCTTGGTCGTTCCGTGATCCCGTCCGGGGCGCGCTTCAACATGATCCGTGCAACTGCCCGTGAAGAGCAGGAATCCGATATGACGGTGTCCGACACCTCCGGGCCGAGCCGGCCGCGGAGCCGCAACACAACAACCGCGTCAATCCGGGCGCGTGCCTGTCTTCCTGTCCCCACCGCCGGCGCGGGAACTCGCGCTCCGCCGGCCGGAGTGGCCGACACGCTCCAAGGCACACGGACAGGCGCGATCCTGACCGGCGGGAACCATAGCGTCGATGCCGAACGGGCACATCAGTGTTTACCCTGATTTTGGTCCACGCTTTCGCGCCGCTACTGGAGATGTGGCCGGAAGTCGTGGATGACGGGATGAGAGGCGTTCGTCAGTCAGTATCTGAATAGTCTGACACAGATTGTGAGCGACCTACCCCCCCCCCGGGGTCACCTCGCGGTATGCGAAATGGGCGGTGTTGCTCGTAATGCGCCAAGTGGAACCGCACGCGGCTCGCGAGAGTTGTCCGAGCCTCCGATGAGGCGAGTTGTATGGCCTGTTCCGCCGTCTCGACGGCAAGGGGGAACTGCCCTGTCTCGGCGTAGGCAGCCGCCAGTGTTTCGAGGCACGCCGCACGCTGCTGGGGTATCAGATCACATGCCGTACGGGCCAGCCGCAGCGCTTCAGCGCCGTCTCGAAGGTCCGCCTGGTGCGCCGTAGCCAGAATCCACGCCAGCTTCATCGTCATGTGGCCGTCATTGGGCCAGGTATCAACGCCGCGGCGGAAGACCCGAAGAGCCTGCGGGAAATCGCCCAAACGCAGGTAGGCGAGCCCGAGGTTGTGCCATGCCGGCGGAGACTTCGGCTCCAGCGCCACCGCCTGTTCCAGATGCTGCACGGCGCGGCTGAAGTCGCCTTGCCGGGCATAGTACACACCGAGATAGAAGTGCGCCTGAGGAAAGTCGGGATCAGCCTCGATCGCCGAATTGAAGTGTTGGACGGCCTCCGCTGTCTTTCCGACTCCCATGAGCGTGATGGCCAGCGCGTTGTGGACACCCGCGCTATCAGGATTCACGGACAGAGATCGGTTGAAGTACTCGATCGCCTTCTTTACGTTCCCTTGGCTTCGATAAATCAACGCGATCTGCGCGGCCGCCTCCGTCGAACGAGGGTCGACGCGCAACGCTTCGTGGAATTCGGCCAGGGCATTCTCCAGCCGCCCCTGGCTTGCCATCACCATGCCCAAGCCGACATGCAGCGCGGGGAACTCGGAGTCGATCCGTGTAACCTCCTCGAGATGTTGCAGTGCCTCAGCCCATCGTTCGGTTCGTTTGAGCGTTTGTGCCATGCCATAGTGAACTGAGGCGGACTGGGGTCTTCTTCGGAGAGCTTCCTCGTACACTTGAAGGGCGTCGTCGAAGCGGTTTTGGGCATGGTACGCGCGGGCGAGGCCCAGGTACGCCTCGGGCAGATCGGGGTTGAGCCGCAAGGCCTTCCGGTACCCCTCGATCGCCTCATCCAGTTTTCCGTCCCGTACCCACCTCCCGGCGAGCAAGGCGCACCCCTCGGCGTCATCGGCCAGAACCTCTTTGGCGGCATCGATGAGCCGGTCGGATTCCTCGACCTTACCGGCCCAACGGAGCACTTTTGCCAGCACGCCCCGAGCGATCGCGTGATCGTGCTCGTTCAACGAACTCTCGACTTGTGCCGCAATCGCATCGGCACGAGCGTCGTTCCAGGACGAGTCCGGCTCAACCAGATTCCGATCGATCATGTGGTCCAGCGTGAGCCGCCCGAGCGCCCGGTGAACGGCGATCGTCGGATGGACGTGATCGAGAAAGTACTCCTTTCCCGGAATCACATGTCCGTGTTCCCGCCGACAGCGATCGGCAAGGCGACCGCGAAAGTCGATCAGTTCCGCCTCATGACGGCGCGCCACGTCGGCCACGATGTCGTTCATGCCCGACAGCATCCGGAGAGGGCAGACGTCTTCTTCCAGGGCTCGTCGAAAGGCTGCCTTTGCCGCATCGAACTCCTTCAGCGCGAACAACGTCCGCCCGAGGTCGTAGTGCAGTTGAGCGTAGCGGTCGTCGATCTGCGCGGCCTGTTCATAGGCATGCCGAGCCTCACGGTGCTTACCCGCCGACATGGCTCTCGCCCCCTGATCGACGAGGCGGTTCCATTCGTCCAGTCGCTCCTCCGTGAGATTCTCGCGATGCTGGCTCTTGAAGGGCGAAAAGTCCTTCAGGTTCACGGGCGGCTGGATGAAGAGGATGTCGGCCCCCGCCGAGCGCGCGAGCGACGCCATTCGTCCCAGGTTGAAACGGAAATGGGCGAGGATCTGTTCCTTCAACGGTTCGTCGCGGTGGTAGAGATCCAGGCCGGCCGACCTGTCGAGGATCGGCCTGACCTCGCCGGTCAGTCGGTACTCATCCATCGCCTGCATGCGCGGGCTGCGCACCACACGGCTGATCGCCGACTCCGACAAAGCCGCGATCCGCGAGCGGTAAAGAAGCAGGTGAAGTTCGGTGAGGACAGGGTGCTGCTCGATAATTCCGCTGTAGGTACGCCGCTCGAGAAACTCGTTGTGTCCTGTCAGGACGATGAACAGGTCCGGCTCATACTGGACCAACTCTTCCATGAGTGCGGCGACCCGATAGCTCGCGTAGGAGACGCCCCCGCAGTTGATCACCTGCCAATCTCGATCAGGGTCCGCCGCCTGCAGGAATGCGCGCAACCATCCCACAAACGAACTCTTGTCCCGGTAGGGGCGTCCGTGAGTCGTGGACCCGCCCATGCAGAAGATGCGAAATGCATTCCGATCCTTGTGCGCGGGGAAAGTCTGCGGATTGAACAGCGTCTGTTTGTTTTCAGCCGTCCGGTAGCTCAGTTGTCCGCTCTGATCACGGTACTTCTCGAACAACGGCAGCTTGGATTTGAAGCCGAGATATGGGTCGCGAGCCGCGGCCAGGGTCTGGACGCCGATCAGCGTCAGCACGCCCTCCGTGATGACGAAGAAACCGATCAGCGCCACAGCGGAGAACAGCAACTTCTTCTCGCGCGACAAGCGCGGCTTGGGCGGTGGCTTCGCCTTCTTGCGAATTCGCGCCTTCGGAGACATCGGATCAGGACGCTCCAAATGTGTTGCTTACCGGCTGCGAAATGTCCGCGCGTGCCAAGCCGGCGTCGCGCGCTCAATCTCCGCGCGCGACTTCGCTGCTCGGCATGCCAAGTTAATCCGGCGGCCCGGCCCTTCGACGCACAGTTCGCAGGACAAACGATATGTACACGGCCCACTGCTGGCCGTGGTTGTCCGCAAGAACCGGCCAGGACGCGAAATGGCTCTCGTGCGTGACGCCTTGAACCTGCCACGGGTTGAGCCTCAACGGGGCATTGTAAGCACGCACCCTAGTGAATTCAAGCAAGAGCGGTATTTCTTCCGTGATTTGTGCTTGGCTGATGACGACATCGCGCGGACCCTCCAGAGAGAGGCCACAAGCCGTGTAGTTAAGGGCGCTTACGACAGGAGTCCTGGCGCCCATGACTTGGGCGGTGTCGGGGATGCGGGCCTGCGGTGCGGCTGCGGGCGCTATCCGGGCGCGGCTCTTTCTCCGCGTCGCTCTGCGTCACGGGCGATCTCGTCAGATGCCTTCTATCCGGAGAACGCCGCTTGGAAGCCCGCGAGGTCGCGTGCGTCCACGTCTGCATCGGTGTCGAAGTCGAACGCGTCAAGGCATTCCTGCGGCGTCACGCCCGGCAGGATCGGAGCTGGCGGGGCATCGGGGCCGTTTAGGCAGTCCGCGAAGTTGATATAGTCCTGAAGATCCACGTCACCGTCGCCGTCTATATCCCCCGGCACCGCCGGCACGGCCAGCGTCACAGTCGTGGCGCCGTAGACTGCGTCGAAGCCATTAGGGGCATCCACACTATCGAAGCGTCCACTCACTCCGCCGGCAGCCGTGAGAATGACGAACTGCTGATCTGCCTGCGGGTCGAAGCCGTCGGTCGCGACGACCAGTTGGCCCGCGAGGTTGGCCTCGCCGCCGATGCTGAGCAGATCGAACTCGCCCGGGGACGTTCCGCCGACTTCGATTTCCAATGCACCGCCGCTACGCTGTGCGTAGGAACCGCTTACGGTCAGTGTTCCCACCGAGCCGCCGGGTTCTACGTTTGCGCCGCCGGGGTGGACGATCGCGCCGGCGCTAACGACGCTGCCGTTGACGGTACCGTGCCCTTTGAGCACACCGCCCTGCAGATCAAGTGGGGCGCCGTTGACGTGGAACGTGCCGTCGACGACCGTCCTGCCGCCGAGCTGCGTGAACAGCGACGCGCTGTTGAGCACCAATGTACTGCCGGCGACCGCCTCGAACGTGCCGTTGTTCGTGATACCCGCGACCTGTGGGTTGAGGGCGAGGTCCTGGGGCGCGTCGGCGATCACGGTGCCCGCGTTGTCCATGTCGGCGTTGATCTGGCCGCGTCCGCGGATCGTATGCCCGGCTGCGTGGGTCAGCGTAACGCCCGCGCCCGTGTTGAGTTGGGCGTGGCCGTTGGCGCGATTCAACACTACTTCGCCGGTGCCGTCGAGCGTCACATTGCTGTCGAAAGCCAGACTCGTCGGCCAACCGGTAGGTTGGTAGTTCACGGTGATCGTACCGTCGTTGGTCAGCGTCACGCCGGTTACCCTAGTCGTGGACCTGGCCCCTATGTCAAACTGGCCCAGGTTCTGTACGTCAGTCAGTGTGGTTGTCGAGAGGTACGCGGTGCGCACGTCGCCGCCATTGAAGGTGCTGAGCGATCCTCCGGCGATGGCGGCACCGTTTTCCAGGCGCACGGTGCCGGCGTCGGCGACGATCTCGCCGTCGGGCCCCTGAGTGACGGTCATGCCGTTAAGCAGAAGAACGCCGCTGCCTGTGGCCATCATCGTCGCGTTGTTGGTCTTGTCGTATGTAAGCAGTTCGAGGTTCCAGCCATTCACGTTGTCTGCGTTGACGATGCCCTCGTTGATCATCGACGCGTTGATTTGGCCCGTCCCGCGGATCGTGTGATTGGCGGCGTGGGTGACCGTCGAGCCGGCGCCGGTGTTGAGCTGGGCATGGCTGGTGCCGCTGATGGCGTTCAGCACGACCTCACCGCTCCCGTCAAGCGCAGCGTCGCTATTGAACGTCAAGTACGTCGGCCAGCCGGAGGGTTGGTAGTTTACGGTGATCGTGCCGTCGTTGGTGAGCGCGGAGCCGGTTACGCTCGCCGTAGACCTGGCCTCAACGTCAAACTGCCCCTGATTCACTACGTCGGCCAGCGTGGCCGTCGTGAGGTAAGTGGTGCGCACTACGCCGGCGTTCGGCGTGCTCAGCGTCCCGCCGACGATGGCGGCACCGTTGTTGAGTCGCACGGTGCCGGCGTCGGCGATGATCCGGCCGCCGGGCCCTTGGGCGACGGTCACGCCCTCGATCCACAGGATGCCGCCGTCAGAGGCCATCATCGTTGCGTTGTTGGTCTTGTCGCGTGTGGTTAGCTCGAGTTCCCGGTCGCTCCTGTCTGCGTTGATCGTGCCGTCGTTGATGATCGATGCATTGATCTGTCCGACTCCCCGTATCGTGTGCCCGGCGGCGTGGGTGAGCGTGAAGCCGTCGCCGGTGTTGACCTGGGCGTGGCCGTTGCCGCTGATAGCGTTCAGCACCACGGCGCCGGTGCCTTCGAGCGTCACATCACCGTCGAACATCAAGTCCGTCGGCCAGGCGATTGGCTGGTAGTTTACCGTGATGGTCCCGTCGTTGGTCAGCGTTGAGCCGGTCACCCTTGCCGTCGACCTGGCCTCTACTTCGAATTGACCCTGAGTCAGCACGTCGGTCAAGGTGCTCGTCGAGAGATAGGCTGTGCGAGTGACGCCACCGCTTACCGTGCTCAACGTCCCGCCGACGATAGCGGCGCCGTCCTCCAGGCGAACGGTGCCGGCGTTAGCGGTGATTACTCCGCCGGCTCCCTGGGTGACGGTCATGTCTCCGATCGAGAGAATGCCACCGCCCGTGGCCATCATCGTCGCGTTGTTGGTCTTGTCGTTTGTGGTTAGCTCGAGTTCGCGGGCGTTCCTGTCTGCGTTGACGGTGCCGTCGTTCGTCATCGATGCATTGATCTGGCCGACTCCCCGTATCGTGTGCCCGGCGGCGTGGGTGAGCGTGGCTTCCGTGCCGGTGTTGACCTGAGCGTGGGCGTTGCCACTGATGGCGTTCAGCACGACTTCGCCGCCACCGTCGAGCGTGGCATCGCCGGCGAAAGCAAGCGCCGTCGGCCACGCGCTAGGCTGGTAGTTCACGGTGATCGTTCCGCTGTTTGCCAGCTGGGGGCCGGCGATGGTCGCCGTTCGATTGGCGCCGATGGCGAACGTGCTGGCTGAGTCGACCGAGAGATAGAGTAACGAGGTGCTCGCGTTCATCAGGTTGACATGGTCGGCAAGGAGGTAGACGGTGTCGAGGCTCCCTGGAAACGCGGTATTGACGCCGCAGACCTCCTGTCCCCAGTTGTTGTAGGTGCGGAAGCGAGGTTCGGGATGGCACTGCTGAGGAGGATTGTCCTGACAAGTGTGGTGCCAATCCCCGCCACAACCACCCGACCAGTACCAATCGGCGGCGGCGGCGGGTTTGCCGTCCGACGACAAGGCGAGGATCGCGGTGGACAGCAGCACGAGCGTCAACAGGTCGGTGGGTATGGCTTTCATCGGATTCTCCTCCCGCAGGCCGGGCCACAGGTATCGCCGCCGGCGCTTCTCACGCCGGGCTCCGGTTACCTGAGCGTGCGTAGGGCTCGAGCGCTCCGGCCCGACTTGGCTTTTTTGGTCGGGATTCGGCTGCCGAGAGAGAGGCGGCGGGCGGGCGATAGCCGTCACGTGCGTTTGGCGTCCCGTCGGGAAGCTAGCCGCCCGGCTTGCCGGCGTTGGCCTCGTACCGCTGTTTCCACTTGGGCATGTCTTCGGGCTTGACCTTGGCCCACAGGCCGAGGCCGGCTTTGCGGGCACGCTTGTCGAGCGTCTTGAACCTGTCGCGGTAGGGGTGTTTGAATCGCGGGTCGGCGTAGGCGTAACCCTGCTCGATCAGGACTTCGTTGTACATCTCGCCGCCGCGTTTGAAGTAGACGTACGCGAGCAGCCGGCCGTACTTGCCGCGCGTCCGATCCGGCGAGAGCACCACATGCACCTCCCGGCCACCAAGCACGCTCTCGGCGAATGCCTTGGCCTCTGGTCCGAAATGCATGTTGGGCGTGCCGCCGTGCTTGACCTCCGGCGTGTCGACGCCCCATAGCCTAATGCGCGTGACGCCCTTGCCCGTGGTCGGATCGGGTATGCCGATGTCGAACGTGTCCCCATCGACGACATGGACGACGCGGAAAGAACGATCGTGGTATATGCCGTGATCGCCGCCCTGTGTCGACTGCCGGCCGAACCGATCGCCGACCGATAGCCCACCCGCCACTGCCAGCACGACGAGCGGGAAGATGTAGCGACGCCAGTTGCGACGGAACGTAATGGAGGCGGGCCAAGCTCTGCGTCGGCGGCTCATGATCCCTCGCTGTCGCCGTTGAGTTTATCCAGTTCGAAGGCGTCGTGGAGGCAACGCAGCGCCTTGGGCCCGTCCTCCTGGCGGACGATGCAGCTAATGACAATCTCGCTGGTGGAGATGTTGTCGATGTTCACTTTCGCCTTAGACATGGCGTCGAACATCGTCGCCGCGATGCCGGTGTGCGTCCTCATGCCGACGCCGATCGCGGAGACTTTGCAGACGCCTTCGTCGAGCTCGACCGTGCCGGCCCCGAGGTTGTTGAGCAGTTGCTCGCAGACGACCTTCGCCTCGTCGGCCTCGCTCGCGTTCGTCGAGAAGGCGAGGTTGGCGAACTTACCGCCGTCGTAGATGTTCTGCACGATGTCGTCGACGAGGATGTGGTGCCGGCCGACCTCCGCGAAGACGCGCGCCGCAATGCCCGGCGTGTTCGGTACTCCGTTGAGTTCCACGACGGCGAGGTCTTCCTTCAAGGTCACGCCTTGAACGGAGATCGCCTCCATGCCCGGTGTTTCCGCCATGATGATGGTCCCTTCCGCGTCCGTCATCGAACTGCGTACGTGGATCGGCACGTTGAACTTCTTGCCGAACTCGATGGCCCGAGAGTGCATCACGCTGGCGCCCGAGGCGGCCATCTCCAGCATGACCTCGTAACTGATAACGTGCATCTTCTTCGCCTGCGGCACGACGCGCGGGTCCGCGGAGTAGACGCCGTCCACGTCGGTGTATATCTCGCATACGTTGGCGTCGAGCATCGCGGCAAGAGCGGCGGCGGTCGTATCAGAGGCGCCGCGACCGAGCGTCGTGATCTCGCCGCTGGAGTCGATCCCTTGAAAGCCCGCGACGATGACGATCTTGCCGGCCGACAATTCCCGTTCGATGCGGTCACGACTGATGCTCTGTATCCGCGCGCGCGTGTGGGCGCTATCGGTGAACAGGCCGAGTTGAGCCGCCGTCAGGCTGATGGCTTCGTGACCGGCCGCGTGAATCGCCATCGCCATCAGGGCGATCGAAACCTGCTCCCCCGTGGTGAGCAGCACGTCGAGTTCTCGCTTGGGCGGATCGACGGTGAGTTGACCGGCGAGGCTCAGCAGATCGTCGGTCGTCTTGCCCATCGCCGACACGACGAGTACCACGCGCTGGCCGTCGAGCTCCGCGCGGATCGCACGCCGGGCGGCGCGGTGGATCTTCTCCGCGTCAGCCAAGCTGGTTCCGCCGAATTTCTGAACGATCAACGACATCGATCGGATGGTAGCGTAACTGCAAGCCGATTTCGACCCGCGACCGACTCCGCGCCGGGTCGCCAACGGTCGTGCGATGAAGGGAACGTCGGCTTATTCCGACGCGGCCATGAGGCCCGGGACGGCATCGGTCGCCCGAGACCTCTCGTGAGCCGGTCCGGGCCCCGGAATCCTGACCAGGATCGGCCGTGTCTTGTCGAGCCGGGCCTGCGCTCGTCGAATGTTGCCGAAGAGCTCTTCGATCCCAGGCTTCGGCAATCGCCGGTCCGAAGGCGGCGTGTGCGGGCTGGGTGCGTCGATGAAGCGCACCTCGTCGAACAGAGACTTGGCAAGCGTCTCGACATCGTCTGTCGAGGTGATCTCGGACGGATAAGCGTGCCCGACTTTGCGCCAACGGGGCACCACGCGTTGCAGCATTTCCAGGTGGTGAAGCGTAACGGGATGAAGCAGAGCCGATGGCGTCGCCGTGATGTGGATCGTCACCGGCAGGTTCGCCCAGCGAGCGATGACTTCCGCCCACCACTCGTCATCGAACCAAACCGCCAATTGCCCGTCGGGCTCGGTGACTTCGAGCATCAACTCGAGCGAGCCGGACTCCGCGTCGGTCGGCAACTCGCCCTTGCCCATCGCGGCGAACCGAATGCAGGTCGGTTTGCCCGGGGGGCGCCGTGTGCGTCCGGCTGCCTGGCGTACCTCCACACGCGTCTGCTCATCCATGATTGCAGCCTCCGGAACCTACTCCCATCCCAGGAGTTCTCGCCTATTATCGGAGCGGCGCTTCGTGACACTTGATATCACGGCTGTAAAACGCGATTTCAGGTTGGCAACCCGGCTTGGTTTGCGTTCGTGGCGGAAATTGTGCAGTATTACGGGTATTGCCGGCTCGCGGCGCTCCGTCCGTGTGTTGGTGGGGCGATTGCTGCCGATATTGCTCGGACAGTGCGTTTGGGCGAAGACTCTGCGGGCGGCGGATGGGGCTTCATGATCACCTCGCCGGAAAGCAGAAAGTGATTCAGATTCCGAGTGACAACGGCATGCGGCACCGCGGACGCCGCAAGATGGCGGCGGTAGCGATGGTCCTGGTGGTGGTCGCGGGCTGCTCGCCCGAGTTACCACCTGACGCCGGACCCGAGCCGGGCGTACTGCGCGCGGATGCAAGCCTGACCGCGACGGCGGTCCAGGCCGACACGAGCAACACCGCGTTGGTGACACTGGACGGGTCGGCGTCCACGGCTTCAGACGCGGGTATCACGTCGTACGAGTGGCTGGTGGAGTCGGAGGTCGTGGCCGTTGGCGCGACGGCTTCGGTGGAGTTGACGGCTGGTCAGCACGAACTCACGCTGATCGTCATCGACGCCATCGGCGCGAGCGATTCCGACGCGGTTGTGGTGACGGTTCTCGAAACGGACGCCGACGAATTCTCTGTGGTGATCGGGGTCAGCGGGCAGGGCGAGACGGTTCCCGCAACGGGCACGACCAGCTACCCCGCGGGAGAGACGATTCGCGTGGAGGCGATCGCTGCGGAGGGATTCCGCTTCTTGCGGTGGAGCGGCGACCTCGTGAGCGAGGTATCGTCCTCCGTCATCCTGGTTGATCGCGATCTCTTCATCACGGCGGAGTTTGTCGCGATCGCCGCCGACACGCCGCCGCGCTTCTTCCTGCCCTGGGCAAACGGGCGGTCACGACGCATCGGCCAAGCCAACGACGGCGAGTTCAGCCACGCCGACCACTTCGCGTGGGATTTGTCGATGCCCGTCGGTACGCCGGTGCTGGCGGTCGGCGCGGGCCGGGTGATCGAAACGCTCGGCAGCGCGATGCGCGACGACGCGGCCGCGGCCGAGATGGATGATCCCGCCAACTTCGTCACGATCGACCACGGACTCGGCTATCAGTCGCTCTACGCGCACCTCGACTTCGGCGGGGTCACCGTCACCCCGGGGCAATGGGTCGTGCGTGGGCAAGTCATCGGCTTCTCCGGCAATACCGGGTACTCGACGGCGCCGCACCTGCACTATGAGATCCTCGACACTGATTCAAACAGCGTGCCGTCCGCTTTCTTCGAGGTCGACGGAGACGGTGTGCCGATCGAAGGCGACGTGGTGGCTTCGCAGAACGCCCTGAACACCGATACACTGACCAACTACGTGCCCACCGCGTTGCCCGCCGATGCGTTCATCGACAACCAGATCGAGCTGACGGGCGACTTGCCGCCGGCCTACCTCTATGAGAACGGGACGGACTACACGGTGTCCGGTCGGGTGCTCAACGGCCACACCCGGGTGTGCGTCGCGCTGGTTGATCCGAACACCTTTGAAACGGTTGCGTGCGAACTCACGGACGTGCGTGACGACGGGGCCTTCACGCATCAGTTTCGCTTTTCGAGTGAGATCGCGGGACCCTATTTTCTCGGCGTGATCAGCGGCGACTCAGGTGCCGAGGGCTCGGCGCCGCGGCGCGTGACCGTGTTGGCGCCGGACTTGGCGGACGATCGTCCGATCGCGGTCATCGACCCCGTCGAGGATGGGGCGGTCGATTACTTCCAGACACGCAGGCTCAGTGGCGCGAACAGCTACAGTCCCTCGGCCAGCGCCCTCAACTACCGGTGGATGCAGGTCTCCGGCCCACCCACGGTGCTGAGCGACCCGACGGCACCCGACACGGACTTCTACATCGAACCCGGCGACGGCATCGAACGCGTCTCCTTTCAACTCGTGGTGGACGACGGGGTGCGGTACAGCCTTCCCGTCGAGACGGCATACACCATGCGGGACACGTTCTTCGTCAGTGAACTCGGGATCGCCGACGAGGTGTGCGTGACACTCGACACGTGCCCGGTAGTCGAGCTGCCGCTGCCGGCGGTGTCCCTGTCGACCCAAGTGGTTCAAGGATGGGTCGAACTGGTCAACGTCGCGGTGGGGGACGCCCTGACCTTCACTTTGACCGATCCCGACGGGCAGGTTGCCCGGTCGGGTGCCGCGCTGGTGACATCGGAGATGTCGACGCTGAGCTTCTGGCGGTTCGTCTGGTCCTCCATCGGTCTGGATGTCATTCCGGGCGATTGGACGGCGACTTTCGAACGCGACGGCGTAGTCGAGGCGGAACTCGCGTTTCGCACCGTCCCCTAGAGGCTTTGGGGGCATCGGGGTGCCGGTTTTCGGCTCGGATCGGTTCGACGCGGGCCCCGCCGGCACCGGCCTTGCGGGCGACCGCCGAAGCGCCGACAATATCCGCCGGTTTTGAGAACGATCTTCCACGGAGACCTCAACCATGCGATGGCATGCAGCAATCATATTGGCGGTGGCGCTGTCGAGTCTAGTAGCGAGTCGCCCGGCCTTGGCGGGGGAGGATCTTGATGTCGACAAGGTCATCCGCGAGCGCGTCGACGCGGGCTACAGCGTTGGAATCGTGATCGCCGTCGTCAAGCCGGAGGGAACCAAGTTCCACGCCTACGGCCGGGTAGCGACGGATTCGGAGCAGACAGTCAATCCCGACACGCTCTATGAACTCGGCGCGATTACGAGCGTGTTCACGGCTGCTGTTCTGACTGAGATGGTCGAGCGAGGCGACGTCAAACTCTCCGATCCCATCACGAAGTATCTGCCGGAGCAGGTCCGACCGAAGTCGCCTGACGGAAAGCCGATCACGCTGGGGCAACTTGCGACCCACACATCAGGCTTGCCGCGCTTGCCCGACAACGCGGCCATCGATGCCAACCCCAACAATCCCTGGGTCGATTACTCAATTGGCGATCTCTACAGTTTCCTTTCGAGTCATGAGTTCGCGGCCGCACCCGGGAGCGAGTGGCGCTACTCGCATATCGGATACGGCTTGTTGGGGCATCTTCTCGCGAAGAAGACCGGCAAAGGTTACGAGTCGTTGCTGGTCGACCGGATATGCAATGTGCTTCGGATGGACAGCACACGCATTACCCAGAACGAAGACTTGGCGGAGCGGTCGGCCTACGGTCATCACAGCGACGCCGAAGTGGCGGACTGGAACGTGCCCGCGCTGGCGCCGGCCGGTGCCCTCTGGTCGACCGGACGCGACTTGGCGCAGTTCCTCTCCGCGTCCTTGGGACTGACCGATACGAAGCTCAAGCCCGCGCTGGCGTCGATGCGGCAAGTGCGGACCCGTACGAGCAACGTGCATACCGAGCAGGCATTCGGCTGGCAGAAGGCGTCGCGCTTCGGTGCTCCGATCTTCTTCAAGAGTAGCGGATCCGGCGGATACCGGTCGTTCCTCGGCTTCTGCCCGGAGAGGAAGATCGGTGTAGCCGTTCTATCCAACTCCGCTGTCGATTGTGCCGACATCGGCATGCACCTCCTCCACGAGAAGTACGCGTTGCGCGATCTGAAGAAGAAGTCCGCCGTGGCCAGCCAAAACCTGGACGACTTCGAGGGCCGATACATCATGCCGTCGGGGCTGATCTTCCTCTTCTCCCGCAAGGGCGACAAACTGATGGTGGAGCAAGCGGGCGTCGACAAGCTCGAGATGATCTGCGAGGGCGCGGACACCTATCGTTACAAGATGGTGGACGCCCGCTTCAAGTTCAAACGCGATGCCAACGGAGCGGTGAGCGACGTAACGCTCTACCAGTCGGGCGGGACCCAGGTCGGCAGGCGAATCGACCCCAAAACGGAACCGACGCAAATCGAGCTGTCGGCAACCGTGTTGGGGCGTTACGTCGGCAGATACGTCGACACCACAAGAGGGATGGTGTTCGAGGTGTCCAAAGTAGGCACGGACCTCTTCGTCCAGATGGACAAGCCGGGAGCGCCCGTGTTGCAGATCTACCCGAAAGCCGAGTACGAGTTCTTCTACAAGCTGGTGCAGGCGACGATCACGTTCGATCGCAATGATGCCAACATGGTCAACGGAATGACGCTGCACATGGGCTCACAGGAGATCAAGACGGTCCGGAGGATATCCAACCAGATCGGCGGGTGACTTCGACCGCCTTGCCGAGGCAGCCGTTTGCTCTTCTTGCGGTGACATTCCCCGGGCCGCGTCCCATTCGCTGCCTCAGGCGTTCCCCGGATTGGCGCGTTACGGCGCGGCGCCGAGTGCGTCGCGCATGACGTGGAAGATGACGTGCTGCTCGAGTACGCCGTGAAACAGGTGCGCTTGCGGACCGTCAGCGTACAGCGGGACATCCTCTCCGCCGTGAGTCTCGGAATCCAGCCTGGTACATGCGTCCTGCCGGTAGTCTCCGTGTAGCGGATCCGTCTCGTTATGGACATGCGCAGGGCCGTTCGTGTACCCGACGGTCGTGTAGGGCTTGCCGTCGACGTCGGAAGCGGATTCGGCGAGCGGGCGGCCATGCCTGTCGTTACTCACGACGTTGCCGAGGATCGGGTTACCACGTGTCGGATAGCCCGCCATAGTGAAGACGTGGCTGTGGTCGGCCGTCACGATGATCAGGGTGTCCGCCCGGTCGGTCATGCGCTTGGCGACTCGTACCGCCTCGGCAAAAGCGATCGTATCGGTCAGCGCGCGAAAGGCATTGGTGTCGTGATGAGCGTGGTCAATTCGACCTCCCTCTACCATGAGGAAGAAGCCCTTCTTGTTCTTCTGAAGTACCTCGAGCGCCTTAGCGGTCATCTCGCCGAGTGACGGCTCGCCCGCCATGTCTTTAGACCGGTCGTGCTCAAACTGCATATGCGAATGCTCGAAGAGCCCTAGCAGGTGATCCGTCTTCGCCGCATCGACAGAGTCGAATTGACTCTTGTTCCAGACGTAGGCGGCGCCGGGTCGTTTGAGCCACTCAGTCGTGAGATCACGTTTGTCCGCCCGGGACCCCATTCGGGCCGGGTCCTCGGGGTCCTTCGTGCCAAGCGGCAGGAAGCCACGTCGACCGCCGCCGAGCACGACCTCTAAGCCGTCGCCCACGCTGAATTCGATGAGCTGTCGTGCGATGTCGGGGAAGCCCGAGGCCTTGGCTTCCGGCGAGAGCGCACTGTCGTCCTCCCAGCCGCGTTCCGGTGAATGGGCGTAACAGGCCGCCGGAGTCGCATGCGTGACCCGTGTCGTCGAGACGATGCCTGTGGACCGCCCCGACGCTTCCGCCAGTTCCAGGATCGTCGGCCGTGCGTGCCCCTCGGCGGACTTGTGATCGCCTCGCGTGACAGTGCCATCGACGGAGATAACGCCCGCTTTCGTTTTGACGCCCGTGACGATGGCGCTCATCGTGCCGGCAGAATCGGCGACCTGCTGATTCGTGTTGTAGGTTTTGATCAGCGCGGTATGCGGCAGCGTTTCGAAATCGAGGAGGCCTTCCTCACCCGGTTGGCCGCGTCGCTGCCCGTCCAGAATCCGCGCGGCGGTGACCGTCGACACGCCCATCCCGTCGCCGACGAACAGGATGACGTTCTTCGCTCTGCCGACAAGGGGCTGTACCTTCCGCGCCTCGTCGACGGCACGCCGTCCCGATTCGTACCACGCGTCGGGTGTCTTCTCGGCCCCGGCTCCAGCCGCAAGCCAGACCATGAGTGCGAGTGCGATAGCCGGTCGTTGCCCCACGTGTCCCCCTCCGATCCTACTGGAACTGTTCGTTTTCCTTGAGTGCCTTGATGGCGGCGACCGCGAGTCGGTCGCATTCTTCGTTTTCCGGGTGCCCGGAGTGTCCGCGAACGTGCTGATAGGTCATGTCGTGGCGGCCGGCCAGGGCGTGGAGTTCCTGCCACAGATCGACGTTCTTGACCGGCGGAGCGCCGGCCTTCTTCCCACGCTTCCAGTTGTTGGCGATCCAGCCCTTGATCCACTCCGTCAGGCCGCGGATCACGTACTCGCTGTCGCTGACCAGGCAGATGCGCCGACGCGGCGTAGCGTCGATGCTCCGCAGTCCCTCGATGGCGGCGGTCAATTCCATCCGGTTGTTGGTCGTGCTCGACTCGCTGCCGGACAGCGTCTTGATGGTTTCGGTGGCGGGGTGCTTGAGCAGCGCCGCCCAGCCGCCCGGGCCGGGGTTGCCGCTGCAGGCGCCGTCGGTATACAAGAAGACTTCGGGTTCACTGTCCAAGGTCGGTTTCCTCCTGCCGTCCGTGTTGGACTTGGCGGGCGGTAGTATAACGCTGATTCGGTGCGCCGCTACTTGGCGCGGATAGGGCCTTATGGATCACTTCTGCTATCAAGACGGCGTGCTTCATTGTGAGTCGGTCGCGGCGCCTGCGCTGTGCGAGCGATTCGGCACGCCGCTCTACGTCTACTCGCGGCGAACGTTCCTGGAACACTATGACCGGTTGTCGGCCGCGTTCGCGGAACTGAACCCGACAATCTGCTATGCCGTCAAGAGCTGCCACAACCTCGCCATCCTGCGCATGCTGTCTCAGCGAGGAGCCGCCTTTGACGTGGTCAGCGGTGGCGAGCTTCGGCGAATCGAAGAGGCGGGTGTCGATCCGGCCCGCGCGGTGTTTGCCGGCGTGGGCAAGACAGACGACGAAATCAGCTCCGCTTTGGACACAGGAATCGGCTGCTTCAACGTCGAGTCGGAGGGTGAGCTTGGCCGCATCGCCGCGATCGCCGAGGCGCGGGGTGTCGTTGCCAGGGTCGCTCTTCGCGTCAATCCGGACGTGGATCCGAAGACGCACGTCTACACGACGACCGGCAAGCGAGAGACGAAGTTCGGGATCGATCTGGACCGTGCGCGGCGCGTCATTTCCGACCTCGATGGCAGGGCGGGGATCGACCTCGCCGGTTTTCACATGCACCTGGGCTCCCCGGTCAACACCATCGAGCCCTACATCGAGTCGATCGAAAAGACGCTCGAACTGGTCGCAGCCTGCCGCGCGGATGGGCATCGGATCACTATGCTGAACATCGGTGGCGGATTCGGTGCCCATTACGACGATGACGAGGCGCCCTCGGCGTCCGCGTACGCACAGCGCATCGTCCCGCTGCTTGCCGGTAAGGGCCTCGACATCATCCTCGAACCGGGGCGCAGCATCGCCGCGAACGCGGGTGTGCTGCTGACGCGCGTGCTCTACACGAAGCGGTCGGGAGAAAGGCGTTTTGTCATTGTGGATGCTGCGATGACCGAGCTACTGCGTCCGGCGCTGTATGGCTCGTTCCACTTCGCTTGGCCGGTGGTCGTGCCTGACGAGATGGTCCCGCCGCGTCGCAGCGCGGACCTCGCGGTGGATGGTTGCGTCGTGGTCGACCTCGTGGGGCCGGTCTGCGAAAGCGGTGACTTCCTCGCGAAGGACCGTGCCCTGCCGCCTCTTACGCGCGGTGACTTGGTGTGCGTCTTCTCCGCCGGTGCCTACGGCTCGGTGATGAGTAGCCAGTACAACTCACGCTGCCGGGCGGCTGAGGTTCTTGTGGGCGGTAGCGAGGCGCGTTTGATCCGTCGGCGCGAGACGTACGATGATCTGCTCGCGACGGAGCGCGTTACCGATGCGCCGGTGTCGTTCTGAACTCCGTACGGAACGCCCGAGGCGAAGGCGCTAATCGAAGCGGAGATGGCGCGCGTACGCGGGCGGCACGTTCTGAAACACGGTCTGGCGGTCGAATTGGTGGTTCTTGATGTGCCGCGACATGTAGGCGGACACGATCCGTTTCCGTCTGCGTTTGGAACCCAGCACAACCTGGCTCGAGATACGCCGGAGCGCCACGTACTCGAAATAGCTCATGACTCCGCCGGGCTTGAGGCACCGCCGTATGACCTTGAACACGTCCTTGATGTCGCGCAGGGCGAAGGCCGTAAACGGGAGCCCTGCGATCACGAAGTCGTAGTGGTTCTCTCGATCGATCTCCTGCACCGGGGCTCGCAGCAAGCGTACGCGCCCGTCAGCGAACGCCGGTGCGAGGTGCTCTGTCGTTAACACGGAGCTTTCGAGGAAGTCGGCGAGCTTGGCCTGGATCTCGCACACGTCCAGCCTGTCTTCCGGGCCGAGCAGCGAGCCGATGTGCCGCGTGACGGGGCCGGTTCCGGCTCCGACTTCCAGGACGTTCGCGGGCCCGGTGCGCCGGCTGAAGTGCGTGCATAAGGCTCTTGCAAGCCCGGGGGAACTCGGCGAAATCGCGCCCACCGTCGTCGGTTCCGCGAGGTATTCCGTGAAGAAACGCCACCGATGTGATGATTCCGATTTGCCGCCCAAAGTGCCGCGCCGCTGCCGTTGTGTCGAAGTTCCACCCCGCGGATTCACCGGTCTCGCGGGCGTTATCGGTCGCGGCATGATAAGCGCTCGACGGCAGGCTCGCCAGTCGGGTGGTTCTCGGACGACGCGCCCGAGCATGAACAAACGCCCGTTCGCATTTGTGCGGTGAGCGGAGCCGGCCGAGATTTTTATTGAACCCGGGCGGCTCGAGCGCCTATATTGTTAGTGTAGGGCGCGACCTATCGTCCGAGGCGTCGAAATTGGGCGATGCCAGGGCGACGGGCGGTCTTGCCGAGCGTCGGTTCCACTCCTAGGCAGGAATCGGCGGGCGTTGGCTTGCGGGCGACGGTCCGCAAGAGGGCTTCATGGATGGCAGCCGGACTAACGGCTGAGTGTCCGAGTCGACCCGTTTTGAAAGGGAGGTGATCTGTTGGCATATAGTATAAAGCGTGAGCTGCCGTAGGGCAGTAGACGTTCTGCTTTACGGCAGCAACAAGGTTTCGGCCCACTCGAGCCCACGGCTCGGGTGGGCCGCCTTTTTTTGTGCAGCGTTCAGGTTACGAGCTGGAGGGAAGACGGGATCATGCGAAACGCTGATCGGCTGCTTCAAGGGAATCGCAGATGTCGAACCACTGATCGAGCCGGGTCACGTTGAGCACGCCGGAGACCAGCGGAGAAGGCGCCACCAGGACGACGTGCCCCTCGCTTAGCCGCGCACGCGTGACGAGGCTGATCAACGCCGAGAGACCCGTCGAATCGATCGACTCCGCCTCAGTGAGGTCGATCGCGAGCTTGGCGCCCTGACCGGCCGCGTGTTCGTGCAGGGCCTCAGTGAACTCCTCGCTCTCGGACGCGCCCAACTCACCTTGCACCTTGGCGACGATGAACCGATCGTTCGTATCGATCTGAAGATTCAGCATGGCTGCTTCCGTTTGTTAGTAGACAAGATCAAGGTCGATGTCGCTTCGATCCACCCGTAAGCCGCGTGGTTCTTCCCGGCCTACTTCCTTAGATTCCCGGAATCAAGCCGACGCCGGGCGGCACTGATGAGTGCGTAGTTTTCGTTGTCAAACACGGTGACCACACCCGACACGACGAACACCACGCCGGCGCTTCCGTGAGCCGTGCCGCGCGCCATGACTTCCAGGTTCTTGTTGGGCAGCACCTTCATCGGTGGCTCCGGCTTGTCCGGGTGGTCCGACTCGAACACGAGCGTCCACCAGTCGCCGTGCCGCACGAGCCGCGCCGGTCTTCGGATCATGGGTGCACCGTTCGAGACGAGTGGCCGGCGGTCCACGGGTGGGGCGTCAGGACGCTCGCCCCGCGTGACGGCGGCGATGGAAACCGGCTGTTCCGCCGCGCCTTCTTGGAGGAGTTGCTCCAGCACATCCTCCGCCGCGGCGTCGGTGGCCACGTGCGGTTCGTCCTCGGGTTTGGCGTGGGTGCCGTCCTGGTCCCCCGAAGCGCCGCCGGGAGCGGGCGAGCCGGGCGGCGGTCTGACGTGCCGTGAGATCGCGAAGCCGATCAGCAGGTAGTTCTCTCCGTCAAAGACGGTCATCGTGCCATCGACCTCGAAGGTTGGCGTTACCTCGGTACCGAGCACCGTTCGCTCCATCGGCTCGAGCGTGAGGTTGCGCAGCACCTTGAGGGGTGGCAAACCCGCCGATTCGTCCGAGACGAAACGCCACCACGGTGAGTCATCGGTGTCGCGTTCGATGGTGCCGGTCACGCCGACGACGGGAAACCCCTCGGGAAACAGCTCGGTCACGGCCTGTCCGGAGTGCTCGCCCTCTGATCCGACGGGCGGGATGGTTTGGCTCGGCGGTCGTTGCCGCTGAAGTGCTTTCAACACATCCTCGGCGGTAAGGTGTTCCCGTGAGTCTGCCTCTTGTTCGGTGCGCGCGGCGTCCGCCTTAGGGGAGGCTCCCTCCGTCGCCGGGGGAGGCGACTGCTCGGGTGTCCCCAGGCTGGGTGCCAGGCAAATCCCTAAGGTGAAAAAAGCGCTAAAGACCAACGATGTGCCTCCTTGTACCGTTCCTCCTGAACGTCACGTACATCTTCCGTGCCCCTGAAGTATCGGCTAAGGGCTCGCCGCCGTCCAGGGCCCTGTAACTCGTGGCTTGCCGGGGCGGTTGCGGCTACAACGGCCCGGAAGAGGGCATGTCGCCCCGCGGGTGTGGTTACTTCGTGTCAAGTTGTCGTGCGAGGCCGTCCGGCTCTGTGACGGGGAGCTTGCAGTTGTAGTGCTCGCACACGTAAGCCGTGGCCTTTCCGTCCTTGCGCCCCTTGCCCTTCAGAAGCGGCATGTGGGTCTCCCCGGCTGGGTCAGCCGCCAGCACCACGACCTTATTCGGCAGATACCGTGCGTAGACCGTGTCGAGAAGGGCCTTCGTATCTGACGCGGCGGGGTCGCCGATGATCGCGATTTCCTTCACACGATCATGGTAGAAGTCGGCCGCGCAGAGCAGACGTTCGAACGCCCCGGGAATCTGGGACGCCTGTTCCGAAAACCCGCGGAGAATGCCCTCCGCGTGTGCGCGGTAGTCCTTTCGATCGAACAGGACGGCCAGCCGAAGAAAGTCGAGGGCCAGCACCGAGTTGCCTGATGGAATCGCGCCGTCGCGCGGGTTCTTGGACCGTGCCACGAGGGTCTCCGCGTCGGCTGCAGTGAAGAAGAAGGCGCCGCCCTTGTCGTCGCGGTAGTGCTTTACCACGGCGTCGGTCAGTAAGACCGCCTCGTCGAGCCATCGCTGCTCGAACGTCGCCTCGTACAGGTTGATCAATCCCTCGATGAGAAACGCGTAGTCGCTCAGATAGCCGGTCAACCGGGCTTCGCCCTTGCGATAGGTCCGCAGTAGCCGTCCCTCCTTCCGAAGCTTCGCCAGCAGGAACGATGCGGCTCGCTGCGCCGCCTCCGCATACTTGGGTTCGTCGAGCACGCGAGCGCCTTTGGCGAGGCTCGCGATCATGAGCCCGTTCCATCCTGTCAGAATCTTGTCATCCAATCCCGGGGCGACCCGCTTAGCCCGGGCCGTCCGCATCTTCTCTCGCCAGCCGCGCAGCCTGGCCTTGAACTCGGTGAGGTCGAGCCCTCGCTTGTTGCAGAACGGGGCGACCGGTGTCGTGATCTGAAGCACATTCTTGGGCCCGGCAGGCGCGTGGCCTCGGTTCTCGAACCAATTGCCCGTCGGCGTTACGTCGTAGAACTCGCAGAAGAGCTTCGCATCATCCTCGCCGAGGACCTCGCTAACTTGCTCGACGGTCCAGACGTAGAACGCGCCTTCCAACCCTTCGCTGTCGGCGTCACGGCTCGAATAGAAGCCGCCTTCCGGCGACTGCAGGTCCTCGATCACGTAGTCGAAGATGTCAGCCGCGACCGCGGCGTACGCCTCGTTCCTGGTCACCTGGAAGGCGTCGAGGTAGATCGAGCTGACCATCGCCTGGTCATAGAGCATCTTCTCGAAATGCGGCACGAGCCATTCGACATCCGTGCTGTACCGGCAAATCCCACCGCCGATATGGTCGTAAATGCCGCCACGAGCCATGTGGTCCAGCGTGATGTCCGCCGCCTCGAACAGGTCGTTGGCACCGGTCCGGGCATAGACGCGCAGCATCAGGTCCATACCCATGCTCGGTGGAAACTTGTTCGTCCCGCCGCCGCTTACGCCTCCGTGGGTCTTGTCGTAGTACCTGGCAATGTGCCCGGCCGCCCCGTCGACCGTCTCACGACCGATGACGCCCTCGGCCGCCGCGGGGCTTGCTGACCACGCCGCGAAGAACTCCTTGGCGCTGTCGGCGCCGGCGGTGATCCGGTCCCGATCCTCGCCCCACGCCTTCGTGATGGCTGTGAGAATCTGGACGAAATGCTCGCGCGGGAAGTACGTGCCCGCGTGAAATGGCGTGCCGTCAGGCGTGAGCCAGACGCTCATGGGCCATCCGCCATGGCCCGTCGCCTGCTGCGTGTAGGCCATGTAGAGCTCGTCGATGTCCGGCCGCTCCTCGCGGTCGACCTTGACCGCGACAAAGCCCCGATTGAGTACGTCGGCCACGGCCTCAACCTCGAAGCTCTCGTGCTCCATGACGTGGCACCAGTGGCATGCGGCGTAGCCGATGCTCAGGAAGATCGGCTTGTCCTCCTTCTTCGCCTTGGCGAAGGCCTCCTCGCCCCATTCGTGCCAGTCGACCGGGTTGTGGGCGTGTTGAAGCAGGTAGGGGCTCGTGGCGTGGATCAACCGGTTCGTGTGCCGGTGCTGCGTCGCGTTTGTCACGGTAATGCTCTCCTGGCGCCCCGGCACGCCGGGTTTCTGTGCGCCCGCATCGGTGGCCGCGAAGCCGGCCACGAGGATGGCCACAGCCGTGGCGGGGCGGCATACGAACCTATTCGCACCTACGCACATTTCGTTTTCTCACAGGCTGCAATGCTGAAGGACCCCGCCCATCCCTGATCGCGAGATTATAGTCCGACCACACAAAGTGACCATGTGGCCCCTGCCGGCTCGGCCCTGACTCCCGGCGATCGCCTTGCCCGTCGCGGGGATTCACCCTACCTTATGTCCTTGGTCGTCCTAAACCTCTGGAGCAAGTGCCACGTGGCCCACCGATTCATAACCGATCTGCGAGCCGGAGACAGGATCGACGATATCGTCTTCCTGATCCGCTCGAAAGACCTGCGCACCACGACTCAAGGTAACATGTACATCCATGCGGTGCTCATGGATCGCACGGGCCAGCTCGTCGCGCGGATGTGGCAAGCTTCGGAGGAAATCTTCGAGTCGATCAAAGAGGGGGGCTTCTTGCGGCTCAAGGGCCGCGTCGAGGCCTACAAGGGAAACCCCCAGTTCATCATCGATGCCGTGCGCCCGGCTGAACCCGACTCGTACGACACGGGCGACTACCTCGCGACGAGCAAGCAGGATATCGATGGCATGTGGGCCCGCATGCTCGAGATTCTGGGCGAGATCAAGCATCCCGACCTCAGGGCGCTGATCGACGAGTTCCTC
>JAJDDX010000112.1 GCA_029260055.1 Phycisphaerae bacterium
TAGGCACGACGTTCCCAGCCCGCACCGCCCACCCGGTACCCTCCAACGGCCCGATGAAGTATGCTACGAACCGTACGGCGGCACTTGGCCACTCCCCGCCCGAGCCAGGACCATGGAGGTTCAACTTCGGGCGGCGTATCCGTCCCCCACCCTTTCCTTCGGAAAGGACGGGGCACCCATCTCGGAACGGACGGGGACGCATCCAGCGGGTGCCCCGTCCTTCGCGCAGCGAAGGGTGGGGGACGGACGCCTGTGCCGGCAGGAGTCTCAACCATGCGTTGTGAGTACATCAAGCAGGATGATCTTCCTGACGTTCTCGCCCGCGCCGCGAGCGAGGGCTGGACCCACCTCGCCCTCATCGGACCAAACGCGTCCGACGCCTGGATCGAAGACCAGGATTGGCCGGAAGTGGTCCATCTGTACCGGCTGCGTGAGCGCTTGCGCGACCTCCCGCCCACCCTTCCCCCCCTTACCAACCTGACATCGCTCAACCTCTACAACAACAGCATCGGCGAGGCGGGCGCGCGGGCCATCGCAGACCATCTTACCAAACTGACATCGCTCAACCTCGACTTCAACGACATCGGCGAGGTCGGCGCGCGGGCCATCGCCGAACACCTGACCAACCTGACTTCGCTCAACCTCTACTACAACAACATCGGCGAGGCCGGCGCGCAAGCCATCGCCAACCGGCTGACCAACCTGACCTCGCTCGACCTCAACAGCAACAAAACCGGCGAGGTTGGCGCGCGAGCCATCGCCGACCGGCTGACCAACCTGACAACGCTCACTCTCGCCGACAACAACATCGGCGACACGGGCGCGCGGGCCATCGCCGACCGGCTGACCAAACTGACCTCGCTCAACCTCGCCGGCAACAAGATCGGCGACGCCGGCGCACGGACCATCGCCAACCGGCTGACCAAACTGACCTCGCTCAACCTCGCCGGCAACAAGATCGGCGACGCCGGCGCACGGACCATCGCCAACCGGCTGACCAAACTGACCTCGCTCAACCTTTACAACAACAACCTGACGGCCCTTCCGCGTGAGTTGCTCAACCTGACGCAGTTGGCGTACCTGGGCCTCAGCGATAACGACGGCCTCGACCTGCCGCCCGAACTCGAAGACAGTTCCGATGCGGCCGCCATCCTCGACCACATCCGCCGCCTCTACGCCGAGACCCGCCGCCCACTCAACGAGGCCAAGCTGCTGCTGGTCGGACAAGGCGCCGTCGGAAAGACCTCGCTCGTCAACCGCCTCGTCCGTAACAAGTTCAACCCGGAGCAGAACAAGACCGAGGGTATCGGGCGCGAGGTCTGGCCCATCCCCGGCCGCACCGACGCGGAGAAAGTACGCCTGCACGTATGGGACTTCGGCGGCCAGGAAGTCATGCACGCCACCCACCAGTTCTTCCTGACCAAGCGCAGCGTCTACCTCGTGGTCCTCGACGCCCGCAAGGGCGAGAACGAAAGCAACATCCACTACTGGCTCAAGATCATCGAGACCTTCGGCGGCGACTCGCCGGTCATCGTCGTGGTCAACAAGTGCGACGGGCCCAACGACCTGAACCTCAACGAAACCGGGCTCAAGCGCCAATACCCCCACATCCGCGGCGTCGTGAAGACCTCGTGCGACACCCGCCGCGGGATTGACGAGCTGTCCAAACTGATCGCAACAACTGTCCACGACTTGCCGCACGTCTTCGAAGAGTGGCCCGAGAGCTACTTCAATCTCAAGCTCGCCTTGGCCGAGCGCGCCGCGCAGGAGAACTATCTGGAGGAATCGAGCTTCCGGGCGCTGTGCGACGAGCACGGCGTGCCCGACGAGGGTGAACAGAACCGTGTCTTGCGACGCTTCCACGAACTCGGCGTGGTGCTCAACTACGGCGAGGACGACGAAAGCCGCTATCAACTCGTCGACACCAACGTCCTCGACCCGGAGTGGGTGACCGGTGGTGTCTACCGCATCCTCAACAAGAACGAGTTCTTCCAGGAGCACGGCGTCGTTCGGCTCGACGAACTCCCCAAGGTGCTGTGCGACGCTGACGGCTATCCCGCCGACCGCCGCCAGTTCATCGTCGGGATGATGCGGAACTTCGACCTGTGCTTCGATACTACACACGAGGGTAAGCCGGCTATCCTGGTCCCGGAACTGCTGCGCAAGGACGAGTACGATCTTGACTGGAACGCGTCGGGCACCCTGCGGTTCGAGTATCGCTACGAAGTGTTGCCCGAGGGGCTGATTCCTCGCTTCATCGTGCTGAGCCGCAAGTATCACACGGAGCCGCCGATGCACTGGCGCAGCGGTGTCGTGCTTGCCGACGAAGGCTGCAAGATCCTCGTGCGCGGCGACTCCGACGAGTCACGCGTGGTCATCGCGGTTCAGCCAAACTCGTCCGATGGGCCGCCACAGCCGCGGCTGGCGCTCAAGACCGCTCGCACGATCTTTGGCCAGATTCATGAGACCATCCGCGCGGAAGAGATGGTCCCGCTTCCGGACGACCCCGACGCGGACCCGGTTGAATACGCCTATCTGTGCGAACTGGAGCAGGAGGAAGGCCCGGAATACGCATGGCGGCCACCCCGCGCGTCGCGCAAGTACACCGTGAGCGAGTTGCTCGACGGTGTCGAGACGCCGGACGAGCGCCGTCTCCGCCGGCTCTACGTGGACGGCGGTGTCATCTACGAAGAGACAGGGCACGGCCGCGATCCGTGCCTACCCGGTCCTCGCCCAACGCCGCCGCCGACCCCGCCCCCCGCTACTCCCCCGGAACCGACCGCCCCGTGGTGGAACTCGCTGTTGGTCCCGGGTATCGCCGCGTTGTTGGCGGTGGCGTTGACGCTGCTGCTGCGCTACGCGCCGACGAGCACCTGGACCCTGGGGTTCGGCGTGGGTGCGGCTGTTTTTGCCGTCGTTTGGATCGTCCGCCTCATGTTGAACTGGCGCACCGAGCATTGGGCCAAGTTCATACTGTTCGGGTGTCTGGCGCTCGCAGGCGGCGCCGGCGTGCTGAGCTCGATCGAGGCGGACATACCGCTACCGAACGACGGGCGAATCCAGTTTGCGGTCGATGGTGCGCCGATCGCCAACTTCGCGCTTGGTGCGTTGGTCGTATTTGGACTTATCCAGGCGTGGCTCGATCGGCGTAAATAGCGTCAAGCGGATGCCCGGCCGTTCGCGGATGATCTGCTGGTTCCGTCCCCCACCCTTCGGGAATACCGAAGGATGGGGCACCCCATTGATCCCCGCTCATGGCCCAACAATCCCGAGGACTCTCAGAAGCTCGAGAATACCGAGGCCGGCGGCCGTGGCGACGACCGCGGCACTGAGTTCGGTCTGACGAGCTACCTCGTCAACGCAACCCGCACCGCGCCTAGCGGCAACCTGAGCAGTTCATTCGGCGGCACGATCGGCTTGGGCTACAGCATTGTGCTCACCGTCATCACGAACAGTGGTGGGACAAGTGGACACCGCGCGAGGCATGTGGGCGGTAGAACAGGGCATCCGCAGGCGCGGTCTCCGTCCTCATTCTCATCCCAGCCGCGAGGCCGCGTATCAGCCGTGCGCTCCGTAGCGCTTGCGGTGCATTAGCGGGGGCGCCAAGCACTACTTCATCGACCACGCCATGCCGGAGGCCGTGGCGTGGAATCCCGCGACCGATCCAAGTGGATCGCCACCTTTGTGCCACGCGGCGCCCGCCGGACTAACCGTTAAGTAACTTGACGATCTACATAGAAACCCCGATGTGCCGCACATGTCGTTTCGATATGATCCTCCGTGCAATTCGGCGTGTAGTCTGGGTGCAGCCAGCATGCTTGGGGCATGCACGTTCGGTGGTGGGTGCGCTGGGCAAGGCAGTTTCAACCCGGCAGTTCGGACAGCGGCCGGCGAAGTCGACACGTCGAAGTTACGTCGCGAATCATTGCGATCCGCCAGGCTCGCTCCCGTGAGGCGGACAGGTTCGAGCCGCGAGCGTCGGAACAATCGATCCAAGAGGGTGCGAAAGAAGCGGCCCGCCGCAGGAGTGAGTAGAGAGTCGGGGTCGAAGGCACTCGGCGAACCACACGACGTTGTTGCGTCGTAGCCCCCACAAATCAGGCGCCGTGTCCGCCCGTACTGCCGTGCTCAACTCCAACACCCGCACCCGCGTCTCTCGTCAGCGGTTCAGCAACGTTCGTTCGCGGTGCAGCCGTGGTCGATCTTGCCGCTTGAATGTACGGCAGCGGGGTCAGCCAGGTCATCGTACGACACAGCCGCCCGCTGCATGGCGGCTATCAGTTGGCGAGTTCATCTGACGTTCCCAGCAAAGAGAGGATCGAACCATGGTTGGAAGGAAGCACGCCGAACGCACATCGTTTCTGGCTCTGTACGTCTGCCTAGCCGGTTGCCTGACATGGACGGGGGCACTTGCGCAAGACATCTGTGATATTGGCTCGCCGGATTTCGAGTTCGGGGATGGCTCTGACGGTGACGCAAACGGTGACTGGGAGATTCACCCTCCCGGAGCCGTGCTCGAACCCAGCCAAAACTACCGGAACGTCACCGTCCATCCAGGCGCAACGCTGGACACGCAAGGGAACATCCTGCGGGTCTGCGGGCTGCTGATCAACCACGGCGTGATCACGGATACGGTCACCGGCGGGACTGGTGGGACGGGGGGCGATGGCGGGAAAGGGGAAGACCGTTGCGGTGACAACGAGCCTCCACAGTGCGGGCTGCACGCCCTGGTCTGCGGCACCGGCAACGACGGACAAGATGGGGCTTACCCGAGTATCAACCAACCCGACGACAACGGTCGCGGTGGCCGGGGCGGTGGCGGTGGCGGCGGCGGCGGCGGCGCCTGGCGGTTGCTCTGTGCTCTCAACTACGACGCGGACGGCGGTAACGGTGGTGACGGTGGCAACGGCGGTAAGGGTGGGGGCTACGTGCGTGTTTGGACGTATCGCCTCGAAAACGCAAGCGATGGAATCATCCACGCGGACGGGTTTCCGGCCAACTCCGGCGAGGGCGCGGCACCGGCGAGCGGGTGCCCGTGTCAGAACGACGAATGCGGACCCGAGCATTGTGAGTGGGGCGCCGTGGTGAAGCACATGAGCGGCGGTGGCGGCGGCGGGGGAGGTGGCGGTGCAGGTGGCAACGGTGGCACCGTCGACATCCATTACTCGTTCAACGTGAAGGGCGGGACAATTCGGGCCGCGGGAGGCGTCGTCGGATCTGGCGGAGATGATGCCGGGGAGCCGTGCTGCAACGGCGCCGGCGTGGCCTCGGCCAACCGCGGGGGCGGCTGCTCGGGCGGAATGCCCAACGGGGGTGCCGGAGGTGACGGCGAGAATCGGCCGAACCTCTGCGCCGGTGACGCCTACGCGGGTGACGCAGGGGTATCGGTAGACGGCAGCGTGCGAAAGTTCTTCCATTGCATCGGATATGATTCTGCCGACTTCGACGTTCAACACTACGACTTAGCTTTGACGATCGACCCCGACGCGGAGTCGGTTGCCGGTGTGAATATCATGACGGTACGGTGCCTGGCGGACGATCTGCGGACCTTCGGGTTTCGCCTGGATCAGGATGCGTTCGGACTTGCCACGCAGGTCTCCATCGGCGCGGATCCGGCGGGGCCCTGGGTGGACCGTGTCCAACACGACCACTGGGACTGGAGCGACGAGAAGTCCGCCTGCGTGGCACTCGACAGGACGTACAACGCTACGGAGGTCTTCTACCTCAAGGTGGACTATGCTGGCGTGCCCAATCGGATCGTCGTGGACGCGCCGCCTACGTATTGGGACTCGACTATGGGGATGTTCTTCGAGGCGCATGGACCTCTTGACACTCCGATTGTCTTCACGAGCGTCGAACCGTGGTATGCTTACCTCTGGCTTCCCGTGAAGGACGATGGGGACAACTCCAACTGCGACAAGGCGACCGCGGATCTTTCGTATACCGTGCCACCATGGATGGTCGTCGTTTCCAACGGTGAATACGAGCCGACGGTGACAGATCATGGCACGTCAAAAACCTATGACTGGCACGTGGTTAACCGGATGGCATCCTATCTCTTCGCCTTCTCGGCGACCGACTACGAGATCGTCGAGCTCGTGCCTCCATATCAAGGGATGCCGGTTGTCCTGTATCTGTGGCCGGAGGACAACACGCCGGCGAATGTCACAGAATGGGGCAAGGTTCTTCCGATGCTTGGCCACTTCGCGGGCGATGACCTGGTAGGGCGCTCGCGGTACGGCCCGTACCCCTTTTTGGATGAGAAGTACGCCATCTATGAGTGGACCGATGAGCATCATGGTGCGATGGAGCATCAGACTGCAAGCGGTCAAGCTCCGCCTGAACCTGGCGAGCAATATCACGGCTTTCCCGCTACTGAGCAGATCACCGCTCACGAGCTATCCCATCAGTGGTGGGGAGACAACGTGACATGTGCCACGTGGCATGATATTTGGCTGAACGAAGGGTTCGCCGGTTACTCGGAAGCGATCTGGTTCGAAAGCCAGTGGGAGCGCGACGACGTTCCCGGGAACAGCCCGCAGGAAACACTGACGGAGTACGTGACGGAGGCTCTCGAGCCGCCGTACCCGAGGGGGTATCGTGACAGCGTGTACCGCTACGATGCGTCAGAGGTGTGGCTGATCTTCGATTTCCCGGTGACGTATAAGAAGGGCCCACTGGTGCTGCACATGTTGCGGCACCTGTCGGATCCAGACTACAACGAAGGTGATACGCCTAACTTCTTCGAGGTCTATCAGACGTATCGGAGTCAGCAGGAAATAATGAGCGACGGCGACGAGGAATGCGCCACGATTCCGGATTTCCAAGCCGCCGCCCAACTCGTGTTCGACGCCAACGCGTTGCATGCCGATTGGGATGCGCAGTACCAGGACCTCACGTGGTTCTTCGAACAATGGATTTACGGCGATGGCGCGCCAATGTACCGCTATGCAACCAAGCCGGTGTATCGGGACGGTGGCTGGCACGTGCGCTTGCGTATTCGTCAGATGCAGCAGCGCTGGCATTCAGACTGGCCGATCTTCACGATGCCCATCGACATTCGCGTGAACACCGGGGATGGTCCGCAATGGTACACCGTCTGGAACGACGAGGAGTTCGAAGAGTACGTCTTGCCGACGGGCCAGTTCCCGCGGTGCACCGAGTTCGACCCAGACTACTGGGTGCTGCGCCGTTTCGCCGTTCCGTGGATATGGGGATTGCTGAACGACATCGGGGAGAGTTCACAAAGCGACGAGCCGCGGGCATGTGTGAACAACTTGAGCCAGGTAGCGGTCGGGCTTGAAACCGGAGGTAACGAGCGCGCTTACCTGAGGCTCTTCGAGCCTCGCTGCGGTTTCGAGGCCGGCCTGACAGACTTGGGCACGCTCGGCGGTGCATCCAGCCGACCGTACGACATCAATGACGATGGACAGATCGTCGGGAGTTCGCAAAACGCCGCCGGGCAGACGAGAGCCTTCCTATGGGTGCCCGAGTCGGCGCTCGGGCTGGACGCCGGCGCGATGTATGAGCTGCCACTGGCTGGGCAGGAGGCATCCATCGCACATGGTCTGAACCAGGCCGGTCAAGTGGTTGGATGGGCCGGTGTGGGCGCGGACAGCGCCCATGATGCTGCGCTTTGGTCGTACGACCCGTCAGGTGCGGCGTGGGCCCAGACAATGCTGCCTTCCCTCGGCGGGAACCAGAGCGAAGCGCGCGCGATCAACGAGAGCCGGCAAATCGTCGGATGGTCCGAGGATGTGGGTGGCGTCCGCCACGCGGTTTGCTGGGAATACGACGCTGCCTTGGATGACTGGGGAATCGCCGAGCTAGAGTCCGCCACTCTTCCCAGCGCGGCTTATGACATCAACGCGCGGGGCGACGCCGTGGGCGTTGCGGATACCACGCCCATGCTCTGGCGCAGAACGGAGGAGAGGATCCCGATCCCCGGCCCGCCAGTCGAACCAATTCCGCTCCCAACCGGGGGTGGCCGCGAGGGCGGAGTCGCTTACGCCATCAACGATCTCGGTGAGATCGCGGGTTCCTCCGCCGGGGATGCGGTGATTTGGCTGTTCGAGCCCGACTACGGTTTGCCGGTGGGAATAAACAACCTGAACGTCTACCCGAGCTTGGCGGCTGTCGCTTCGTGCGGAGCGCTCACGGCCGCCTGGGATATCAATGACGCGGGGCAGGTCGTTGGCCATCGGGATGCGGCCGATCCGCTGGATCCCCTGCTCATCTTCCTGATGGATCTCGCCAGCGAGGCGGATTGTAACGCCAACGGCAGTCTGGACGCGTGCGACATTGCCGCTGACACGAGCGCGGACTGCAATGGCAACAACTTCCCCGACGAATGCGACATTGCCGAAGGAACGTCCGACGATTGCCAAGCGAATAGCGTGCCCGATGAATGCGACATCGCCAATTGCCCTCCCGGAAACCCGGCATGCGACGACTGCCAAGCAAACGGCGTTCCGGATGAATGCGACATCGCCGATTGCCCTCCGGGACACCCCGCGTGCGACGACTGCCAGGCAAACGGCATTCCGGATGAATGTGATATTGCCTCCGGCATTTCACCGGACAACAACGGAAACGGAATCCCAGACGAATGCGAGGTCGTACGGCCGATGCCGGACGAGCGATTTGGGATTGACGAGTCCGGCAACGACACCGCGGTTCCGTGTACTACGACGGCGGATTGCCTGGTCGGAATCAACACGAACAGCGAGGTCGAGTGCATTGATCCGCCGACGGGTGATCCGGGACCGGGTATCTGCTACGTGCGCGAGAACAGATACCTGTCGATCGATCCGAACCCATCCAACGCCGGCATATTGACGGCCCGCCGCATTACGCTCGCGGAGCGCATCCTCGGTAGGTGCGGCGATTCCGAGACTCCTTGCTTCTTCGACAAACACTGCGTCGCGCCCGAGACCTGCCAAGGCGCGAGTGCCATCCCGTTCCACGTCCTCGGCTGGATGGGTACACCGGGAGACGTGGCCGTCGCGGGCCCCGAGCCGACGCCACAGTTACTGTCGCGAATCGTCGACGCGCCGGTCTACATGGCCTGGACCACGCTTGACTCCGTCCATCTTGGTGATTGCGAAATCGTCCCCGGGTACACGTACATCATTGAGGCGATCGCAAGCGGCTGCGACATCAACGATGCTGCGGCGTACTCCGAGGCCCTGGTCCTCTCGACGGTCACGTACTTCGGTGACGTGGTGGGCAGTTCGGTACGTCAGCCGCCGGACCAGAACCGGAACTTCAAGGACATCAACGCAGTGGTTCGCGGCTTCGGTAGTGTCCAGATGGAGCCGAAGGTTTGGTTGGATCTCCAGGGCTCGCTGGCGACGCCGTGGATTCCGAACTTCGCGGATATCAGCTTCACCGACATCAACCACGCGGTGGCCGGTTATCAGGGCGGATCGTATCCGTACTATGCGCCGTGCGATTGTCCGGGGCAGGTGTGCCCGTAAACAGGTAAGGTAGCCCGAAGGGGTGGGGCGAGCATCACGCTCGCCGCGCCCCGGAGGTGTCCGAAAGTACAGAAGCATGGACCTTAGCGATACGAAAGTAAGGAGGGATCCAGGCGTTTCGTGGGTCTGATCGTTGAGCTCTGGCGGCTCGCCCGACCCGACCAGCCGACCATGTGGCTCGGCGCGCGCATCGCCAGATGGTGTGCGCTTGCGGTGCCCGCAGGCGACGGCGTGCGCGGCCGTCGTCACGGCTCGCTCACCCGGGCTTCGCGGCTTCCACGCCGTACATCAGCGGGATGCTCGGCGTGCCTTCCGGCGGGTACATGCGCCGGCCGGGTACCTCGCGCATGTGGTCGAAGAGCTTGGCGGCGTTGCAGTACGGGTACTCGCGGTACTGGTCGATCCGGAGGCCGGCACTCAGCAGTGCCGTCAGGCTGGCACCGATGTCCCACTGGAACTCGTAGACCGGGTGGGGGTTATTGAAGTCGCGGACGCCCTCCTGATAGCCGGACGGCGCCAGCGCCTCTCCGGCGGCTGCCACGTAGTCCTGAATGCCGTCGTCCCACTTGATCGCCTTGGCCTCACCAAAGTAGGGGTAGGTCAGCTCGAAGCGCTCATTGAACATCATCGACACGGGGTGCAGGTCAACGGTCACGAATCGCCCGCCCGGCACCAGGTTGTCATGAATACCCGCCGCCCAGCGATCCAAGTCTGACAGCCAACAGATAGCCCCGTAGGAGCAAAAGACGATGTCGAACCGTTCGTTGGCATCGCGGGCCGCATCGAGCCAGTCGTAGACGTCGGCCCGGTGGAACGCGGCGGGGATGCCGGATTCTTCGGAGAGCCTCTTCGCAAAGTCGATCGCCACGTCGCTGATGTCGACGCCGACGGCATCAGCTCCGAGCTTGGCGAGGCTCAGCGTGTCCTGCCCGGCGTTGCACTGAAGATGCGCGAGCCGCTTGCCGGCGACGTCGCCGAGAAGCTCGACTTCTTCCGGGAAGAGCGTGCTGCCTCCGTCGCGCAGAAAGCCAGCCTGGTCGACCTTATGGCTGTTGTGAGCGGCTGTCGCCTCGTTCCACGACTGCCGGTTGGCTTCGTGAAGATGCTTGTTCGTCGGCTCGGTCATGGTGCTCTCGTTTCGTTGGTCACCTCGAAGTCGAAGACGCGCATCGCGGCGATCATATCCTTGTATTTTTCTACCTGGGCCATGTGGATCGGGTGTTCGCAATACGCCTCATAGCGCGCGCGATCCGTGAAACGGATGATCAGACCAACGTCGAACGCGGTATCGTTTACGGTGCGGGTCATCGCCCGGTCTCGCCGGCCGCAAGAAACGCGTCGCACCCCGGGAATGCGCCCTAGCTCGCGTAATGAGCCATCGACCATGGCGTCGATCCGCTCGGTAGGTGTGTCCGGTTTGAACGTGAAGTAGACGGCGTGGACATACTCAGAGCTCGCGCATCCTGTTACGAGCAAGAACAGCGTAACCACGCACGTCAATGACCTGCACAATGGCATACGATCCCTCCAACGCGAACGGTCATACACAGCGACAGTGGGATGATATAGGCGGCGGCGGATTCTGCCAGGAGCCGTCGATTGCGGGGTCACGGCAGACATGCGGCGACCTTGCCTTGTTGCCGGCCGGCACGCCTGTAGAATCACGCCGACCACAGGAGGACGACCATGCACCGGATCTTCGTGTACCTAATCGTCGCCGCGCTGACCTCGGCGACACAGGCTCAGGTCCAAACCGCGCGGCCGACCGTCGACAAGGCACTTGATGCCGGCGCCGCCGCCCGTTTCGCCGATCTCGCGCTCGAATGCGTCCATCGCGAGTACCCGAACAAGATCGGGCACGTGCTCAACTCGGCTGTGGACGCGAAGACGCCGCACGAGCTCACGCCGATCTTCTTCGGCTGTTTTGACTGGCACTCGGCCGTCCACGGGCACTGGCTTCTCGTGCGGCTCTGCCGGATGTATCCGGACGGCGTATTCGTGGCGAGAGCCCGAGCCGCACTCGATAAGAGCTTCACCGCGGACAAGGTCGCCGTGGAACTCGCCTACTTGAATGGTGATGGACGGCGGACTTTCGAGCGGCCGTACGGCCTCGCGTGGCTTCTGCAACTCTGCGCCGAGCTCAACGAATGGGACGATCCGCAGGCCAAACGATGGGCGGCTGCCTTGGAACCGCTAGAAGGGCTCGCGGCGCAGCGTTTTTCGGATTGGCTCCCCAAGCTGACGCACCCCATCCGTACCGGCGAGCACAGCCAGACAGCGTTCGCGTTCGGGTTGGTGCTCGACTGGGCACGCAGCCGCGATCGGCACGACGTGACTGAGTTGCTCACACGCCGTGCCCGCGACTACTACCTGAAGGATCGCGGCGCGAATCTGGCCTTCGAGCCGGACGGCCAGGCCTTTCTTTCTCCGGCGATCGCGGAGGCGGACTTGATGCGCCGTATCCTGAAGCCGACGGAGTTCGCCGCGTGGCTCGGCGCGTTCCTTCCCGGATTGGCATTCGGCGAGTCGCCGGGCTGGCTCGTGCCGGCTGTCGTGACGGACCGATCGGACGGCAAGCTCGCTCATCTCGACGGTTTGAATCTGTCCCGGGCCTGGATGCTCGAGGGGATGGCGGCCGGTCTGCCGCCGGGTGACCCGCGCATCGCGAGCCTACTCAGTGCAGCGCGCGAGCATCGAAGCACCGGGCTGGCGGCTGTGACGGGTGAGCACTACGAGGGCGGGCATTGGCTCGGAAGTTTCGCCGTCTACTTGGCGACGAAGCGCGGACTCTGAAAGGCGTGACCCCCAGGGCACCTGCTTCAAATGTAGCGTCGGGGCTTGTCCCCGGCGCGGGACGTCCAAAGGCATCCGGCGCCGCCCACAAGGGGCAGCGCTTACACTGGTCGCGACACCGCTACAGTCGGCGAATCAAGGCATGACGGCTATCACATGACAGCTCCCAAGCGCAGGATGTTCGGTCCCGGCTTGCTGGTGACGGCCGCATTCATCGGCCCGGGCACCGTGACCACCGCGAGCCTTGCTGGGGCAGGTTTCGGCTTCGCGATCGCGTGGGCGCTGGTCTTCGCCGTGATCGCGACGATCGTACTTCAGGAGATGTCGGCCCGGCTCGGCCTGGTGACGCGCGAAGGGCTTGGCGAAGCCCTTCGGAGCACCTTCTCGAATAAACTCATCCGTACGCTGGCGATTCTGCTCGTGGTTACGGCGATTGCCTTCGGCAACGCCGCCTACCAGATGGGCAACATCACCGGTGCCGCCATGGGCCTCGACGCCCTGACGCCGGTTCCTCACCGAGTGTGGGCCGGCGTGGTCGGCGCCGGGGCTTGCGCCGTGCTGGCGTGCGGTGTGTACCGGATCATCGAACGGCTGCTCATCGTCCTGGTCGTCGTAATGAGCCTCGTCTTCGTGGCTACAGCCATCATCGTGCGGCCCGATGTCGGTGCCATCCTGCGAGGCGTCTTCGTGCCATCGCTACCGAGTGGCTCGCTACTCACAGTGATCGCGCTGATCGGTACGACCGTCGTCCCTTATAACCTGTTCTTGCATGCGAGCGCAGTCCGGGAGAAATGGTCTGCCTCAGTGCCGGTGGGCGAGGCGCTGCGGGCGTCCCGACTGGATACCGGCCTATCCGTTGCGCTCGGTGGCTTGGTAACGCTCGCGATACTGGTTACCGCAGCCGCGTGCTATCCCGTGGGAACCAAGCTCGCGTCCGCAGCCGCCATGGCGGAACAACTCGAACCGCTGCTGGGCAAAGCTGCCAAGTCCTTCTTCGCCGTCGGGTTGTTGGCCGCCGGGCTGACGAGTGCGATTACGGCGCCGTTGGCTGCCGCATACGCGACAGCCGGCGCATTCGGATGGCCGGACGGGTTGCGGTCGTGGAGGTTCCGCGCGACCTGGGGGACAATCGTCGTCGTCGGCACGGCGCTGGCGATGGCGGGGTACAAGCCCGTTCGTGCGATCCAGTTCGCTCAAGCCGCCAACGGCCTGCTTCTTCCGGTCGTGGCGATCTTTCTTCTGGCTGTCGTGAACCGGAGCCGATTGCTTCGCGGGTACGTCAACGGCTGGCTGGCCAACATCCTCGGCACAGCGGTCGTCGCCACAGCCGCGGGGTTGGGCATCCTCAAACTCCTGAAGGTCCTGGGAATCGTCGGGGCATAGCAGGGAGGCTTTGGCGGCTTACGTGCCGCTGAGGGGTGCCCCATCCTTCGCGTACCCGCGAAGGGTGGGGGACGGATCGCAGGTCCGAAGGCCCTGTCAGATGAGAACGTCATCGTATTGCCGCCTTCCCCCACCCTTGCTTCGCAAGGATGGCGCACCCGCTGTGAGCCGGAACGGATCGAGAAGTTCTGCGAATACCCTTACTGCAACGGAGCCAAGCTGTTCGACCACATGCGCGAGGAGCCCGGCCGGCGCATGTACCCACCGGCAGGCACACCGAGCGTCCCGCTGATGTGCGGCCTCGCGGCCAGGCGAGCATGAACCGGAGGCCGCACGGGTGCTCCGACCCTCGGGCACTCGCTGAGCGCGGCTCGACACATCGGGGAATAGTCCCTGTTTTCAACACCCTTGAATAGCACCGGCCACTTCAGGTATACTTGGATGGTATGCACACACAACTGGGGCGCCTCATGTTCAGATCGATGCCGACAACCCTGTGCTTAGCAACCGTGGAAGTTCTAATCGGGATATGCATCCCGTGCGCCGCCGATGACGTGCTGTATCGCTACGAAGCCGATGTGTATCCGTACGACGAGTCGGCCGGCTGGGCGATCTTCAACGCCTGCGACGGCGGCTGCGTCGAGTCGCTCGAGGCTGGCCACTATGTGACGGTCTTTGACGGAACTGCAGGCGATATTCATAATTTCACGTATGTCATCGACGGCCCGGGCGACCCGCCACCGCCGGACTCTCTTTGGGTCGAGTGGCGATACCGATCCAACCAACCGAAGCCCCCCTTCGACTGTAGCTGTGATAAGCAGCTCAAACTGCGCTACGGGCACATGTTTGAGCCTGTTCAACTCTTCGGAGATGCGGCCTTCTCATTTAGTTGTGCCCACGGTATCACTGGGCTCGAGATCGATGAGTTCCACACGTATCGATACGAGAGCCTCAACGGCTCGGACTTCTGGGTGGCGGCGGATGGGTCGGTCTTCCTGGATACTTACGGGACACGGCCGCTTGATGGAGTTTTCCTTCAGTTTGGTGGAGCGCCGAGTTGTGGACTCGCGTACGTGCCCGTCATCAGTGAGTGGGACATGATTCGCTTCGGGACGATCGACTTCGGCGAGTTGATCACCGCGAGCGACCCGCCGGCAGGCTATCTGGAACCCGATACCTATCCTGCGCTCGATCGCTTCGCGGTCACTTTCGACTCGCCCAACTACGTCTATCTGGACCAGATCAGCGTGGAGGTCAGTGGCGGGACCGTCCCCGTGGTGATCAAGACGTGGCGGCGCGAGAACGACGAACCGCATACACTGGAGGTTCTACTCGATCGACCGATCCCCGCCGGTGAGCACACGCGCTTCATCTTCAACGACGGCGTGGCGATCAACGTAGTCGACTACAGTTACATGCCCGCCGACAGCGACGGCAACGGGCGCATCGACCTCGCCGACGTGGCGACCTTCCAAACTTGTTTCGGATCCAACTCGCCTTCGGGGGCGTGCCTAGCCTGCGACCTCGATGACGACGGCTCAGTTGGCCTTGCCGACTTTGCTTCCTTCCGCAGCCTTCTCGACGGTCCGTAGTGCGGGGCAAAGCTGCCTGCAGGAGGCGTGATTGTGGAGCCTTGAATCGCACTGTCCGGATCGGATAGAATCACAGTGTGCGGACGCACGCTTGGGGCACCTCATGTCCAGGGCGACGGCGACAATCCTATGCGGTCTTACGGTGCTCGTTGTCGCCGTCGTGCCGGCGTTCGCAGACGACGTGTGGTACCGCTACGAGGGCGACGTGCTTCCACACGACGTCGCGGCAGGATGGACCGTTTACGATCCGTGCGACGGTGTTTGTTACGAATCCCTCGAAGTCGGACGCTATCGGACCGATTTCTTTGGCGGTGGGAACGGCTCGTATAACCTCCATTTCCGGGTGACGAGCGTTGATGACGACCCGCCGCCAACATTCTGGGTTGAGTGGCGACATCGCAGCAATCAATTGCTCCCGCCGACCTCGAGCACCTGCAATGCTCACTTCGTCGTGGCTCACAACACCATCTTCGAATCTGTCTATTGCTTCAGCGACGCCGTCTTCACCCACGGCGGTGACGGCGTTACCGGGCTGACCACGGACGAGTTCCACACGTATCGTTATGAAAGCCCCGATGCGGCGGCGTATTGGTTCTCGGTTGATGGGTTCGTTTTTACACAGAGCGTTGGATATAAAGGGCCGTTCGGTGTGTACCTCCAGTTCGGCAACGTAGGCGGATGCTTCGGGGCGACATTTCCCGTCACCAATGAATTCGATTTCGTCCGCTTCGGGACGATCGCATACGGCGAGCGGGTCATCGCGACAGACCCGCCAAGCGGCTTCGTGGACGCGAGCATCCACCCGACGCTGGATCGGTTCGCTGTCACCTTCGACGAAGCGAATTACGTCTACATCGACGAAGTCTCGGTCGGAGTTACGGGTGGTATTGCTCCCGTCGTGACGCAGACACGCCGCCGCGAGTCCGACGAGCCGGATACGGTCGAGATCGTACTCGACAGGCCGATTCCGCACGGAGAGTCGACCCGGTTCACGTTCTTTGACGGCGTAGCGACGAACATCGTCGAGTACACCTACGCCCCCGGCGACACGGACGGTGACGGAAGCGTCACCCTCGCCGACGTAGCAGCTTTCCAGAATTGCCTCGGTGCCGAATCGCTGATTGGTGCCTGCCTTGCCCTTGACCTCGATCACAGCCATGCCCTCGATCTCGCAGACTTCGCAATCTTCCACGCACTTCTTCTCGACGCCGACTGAAGAGGCGTGCAGCTCGGCAGACCTACCGCGAGCCGGGCCCGGCACGTGTCGCTTCGCTCCACATGCCCTACGTAGCTTCCACACGCTCTTCATTCCGTTCGATTGACATGTAGGGTACGGTCGAGGCACGAGACCTGCCGTTTCCAGTGCGAGCCGATCCGGTCGGCATGCGTCGTTGCACTCCACATGCCCTACACCGCTCCGGTGCTACGGCTCACCCGCCCGCGTGACGGAACCGACCTCAGCCCGTAAACTAACTACGCCGTCCGTCGGGCTGCTGAGCCTCGGCGCTACGTCGACGAGCTGTCCCCGACGGCGACACACGGCGTGCCCAACCGCGTGGCGCGGGCGGAGTATGCCAACCGGAGCGGGATGCGTCACGTTCAACAAACCGGAGATCACCAGCATGAACAGGCGAACCTTCATGGCCGCCGGCGCGGCGAGCGGCGTCGCTGCCTGGCTCGGACAGGATAACCAGGCACACGCGGACGGCCGTATGAGATCTACAAAGCGCGGCGGCGGCTTCAAACTCAAGTACGCCCCGCACCTCGGCATGTTCAAACACCACGCGGGTGACGACCCGGTGGATCAACTGAAGTTCATGGCTGACGAAGGCTTCACCGCCCTCGAAGACAACACCATGACCCGGCGCTCCGTCGAAGAGCAAGAGCGAATCGCCGCAGCCATGACCAAACTCGACATGGAGATGGGTGTGTTCGTCGCCAACTTCGGCACGGCGTTCGGCAAGCAGAGCTTCACAGCCGGCAAGACCGACATGCGCGACAACTTCCTCGCCGACCTGAAGGCGTCGGTCGAAGTCGCCAAACGCGTCCATGCCAAGTGGATGACCGTGGTGCCCGGCGAGATAGCGCCACGCCTCGACTTCGACTATCAAACCGCCAACGCCGTCGAACAACTCAAGCGCGGCGCCGAGATCTTCGAGCCGCACGGCCTCGTCATGGTCCTCGAACCCCTCAATCCGCGGGACCATCCGAACATGTTCCTGACCAAGATCTCGCAGGGCTACCAGGTGTGCCAAGCCGTCGGCAGCCCGGCCGTCAAGATCCTCGACGACCTCTATCATCAACAGGTCACGGAGGGGAACCTGATCCCCAACATCGACAACGCCTGGGACGAGATCGCCTATTTCCAGCTCGGCGACAACCCCGGCCGCAAGGAGCCGACAACCGGCGAGATCAACTTCCGCAACGTCTTCAAGCACATTCACGGCAAGAAGTTCACCGGCATCATCGGCATGGAGCACGGCATCGCCGGCAAGGGCAAGGAGGGCGAGCGTGCCTTGATCGAGGCGTACCGCGCGTCCGACGACTTCTAGGCGCGTAGGAAACGACGGCGAGTTGATCGACCTGAGAACCGGATCACGGATACGAAACCAGCCTCCCCACGGAGTAGGAACCATGGCCAGCACCAACAATCAAGATACGAACACCGACAAGACGATCGGCGTATCGCGCCGCGACTTCCTGAATTCGACACTGGCGGCTTCTGCCGCCGCCTCGTCGCTCGCGTGGCTCGGCGGATGCGCTTCGACGGGTCGGCGAGCCCAATCGTCGCCCTTCTTCCCACCTTACACCGGCGAGTCGGAGTTGATCCGCGTGGGCGTGATCGGCTGCGGCGGACGTGGTACGGGAGCGGCCGTCAACTGTATCGAATCCTCCCCCGAGGTGGCGATCGTCGCGATGGGTGACCTGTTCCAGGATCACCTCGACTCGTCAAGAGAGAGCCTGACCGAACGACTGGCTGAGTATAAGAACGCTTTCCGGGTCACGGACGACACGTCCTTCGTCGGCTTCGACGCATACAAGAAGGTCCTCGCGTGCGACGTGGATCTCGTCATCCTGGCAGCGCCGCCCCACTTTCGCCCGGAACACCTGGCAGCCGCCATCAACGCGGGCAAGCACGTCTTCATGGAGAAGCCCGTCGCCGTCGACCCGACCGGCATACGAAGCGTGATCGAGTCGTCCAAGAGCGCTTCGACGAAAGGCCTCGGCATCGTCGCGGGTACGCAGCGGCGCCACGACCCGGCCTACGTCGAGACGATGAACCGTGTTCTCGACGGCGCGATCGGAGAGGTCGTCGGCGGGCAATGCTATTGGAACCAGGGCGAGTTATGGGTGAAGGACCGCGAGGAGAGCTGGTCCGACATGGAATGGCAGTGTCGCAACTGGCTCTACTTCACCTGGCTGTCGGGCGACCACATCGTCGAGCAGCACGTCCACAACCTCGATGTCATCAACTGGGCGATGGGCGGCCCGCCGGTCAAGGCGGTGGGCATGGGCGGCCGGCAGTCGCGGACCGATCCCAAGTTCGGGAACGTCTTCGACCATTTCGCCATCGAGTATGAATACGCCAGCGGCGCACGGGTCATGAGCATGTGCCGCCAGGCACAGGGCGCGTCGCACCGCGTGACGGAGCGACTCGTCGGCACGAAGGGTACTTGCTCCCCAAAAGGCACGATCGAGGGGCGCCGTCCCTTCAAATTCGAAGTGCCCGAAGGCCAGGAAGCCGTCAATCCCTACATCCAGGAGCACAAGGACCTGATCGCGAGCATCCGCCATGGCCAGCCGCTCAACGAAGGCGTGCGCATCGCCGAAAGCACGATGACCGCCATCATGGGGCGTATCTCGGCCTATACCGGCCGCGAGGTGTCGTGGGATTGGCTCATGAAGAAGTCTGAACTGGACCTGGCTCCGCCGGCGTATGCGTTCACCGATCTGGAGGTCAGGCCGGTGTCGATTCCGGGCGTGACGAAACTGGCCTAGCGCGTCAGGCCAACTGGTGCTCCGTGCGCGAGATGATCTCGTCCTGGAGCGTGGCGCCGAGGTCCACGAAGTAGTCGCTGTAACCTGCGACCCGGGCGGGTGGCTCATGTCCTTGGGACATGGGGGAGACGATGCCAGGCGTGCCGGAGCCCCGCGATTGGCCGACGGACGGTGATCATCGCCTCCCCACCTCCGGAGGAGGTGGGGCACCCGGGCGTTGCAGTAAATGTAATGCGCTACACTAGTCAGGCCACCTGGTGCTCGGTGCGTGAAATGATCTCGTCCTGTAGCGTGGAGCCGA
>JAJDDX010000113.1 GCA_029260055.1 Phycisphaerae bacterium
GATATGACCATCGAGAATTAATCGCTGCAGGATGGATCGCGAAAAGTCGGGATCGCGATTGGCCAAAAAGTGGTCTAACCGCTTGGGGCTTTCGCCAGCTGTGACGAGGAGTTCCGTCCGCGTTTCTACATGCGGCATGGAGGGTTGTGGAATACCGGGATGGAGGATGAATTATGCGTAATCTGAAAAGAAAGCAGCTTTTTACGCTTCACGAATCACGCTTCACGCATGATGGTTTTACCTAAGAATGGCCTTGTTTATTATGAAGTCGCTCAGCCACCTTTTGCCGAAGTCGAGCTTTTTCTAAACTGACTTTGGCTTCTTCGACTTCAGAAGGGATTCCCCCTCGTTCCAAATGCTGTTCGGCTTTTGCCACGGCTTCTCGCGCACGATCAACATCGATGTCTTCGGCCTTCTCTGCAATTTCTGCGAGTATGGTCACTTTGGTTGGAGTGACTTCGGCGAATCCCCAAAGAATCGACATAAAATGGGTGTTCTCTCCAATGTGATACGCGAGCTCGCCAATCCGAAGGGTAGACAGGAAATGACAATGGCCAGGCAACACCCCAAAGTCGCCTTCCGTTCCCGGTGCCGATACCTGGTCCACTTGTTCGCTAAAGAGCAACTTGTCCGGGGTCACAACTTCTAACAAGATCTTCCCGGGTTGTGCTACGTCGGAGGAAGTTGCCATTTATCTCTTGTGTCCCAACTTTTCGGCTTTTTCAATGGCCTCTTCGATGGCGCCAACCATATAGAACGCTTGTTCCGGCAAGTCATCATGTTTGCCTTCCACAATCTCTTTGAAGCTGCGAACGGTATCTTTCAGTTTGACGTATTTTCCTGGAGACCCGGTGAAGGCTTCGGCCACATGGAATGGCTGAGACAAAAACCGTTGAAGTTTCCGTGCCCGCGCAACCATCTGTTTGTCTTCTTCTGACAATTCATCCATTCCTAAAATGGCAATGATGTCTTGCAGGTCTTTATACCGTTGAAGCGTAGTTTGCACTTGTTGCACGACGGCGTAATGTTCTTCGCCGAGAATATGCGGATCGAGAATTCGTGAGGTGGAATCCAAGGGATCCACCGCAGGATAAATTCCCAACTCAGCCAAGCTACGTGACAACACTGTGGTGGCATCCAAATGCGCAAAGGCCGTAGCCGGCGCTGGATCGGTGAGATCGTCAGCTGGAACGTAAATCGCTTGCACAGATGTGATCGACCCTTTCTTGGTCGAAGTAATTCGTTCTTGCAACGTTCCCATTTCGGTTCCCAAGGTCGGCTGATAACCCACGGCTGACGGCATGCGGCCCAACAACGCTGACACTTCGGATCCCGCTTGGGTAAACCGGAAAATGTTATCAACGAACAAGAGCACGTCTTGTCCTTCTTGATCGCGGAAATATTCGGCAATGGTGAGTCCGGTCAGACCAACCCGTAACCGTGCTCCTGGTGGCTCATTCATCTGTCCATACACTAACGCGGCTTTGGACTTTGAGAAATCTTTCGGATCGATGACTTTGGAGTCTTGCATTTCATGCCAGAGGTCATTTCCTTCGCGGGTCCGCTCTCCGACCCCGGCAAACACCGAAAAGCCTCCATGGTGCAAGGCGATGTTATTAATCAGCTCCATGATGATGACGGTCTTGCCGACACCTGCACCACCGAACAGTCCAACCTTTCCACCTTTGGAATAGGGTTCCAAAAGATCGACGACTTTGATCCCAGTTTCCAATACTTCGGTTTTGGTTTCTTGTTCTTCAAGTGGAGGGGCATCGCGATGAATGGACCATCGTTTTTGAGTTTGGATTGGGCCAAACCCATCAACCGGATCTCCTAACACATTCATGACCCGGCCTAAGGTTTCCTTGCCAACAGGAACGGAAATGGCCGCACCAGTATCTGTGACCTCTATACCCCGAACCAAACCATCCGTTGAAGACATGGCGACCGCGCGCACACGATTTTCACCCAAGTGTTGGGCAACTTCGAGCGTGAGTTCCGTCACACCTTGGCCGGTTTGTTCATTTGCCGGTTGCTGAATTTTCACGGCATTATAAATGTTGGGTAGTTTCCCTGGAGGAAACTCCATGTCCACCACTGGTCCGATGACTTGAATAACTTTTCCGGTTTCCGTACTCACCTGATGACTCCTTTTCTGCAGGACTGTTGAAAACCCAGGCCCTGAGTGTGGTCGAAGGGTCCGACCGAGGTTTGTTTCAACACTCCATTGAAATGGTTCGGCTTATTTTAACGCTTCCGCCCCACCGACAATATCCATAAGCTCTTTGGTAATCGCCGCCTGACGGGTTTTGTTATAGAACAACGTCACTTTCTTAATGAGTTCTCCTGCATTTCTTGTGGCGCCATCCATGGCCGTCATACGTGCCGCTTGTTCAGCGGCGGCAGACTCTAACAACACCCGAAACGTTTGCACTTCAAAATGTTTGGGAAGCAGGGTTTCTAAGAGTTCATCCTCGTCGGGTTCGTACAGATATGAACCTTTTGGCCCGGCTGTGGCGGTTTGTTCTGATGGTTCTTCTTCTAACGATTCAATTGGAAGAAACTTTTCGACCTCCACCCGCTGTTGCATAACGGATTTAAACTCATTGTAGACGACATAGAGTTGGTCAAACGTACCTTCGTTGTATTGTTGAATGACGTTTTGCCCAATATCCAGTGCATGCTCATACGTGAGACGATCAAACACTCCCGGCCATTCTTGTCGAATGGTCCATGTGCGGCGCTTAAAGAAATCTACGCTTTTTCGTCCAACGACGCTCACGGCTACTTGGTCGCCGTTGCCACTACGTTCGGTGAGAAATTCAACAGCGGTTCGGAGAATATTAGTATTGAATCCTCCACACAATCCTCGGTCACTGGTAATGACCAACAGTTCCGTTTTATTTCCGGCCCGTTTGTGAAGAAGAGGATGTGAGGTGCGACTTGCATGTTCGCCAAGATTGGCCACAACACCACGAAGTTTGTGAGCATAGGGACGAGCCGAAAGAATCCGGTCTTGGGAACGCTTCAGCTTCGCCGCTGCGACCATCTTCATCGCCTTGGTAATCTTTTGCGTATTTTTAACGGACGTAATTTTCCGTCTGAGATCTTGTAAACTTGGCATGCGTCGTCTTTGCTACGAATCAATCACTAAAAAGTTTTGGTCTTTTTGAATGCCCCAATAATTTCCTTGAGCTTTCCGCCAAACTCATCATCAATTTTTTTCTTCGTGACCACTTCTTCACGAATCTCTGGGTGCTTGTCTTTGATGTATTCCAACATTCCAGATTCAAACTCTCGAACCTTCGGGATTGGC
>JAJDDX010000114.1 GCA_029260055.1 Phycisphaerae bacterium
GAGACGGCCATCCAGGCGGCGGCTGCTGCAAGCGCTCCGAAGACCGCCTTCTCGGCCCAGACACGCACGCATCTCGTGTGGAGCCATCCGGCGCCGCCCCCGAGTCTGCGAAGTGGGTAGATGTCCAGGACGAGCAGCACGGCGGGCAGTGGTACGGCGATGGACTTGGACAGCATTGAGCACGCGTACGCGACGACGCTCAACGTCAACCAGCGCCATGAGCCCGCGGAGGCTGTGACGCTCCTCAGATAGGCGTACGCGCAGATCAGCGCGAAGAAGATCGCGAGCAGGTAGGGCTGCCCGGAAGCCCAGGCGACGCACTCCACGCGAAGCGGGTGTAGGCCGAACACCAGGGCCGCTACGAGTGGGGCGACGAGTGGGGCGGCAACGGACGATGGCGCGCCGGCGTCCGCGGTGCGCGACGATCCCGCCCGCACCAGCAACCGCGCGATCAGGAAGAACAGGACGGCGTTGATGCCGTGCAGCAGCCAACTGACGGCATGGAACGCGGCGGCTGCCATTCCGAATGTTTCGTGGATCGCGGCCTTGAGCATCCAACTCAGCGGTTCAAACACGCCGAGGTGCCCGGTGGTCCACATCCAGGCCAGTTGTTCGCGCGCAAAGCCGAGCCGATCCGCGTTCTCGGTGATGTTCGCGGGATCGTCCCAGTTGACGAACTCGCCCCAGAGTGCCGGAAGATGGGCAAGGAGCGTCGCGGCGAATACGAACAGCGCTGCCGTTGCCGCGGGGCGGCTGGAAGTCGAGGCTGTCGGCGGCGACGTTTGGTCTTGCATGGTTGGTGTGTGTAGTCGTGTGGTCGCGTGACGACGCGAGATTCCGCCGGCTCCGAGAAGGGAAGATCAGTAACCCGCCGGTCGGCCGCCCTTGCGTGGATCGGACGCCCCGACCCAACCATCGCCATCGCGCATGACGGCCTGAACGATTCCCGTCTTGCGCTCGGAGTCGACGGTGTGTCCGCACGACTCCAGGTAGCCAAGGATATGCGATGGCGGCTCGGCATCAAAGTAGACACGATCCGGCAACCACTGGTGATGAGGGCGGGGTTGTCGGATCGCCTGCTCCAGGGACATTCGATAGTCCGTGACACAAAGTAGTACGTTGAGCACCGAGCTGATGATCCGTGGCCCGCCGGAGGCGCCGAGAAGCAGGTGCGGCTCGCCGTCTTTCAAAACGATGGTAGGGGCCATGCTGGAGAGCGGCCGCTTACCTGGCGCAACGGCGTTTCGGGTCGACTGGACCAGCGCAAAGGCGTTCGGCTGACCCACCACAGTGGTGAAGTCGTCCATTTCGTTGTTGAGGATCAATCCCCACTCGTCGACGGCGGCAAGCGAACCGAATGTGGTGTTGATGGTTTCGGTGCTGACGACGACGTTGCCGAGTCGATCGACGATGCAGAAGTGCGACGTGCCGGAATCATCGGGCAGCCTCTCGGCGCCGTAGTCATTCGCCGCGGTCGTGCGACGAGCATTGATTTTCTTCGCCAGCGTCCGCGCGTAGTCCTTGGAAGCAAGTGCCGACAGCGGAATAGCCGTGAAGTCCGAGTCGCCGAGGTGTCGCGCGCGGTCGGCGAAGGCATGCTTCATGGCTTCTACCTGCAGTTGAGCGGCCGCCCCGGGGTTACGCCGGGCGGAAGCTCGCAGATCGACGGTCTCCAAGATGTTGAGTATCTCGATGAGCGTGATGCCCCCCGACGAAGGCGGCGGCATGGCGATCAGCTCGTAGTCGCGGTAGGTCGCGAGGATGGGGTCGCGCGTCTTGGTCTGATAGTCGGCGAGGTCGCCTTTGGTGATGATGCCTCCGTGGTTTGCCATTCGCTTCGCCAGCGCGTCGGCGAAGGGACCGGTCTGAAAGTAATCGGGGCCGCTTTCGGCAATCGCCTCCAGGAGCCGAGCGAGTGCCGGCTGAACCAGCGTATCACCGACACCGCGCAGGCGTCCCTCGCGCAGATGTGTGCTGTATACGTAGCCGCACGACTTTGCGAGCGATGGATAGCGTTCGTAGTGTCTCAGTGCCTTGCGGGTGGCGTCGACGTAGTGTTGGTCGACCTCGAACCCCTCCTTGGCTAGTCGGATCGCGGGCGTGATGAGATCCCTTAGCGGTCTCGTGCCGAATTGTGCCAGGATTTGGCACCGTCCCTTGACGACGCCGGGCACCGCGACCGCCAGGTAGCCGTGTCTGGTTTGCGGCGGAATCCCCGGAGCGGCGTCCATGTACATGTCGGCGGTTGCCGCGGCGGGGGCGGTTTCTCTGAAGTCCTGCACGACCACGCGGCCGTCGGCGAAGCGGACGATCAGGAACCCGCCGCCACCCAGCCCGGTGCTGTAGGGTCGCGTGACACCGAGGGCGAACGAGACGGCGACGGCTGCGTCGATCGCGTTGCCGCCGGCCTTCAGGACGTCGAGTCCGATAGCGGACGCGTAAGGCGAATCGCTCGCTACGACGGCCTGCCGCCCGCGGGCGATCCACGGCGGATCGGCGACGGCGGTGCCGCGTGGCGGCTGCTCGATGGCCGCCGGCGCGGCGGCGGGTTGTGCCAGGGAGGATGGCACAAACAGTGCGATGAACAGCAGGATGGGGAAGTTACGTGTCATCGTGCTTCCATTCGTTTGGCCGGGCTGGATCCGAGCCTGTCCGGGCCAAGGGGGCAAACCGCCCCGCAAGCGCCCCAAAACCGGCACCCGGATCGAGATTTCCGGACCGTCAGTATAGCTTCACGTCCCTGCGGCGTCTCCGATGCATTCGCGGACCTGATGGGACGGGACCAACCCGAGTAAATAAAGGCTTGGTGGTAGCGGCCCGGTTCGCTAGAATGAGACGCTGAGGTCGGAAGCGCGAGACGTTCCCGGTTCTCGTTTCTGAGGCGTGCGACTTAGTTTGCGTCACATATTCTCGTTCATTTCGGTCGCGCCTCGACTGGAACGTCCAACACGCTTGACGTGGGAACACGGCGTAGGAGCCGTCGGGCATGTCGCCCTGGTTGTAGCGCTGTGCGGGTTCGTGGTCCGCACCCAGGCGCATGGCTCAGGCTTGCCTGCGTACGTCTGTCAGGTCCGTGTCGCCACGTAAGTGATAACCGGGTTTCAGCCACTGCGCGATAGTGCGGCTTTGCATGCCGTGCCTACGCGTGGTGCAGGTCGGGTCTCACGTTTTCCGCCTTCATGTTTTGGCGTCTTGGTTCGTTTAGTGAATGCGCGCTGCGCTTCGGGTCCGTGGTACGTCCTAGTCGGGGACGTACGGCGACCCGCCCCATGTCATGCGCAGCGCGGCGAGCAGTTTGGGAGCCGACCATGGCGAAGCGTACTTCGCGCAAGCGAGCACGATCGCGCAAGGCGGGAGGAGCGTCCGCGCACGCCCCGTCCACCAGGGGGAAGGCGAGCGGTCGCACCTCGAAGGGCCGCCGGTCGCTTGTCCTTTGCGTCGGCTTGGCGGTCTGTGTGCTGGCGGTGGGTGTGACGGCTGTGCTGTGGCGATCGACCGCCGGCGCGACGGCTGCTCCGCCGAACACCGGGATCGTCGTCATCGAACCTGATCATCTGGACTCGTTCGGCGCGCAGCTTCGGGCGTATCTCGAGCCGCACATCCATTTCGCGAAAGCCGACCCGCGGGACGCCAGTCGTCACGCCACGCTCGGGCTGGTGTACGAGGCCAACCGATGTTGGGTCGAGGCGTACGGCTGTTTCGAGATGGTCGAGAGGCTGTCGCCGCGGGACCCGCTACCGGTGTACCATCGTGCGATTGCGGCCTCCAAGCTCGGGCGCGCCGACGAAGCGGTGGACCTCCTTCGCCGAGTGGTAAGGGCGTTTCCCAGTTGCGTACCGGCGCACCATCGACTCGGCGACGCACTCCTGGAAAAGGGGGAGATCGCCGAGGCCCAGTCCGCGTTCGAGCGGACGATCACGGCCGCACCGGACTCGTCGGCGGGCTACATCGGGCTGGCGGACGTGAAGCTCCGCCGGCGCGATTTCGCACTTGCCCTCGAACTGCTCGACAAGGCCCTGGTGATCGAGCCGAACGATCCGGTCGCGCATTACCTGCGCGGACGCGCCCTGCATGCGCTGGGCCGGTCCGAAGAGGCGAGGCGTGAGCTTGCCGTCGGCAAGAACGCGCGAAAAGCCTATATGTGGGATCCGTGGACTGCGAAGTTGGCGCCGCACCGCAAGGACGTGGCCCATCAGGCGAAAATGGCGAAGTCCGCGGTACGGGCGGGTCACCCCGACCGTGGGCTCGCGATCTTCGAGGAAGCGTTGCGGTGGCATCCGGAGAGCATTCAGTTGCTTCTGGATGTCGCGATGTTCCACAGGCGTCAAGGGGATTTGGATCAGTGCTACAAGTACTTGCAGCGAGCCAAAGATGCGGACGAGACGATGCCGCCGGTTTGGATCGAGCTTGCGAAGTACTGGCTACACCGGGGCAAGGCGAGCCAGGCCATGCAGTGTGCCGATCGGGCCGTCGAACTCGGGTCGACCATTGGCACATCCCACCGCATCAAGGGAGACGTGCTCTTTCAGATGGGCAGGCTGCCCGAGGCGATGGACGCCTGGCGTGACGCCGTCAAGGCAAGCCCCTCTGACGCCAGGACTCACTATGACCTGGCGAAGCTCGCCATTCGGCTCGATCGCCCCGAAGACGCGAAAGAGCACCTTCGCGCCGCATTGCGCCACGATCCGTCGCGGCTTTCCGCCTATATCCAGCTTGTCGAAGTCTGCATCACGCTCGGGCTTCAGGATGAAGCGCGCTTGGCGCTCGACTCCGCCCGACAGGTCGCTCCGCGCCATGAACAGGTGCTAGCCATGGCTCAGCGACTGGACGCCCTCGACGGGCAGCCCGGAAGATGATGTAGCGTGGTCGGAGGCGGAAAGATGCGGCAGGATCATCCCGGTGAACGGCGAGCGGCCGCGATGTGGTGGCTGCTCGCCGTCGCAGGCGTCCTTGTAGCCGTTGCCGGCGTGGCGTTGGTTCGCGGGCGTGGATCCTCGCCTTCCCTCGAACCGTCCGAACCGCCGGCCGGCGTCTGGTTTCACGAAATGGCCGGGGCAGCCGGGCTTGATTTCCGCCACGTGTCGGGGCAGGCGCAGGCGGAGCGGCTTTGGTTCCCGCAGATCATGGGCGGCGGGGCCTGCAT
>JAJDDX010000115.1 GCA_029260055.1 Phycisphaerae bacterium
GACTACGTCAAGACCATCTTTCGGGACTTCTGCGAGCTCCATGGTGACCGAACGTTCGGCGACGACGGCGCGATTATGACCGGTTTTGCCCGCATCGGCGGGCACCGCGTGCTGTTCGTCGGGCATAACAAGGGCAAGGACATCAAGGAGCGAGTCGCCTGCAACTTCGGCTGTGCCCACCCTGAGGGCTACCGAAAGGCCTTGCAGAAGATGCGGCTCGCCGAGAAGTACGGCCTGCCGGTCGTCTGCCTGATCGACACGCAAGGGGCCTATCCCGGCATCGGGTCGGAAGAACGCGGGATCTCCTACGCGATTGCAGTCAACCTGATGGAAATGTCGCGTCTGCGTACCCCGATCGTGTGCGCGGTCATCGGCGAGGGCGGTAGCGGTGGTGCCCTGGGCATCGGCGTCGGTGACCGTGTCGCCATGTTCCAAAACTCGTTCTACTCGGTCATTTCGCCCGAGGGTTGCGCCGCGATCCTCTGGAAGACGGCCGACCAGCGGAAGCACGCAGCCGAGGCGTTGAAGCTGACATCCCGTGAGCTGCTCAAGCTGGAAGTCATCGACCAGATCATCCCGGAACCGCTCGGCGGAGCACACCGAGACCCGGAAGCCGCGGGCGCCAACCTCGAGAAGTACATCTGCGGCTCGCTCGACAGCCTCAGGCGGCTTACCATCGATTCCCTGCTGCGGAAACGCCAGGATCGCATCCGGCATCTCGGCTCGTTCTACGAGTCGCCCGAGGAGATCGAAGAACGCGAATCGCGACCGCCGGCCGCGGCGCGTCGGGCCACGTCGCGCTCGACTCGGCTCGGCGAGCGCCGAACGCCCGCAAAGACAACCAAGCTCCAGAACGTCCAAGTTGGCCTCACCTAAGCGCCTTACCATCGGAAACTCGGTACAAGGCCGCGTCATCAGCGCCTTCGTGCGCGGACCGCGCCGGGAGCCCACTATCGTCGTGTTCGGCGGGTTCCACGGCGACGAACCCAAGAGCGTGGACATAGCGCAACGGCTCATCTCGCTGCTCGAAGAATCGCCGGCCGTAGGCTCGGCGGCGCGGTGGGTCATCGTTCCGCTGGTCAATCCGGACGGTTATGAACGCCGCAAACGCCGAAATGTCCACGGGATCGATCTGAATCGAAACTTCCCGACCGACAACTGGGTCCTGACGTCCGCGCGAAGCCGCATGTTCAGCGGTGATGCGCCGGGCAGCGAGCCCGAAACTCACGCCGTGATGAACGTCATCAAGCGCTTCAAGCCGCAGCAGATCGTCACGATCCACAGCATCGGTGACCGGCGATTCTGCAATAACTACGACGGACCGGCTCGGCGACTCGCCACGAAGATGAGCCGGCACAACGGCTATCCGGTGACCGGCTCCATCGGGTACCCGACACCCGGCAGCTTCGGTACATGGGCGGGCATCGAACGCCGCATCCCCACGATCACCCTCGAACTGCCGACCCACCACTCAGCCAAACGCTGTTGGGAAGACAACCGCCCGGCGATACTCGCGATGGCCTGAAGCCGGCATGTGGGACCGCGGCATCTCGTGACGCTCGTAGCCCGGAGTCTTGGACGGCGGGTCTCCGGTCGGTTAGTTTGAGCACATGCAAAGCGAACCGACGCGGCTTGCGGTACTTCTTTCGGGCGGTGGCCGAACGCTGCTGAACATCCACGATCGAATTCTCGATGGCGCTCTGAATGCCGCGATTGAAGTGGTAATCTCGTCGCGTGGCGACGTGGCCGGCGTCGAACGCTCGCGCGCGCGCGGCCTTCGAACCGTCGTCGTCGAGCGGCGCGCCCACGATGAAGCCGGTTTCCAAGTAGCGCTGACGGAGGCCGTCGGCGAAGTGGATCTCGTGTGCATGGCGGGGTTCCTGTCGCTCTGGCGGATCCCGCAGGCCATGGAGGGTCGCGTCATCAACATCCACCCCGCGCTGCTTCCCGATTTCGGCGGCAAGGGGATGTACGGCGCGCGGGTTCACGAGGCGGTCATCGCGGTCGGAGCCGTCGAAAGCGGTTGCACGGTCCACTTCTGCGACAACGTGTATGACCACGGCCCGACCATTCTCCAGCGGAAGGTCCGCGTGTTACCCGCGGATTCACCGGATGACCTGGCTGCGCGGGTCTTTCAGCAGGAGTGTATCGCCTACCCGGAAGCGATAGGTCTGTTCTGCGAAGGTCGCATCGTGCTCGACGACAGGCAAGTCAAGATAAGCAAACGCTCGACCTAAAAGGCGCGGCCGCGCCTAAAGGGGATCATGCACGCCTGAACGGTCGCGCGAAAAGTGCGCGCCGTTCAAGCGTGGTCCCCCTCCGTCCCATCCGAGAGTCGTACCTGCGCCCCAGCCGCCCCGCCTCCGATATTCCGGAGACGAGGCAAGCACGGGACTTCTATTCGTGTTTGCGCTCATGCGCTTGTTTTTGACGACCGGCTACCGTTTGCGATGCGCCGAGTGGCACATCGCTCGAAAGCGAAAGCCGCACTGCCGCCACAGGCTCGGCAGCAGTTCGGTATTGCTTCTTTCGCTGTATCACCGTGGTCGCCACGACAAGGTTGGGGAGATCGGCCGTGACGATGAACACATTTTCCAGACGCTCTGCAGCCATCCCCGCGAGCCGTGAAGCTCGTTGGCCGCTCGCGCTTTCGCGCAGCGTGCCACGGACATGCCATAGAAAGTGTAGTCCGCTGACAAGCCGAAAGGCAAACGCGAAGTTGGAATTTCATGATCAGCGCCATCGACAATCGTGCAGTGAAGATGCGCGCCGTCATCCGGCAAGCTGGGCAAACTCGTCTCTTGTGCGAGGAGCACTAAGGAACGGAGATGAGCGGATCCTTGGCTTCGATTTCCTCGGTCTCGGTGTCGAAGTAGATGCGCCGCGCGACCGTCTTGAAGGGCAATTCACCGGGTCGCCGCCGGGTGAGCACCGCACGCTGTCGATCCGTACCGTGGATGGCGAGCAGGTGTCGATCCCGCTCAAATGTCACCGTGGTGGCACTCAACCAGATACCGAACGCCGGATCGCGCAAATCCACGGAGTCTTCCGCATGGAAGCGGCGCAGCCGAGCAGCGCTGAGTCCGCCCATCCTGCCGGCTTCGCGCGAACGGCGGGCGCCGTCGGGCGGCACGAAGTCGACACTGAGCCGCTGCGCGCCCAGCGAAGCACGGCGACCCGTCGCGGTCTCGTCCGGAGTCGCGCCGGTTGTGGCGAACCGCTTATCGACCTCCGAGCCGCTGATGTGGATGAGCTGCACGTCACCCTCGAACACCGTCTGATGATGCAAGAAGTCATACCACATCACGTCCTGCCAGGAGATCAGCGTCTTGGACGGTCCCGAGCCTGCCTGCATGTCGAGAAGCCCCGCGCCGTCCGCCGGCGCTGCGGTTTCGCCCGCCACAGCCGGACGGAAATCCTCGAGCAGGAGATTGCCCGCGCCTTCGATCAACATCTTCGACACTTCCGGTCGAAGATCGACGCGGAGTCGGGGCCCTCTGATAAACGCGCGGCTGGTCAACTCGCCGGTGCTGTCGTCGACCTCCGCCAACGTCGCTTTGGCGTGACCGATGGCCACCAGTTCGATGGGCTCCTTCGAGAAGCGCCCGCCCGCCAGGCGCGGGGCGTCAGCGTCCTTCCGCCCGCCAAGCCTGTCGGCAAGCCCTTGAAAGAGCCACCAGTCGACGGCCGCGGTCGACTTCCCGGCCTTGGCCACTGCCTCCTGGAACAGGACGAGCAACTCGTCACAGTCGAAGGTGGTCGTGGACTCGCTGGTGGCGTGGACATTGCCGACGAAGCGAGCCTCGTCGCGCTCACCGCGGTACCGCATCCAATCATCCCAGGTCACCGAGATCGGGATGAGCTCGGCGACGGCGCGTCCGTCCAGGTCCTTGTTCGACAGGAATGTCATTCGCCCGGCACCGGGCACTTCGGCCCAATCCTCGACGACGTTCACCCTGACCTTCGGTCCGACCACGGTGAACGCCTCGATTCGAACCGACGCCGGCCGATCTTCGGTGCCCACGACCTCAGCCGTCTCGATCTCCCGCCCGTTCACCACGGCGCAGTCGATGCTGTCGGCGCTCAGGTCGACACCCTGGGTCGGGTCGACGATTTCTACACCCCTCGCGGCACGCAGGCGGGTCACGATCGGTTCGACGCGCCGCCGGCTCTCGTGCTTACGGCGCGCTTCCTCCCAGTCGATCGTCGCGACATCGACGCCCTCGGCCAGCGCTTTGCGATAGACCTTGCCGACATCGAACGGCTTGGGGTCCACGACGGCGGGCTTGAAATCGACTACCAAGCTTTCCCGGGCAAGGATCGTTCGCGTGCCCTGGATGGCGTTGACGTGCCCCGTGGCGGTCGCCTTGGTCGGCACGGGCCGACCCTCCTCATCCGTCGATAACTCGAGATCGAGTGCGTCGCACGTCAGTCGATCGGCGGCGCGGCTCATCACGGCATTCCCGACGGCGCGCACACGCCGGATCGTCTGCCGTGTTCCGCCGCGATCCCTTTGCTCGTTGAAGTCGATTGTCAGGGTGTCGCCGTCGAAGTAGGTGTCGCCGTCATGCATCCTGGCTCGCCCGGTGAAGACGGCCGTGTCGATGACGCGCGCCTGTCGCGACGATACGGCTCCCGCCAGCCCTTTCGTGATATCGACGGCGGTCCGGGTCACCTCTCGGCCGCGAATCTCGAGTGCCTCGCCGAAGTCGATCCGTGAGACGGTCTGCTCGGCGTCCGCGGGCTTGGTCGTATCGTCCGGCTGATCGGCGTTCCGACGAAGGAACCCGGGACCGACCACACGCACATGGATGCCATCGCCCGTTTGGCGTGAATGAACCTCCACACCGGAGATCGTGCCCTGGCCGGGCACGAACACGGTCACAGGCTCTTCGTCACTGCCCGTAAGAGATACAAGCCCGCCGTCCGGATTGAAGGTCAGCTCGCGACTCGTGGCCCCGCCCCGTGGATTCGAGAGCCGCACCGGCGACCCGGTCGCGACGATCTTCGAGCGTATCTCGGGCTGATCGGAATCCGATGGATCCACGACGTCGACCACCAGGCGGTCCGTCCACCTCAGGACGATGCGTTCCCGGCTTTCGCCGGTTGCCTCGTCCACGCCGGGAGTCGATGGCCCGGTCGTTTCGGCGGCTGACCGTACGCGCCGGCGATCGCGATCGGAGAAGTCCCTGAGGACTTCGAGGGCATCGCAGAGCAGTTGCGAGCTTTGGATATCACCGAGGTATTGTCGCGCGTCGACGGCGCCCTCGAACCGTGCGTTGTAGGCGATGGCGGGCTTCTCTTCCGACGCCGACTGGGTGTCGTCGGCGGCGTCGAAGACCGGGAGCCCCTCGCTCGTGGTCTTTTCCGCGGATTCCGCCTCATCGGTCGCTGCATCCGCTTGCGCCGTCTGTTGCCTCTGCGCCAGCTTGGCTTCCAGGGAAGAGCGCATCCAATCGACCAGGGTCTGAGCCTGCGGCCCGCCTGACGCCATTCCCGGAATGGCGAGGCCGAGGTCACCGCTGTCGCGCGTCAGTTCGAGCGTGCCGCCGGCGTTGAAACGGGCATATTCGATGCGACCGGCTGCCTCGTTGAACCGCACTTCGACATCGCTGACGCGCAGCTCGGCGTCGCGTGCGATCAGATGCAGCGGACCGTCGACGATGACCTTGGAGTATTCGCGATCGAAGATGATCTTGTCGCATTCCAGGCGAACGACCTGGGCCGGATCGATCTTGTGTCTTATCTCGTCAGGCAGAGCCGCGCGCTGGCGATCGGTGAGCCGGTCGATCTCGATCACGACGCTGCCGGTCAGTTCGCCGCGCAGGAGCCGGAGTTGTTTCGACTCGGGCTCGGCCTCAACGGTGCCCTCGGTCGCGGTCGCACGGACGCTATGTCCGTTGTTGGTCCGCAGCCGCAGCTCGGGTTCGGCGAGCGAAAACTCGTTGGTGGCACCGGGTAGCGGCGCCCACTTGCTGACGGTGATTTCGAGCCTCGATTCCGTTCCCTCGTCGTCGAAGACCCTTAGGTGTGTCTTTCCGACGTCCGCGATCGCCACGTCCCCGGCTTTCGTGGAGACGGCCGTCTGCGTTTCGGAATCATCCGGATCTTCGTCGTGTATTCCGGTCGGGACGGGTGGCAAACGCGGGCGCTGGGTGTCGCTCGTGGCCGTGCGGTCCGGCTGGCTGAATTCGTACATGGCGTAGCAGACCGCCAGAATCGCGAGTGTGGTGGTGGCGACGAGCAGGGTTCGCCCCATCGTCGCGCCTCGTCTGTGGAAGGAAGTCAGCACGTTGCAGTCGCCTCCGAAGTTCACACGCCGGCAAGGCCGTCGCGAGACCAGCGCCCCTGCTTGCGCAGAATCAGCTCAACCACTTCCGCCACCGCGCCGCAGCCACCGGCGCGCCGCGTGACGTACCTGGACGCGCGCTTGACGGTGCCGACGGCGTTGGCCACCGCCACGGGCAATGCGCATCGCTCCATGGGCCCGAGATCGGGCAAATCATCGCCGATGTACGCCGTCGCCCCATCGCCCTTGCCCGTCGATTCCAGGATGGCTTCGTACTTCTCGAGCTTGTTCAACACGCCCATGTGAACGTGCTGAATGCCGAGTTCCCCGGCCCGGTGATCGACCGCGTCGCAACCGCGCCCCGACAGGATAGCCACGACACCGCCAGACCGCTGCCACAGCTTGATCGCACAGCCGTCCTGCACATAAAACCGCTTGGTCGACTCGCCGTCGGCGCCGGTCATGATACGGCCGTCGGTCATCACGCCGTCTACGTCGAGGATCAACAACTCAATGTGGGTTAAGTCCATGATAGGTACACCGGGAAGCAGCCGCCACGAAGTATCCCGCCGCTGTGACCGCCGGTCAAGCCGCACGCGGTGTCGACAAGTTTGTACCCCTGTGATGAGCCGGGGGTGCATAAAGGTCCGACCCTCGCGGGGGCGTCTGGAACGGGTTCGGGAGGCATCGCCTTGCGCGTCTTGACAACGCGGGCGTAAGCCGCAACCCTCCTTTGCGGAGGTTAGATTATGCGTGTTCTGTCCGGTGTTCAGCCCAGCGGGAAACTGCATTTGGGCAACTATTTGGGTGCGATGAAGCAGCACATCGAGGCGCAGGAAGCCAACGAGTGCTTCTTTTTCATCGCCAACTACCATTCGCTGACGACGGTGCAGGATGCCGCCGTCCTTGCGCAACTTACGCGCGATGTCGCGCTGGATTACCTCGCTCTGGGGCTCGACCCGACACGGGCGAACATCTTCAGACAAACGGACGTGCCCGAGGTCACGGAGCTGACCTGGATTCTGTCCACGGTGACCGGCAAAGGGCTCCTCGAACGCGCCACGTCGTACAAGGACAAGGTCGCCAGGGGCATCGCCTCGTCGATGGGGCTGTTTTGCTATCCCGTGCTCATGGCGGCTGACATCCTGATCTATCACAGCGATGTCGTCCCGGTCGGCAAGGACCAGACGCAGCACGTCGAGATGGCCCAGGATATGGCGGCCTACTTCAACAACACGTTCGGCTGTGAGGTGCTCAAACGCCCGGAGATCAAGCTCAACGAGGCGCATGTCGTACCCGGCGTCGACGGGCAGAAGATGTCCAAGAGCTACGGCAACACCATCGACCTGTTCGACACGGCGAAAAAGACGCGCAAACGTATCATGGGCATCAAAACGGACAGCACGCCCGTCGAGGACCCGAAGAATCCCGATACGTGCAACGTCTTCGCACTCTACAAACTCCTGGCAGAGCCGGCGGAAGTGGCTGACCTCGAGAAGGCCTATCGCGACGGCGGCATGGGATACGGCGACGCCAAGGGCCGACTTGCCGATGTGGTCGAGCGGGTGCTCGGACCGGCGCGGCAGCGGCGAGACACACTGGCGGCTGACCCCGACGCCGTCGAGGACGTGCTGCGAACGTGTGCGGGAAAGGCACGGTCCGTCGCCAAGAACGTAATGACGGAAGTGCGCGAGGCTTGCGGCCTGGTGGCCGGGAAGGATACACACCGGTGAGCGAGTATCGCGTCACCCTGGACGCTTACAACGGACCGCTGGACCTGCTGCTGTTCCTGATCCGCCGCGATGAGGTCGACATCTACGACATCCCCATCTCGCGGGTGACCCAGCAATACGTCGACTATGTCGAAGTGCTTCGGGACCTCGATCCCGAGGCGATCGGCGAGTTCCTCGTGCTGGCTGCGACGCTGATGGAGATCAAGTCGCGCATGCTCCTGCCGACGCCCCCGCCCGAGGAGGCTGAGGAGGATCTGTCCGACCCACGTCTCGAACTGGTTCGCCAGTTGCTCGAATACAAGAAGTTCAAGGACGCGGCCCGGTCGCTGGAAGACTCAGCCGTCGAGCGGGCGCTGCGCCATCCGCGGCATCCCGTGTTGCCGCCGCGCGATCCGGACGAGATCGAGATCGACAACCTCGAAATCTGGGATCTGTTCGACGCGTTCAACCGTCTGCTCGAACAGACCGGGAGGCACCAGGCGTTTCACGAAGTCGGCGTGGACGACACGCCGCTGGCCCTTCACGCCGAGGACCTCATCGATGCCTTACAGACCGCCGGCGGCGTGCGGCGCTTCACCGAGCTGTTCGAAGGGCGGTCACGAGCCGAAATGATCGGCTTATTCCTCGCCCTGCTGGAACTACTCAAGCGGCAGCGCGTTCGTGCGACCCAGGACGACCCTTCCGAGCCGATCCTCCTTCATCTACTCGAAGAACAGTCCGAGGAGGAGCTGGCGGATGAGTTCGACGAGGAGGAAGACGACGAGCCGGACGATTTCGCACGGCGGATCGTGGACGCAAGCCCGACCGAGCCCGCGGAGCCGATCGAAGCCGCCGAACCCGTGCAGTCGGCCGAGCCCATGGAATTCGCCGAGGCAGTGGAACCCGCCGAGCCGGTCGCCTCAGCTCCCTGCGAGAACGAGCCGGTTCCCGCGCCCGAATCGGAGTTGACCACACCGGTCGACGTAGCCGCATCGGACGATGCCACACCTAACGAGCCCGACACGTTAACGGAGCCTACGCATGACACCCAGTGAACGACTTGCCGCACTCGAAATGGAATTGCCCTCGGTGGCCGCACCGGTCGGGAGCTATGTCCCCGCGACGCGCACGGGCCACCTCGTACTGACCAGCGGCCAGTTGCCCATGGGCGGCGGACAACTCGTCTGCAAGGGCAAGGTCGGCAAAGACGTAACGGTGGAAGAGGCGATGGCGGCGACGGGCATCGCGGCGCTCAACGGCCTCGCAGCGGCAGCCGGCGCCGCGGGCGGACTCGATCGCATCACGCGCGTCATCCGCCTGTGCGTCTACGTCAACAGCGCCCCCGGCTTCACGGATCAACCCAAGGTCGCCAACGGCGCCAGCGATCTGCTCGTCGGCATCTTCGGCGACGCGGGCCGCCATGCCCGGGCCGCGGTCGGTGTAGCGGAACTGCCGCTGGACGCAGCCGTCGAACTCGAACTGATGGTCGAGGTCACGGACGGGTAGGCACAAATAGAGGGAACCGACACCGTAGTGACCTGTGTGTTGGCGCCTTGGCGCGTGACGGCCCAAACGGAATCCCGTAAGCTGTCAGAGCATATGAATACGACGCACCGAAAGGACACTGGGGCCTACTACACACCCGACGCCGTCGTCAGGTCGCTCACGACGTGGGCTATAAGATCGCCGCGTGACCGGATGCTCGACCCTTCGTGCGGTGACGGGCGGTTCCTTATCCGGCATGCCAATAGTGTGGGCGTGGAACAGGATCCCCATGCCGCCTCGATCGTACACAAGCGAGCACCAGGATGCCTGATCCACGAGGGTGACTTCTTCTCCTGGGCCGCGGAGACGCCAGAGCGCTTTGACTGTGCTGCAGGCAATCCGCCCTTTATCCGATACCAGCGGTTCAATCCGCGCGTGCGAAGCGCAGCACAGGACCTTTGTGCCCGTCATGGCGCGTCTTTCTCCTCGCTGTCCTCGTCGTGGGCCCCGTTCATCGTTGCGACCGCGACGCTCCTGCGTCAGGGTGGACGCATGGCCTTTGTCGTACCGGCTGAAATCGGGCACGCACCGTACGCCATTCCCGCCCTCGACTACCTCACGTCAAACTTCGACCACGTCCAGTTGGTTGCGGTTCGGGATAGACTTTTTCGCGGCCTGTCGGAGGACTGCTGGCTCCTATTCGCCGAAGGCTACGGCGGGAACACCACCAACATCCTCCTCTCGCCGCTCGGGCGATTCGCATACATGGCTGCTCCGCCGAAGTCATCCATTCGTATCTCGCTGCCCCAATGGCGACAGTGGAACCACCGACTCCGTCCGTTCTTTGCGTCCCGAGATGCACGAGACCTCTATCAGACGATCATCCAGTCCCGCAGCGCTGTGCAGCTTGGTGAAGTTGCGCGCGTGGGTATCGGATACGTAACGGGCGCAAACGACTTCTTCCACCTTCGCCCTTCAGATTCCGCACGCCAACGTATCCCCGACCGGTTCCTGGTCCCCGCAGTCCGCAACGGGCGGGCGCTGCAAAATGGCACCGTTACCATGGCGACCGTCGCAGACTGGAAGCGTCGCGATGACCCGGTGATGCTCCTGCGCCTGACTTGCGAAGACTCGTTGCCACGATCCGTAACACGCTATCTTGAATCCCAGCCTGCACGGGAGGCTCGCGCCACTTACAAGTGCCGTATGCGCGATCCGTGGTACGCCGTACCCGATGTCACTGTTCCCGATGCCTTCCTTACCTACATGAGCGGGACTAGACCGTCCCTCGTGGCCAACGAGGCAGGCTGCGTTGGAACTAACTCGGTCCACGTGGTACGCTTAACCGGCGGAATGGCGAAGCGAGCCCTTCTTAGGACGTGGAAACGTGAGTTCACGGCCTTGAGTTCGGAGTTCGAGGGCCATCCTCTGGGCGGCGGAATGTTGAAGATGGAGCCACGTGAGGCCGCTCGCGTGGTCCTGACGCGGAACCCCATTCAATCCCCTTCGGATCGACAACTGATCGCCGAAGGCGTTGATCAGCTAAGGCAATGGCGACACTATCGTGAGTGAAGCGAAGAAATGCAGGTGGACGACCTTGCACGAAGCCTTGACGGCATTCGCAGTCGATACGTCTCGGCATCAGACTCAGGAGCACATCAAACCGCTTCACTGGTATGTTGCCTGCCGTCTCGTCACCGAGGGCGGGTTCCATCCGGATGACATAACTCCACGCCCTCCAATCTCGGCAACAAAACGCGGCGGACGCTGGCTGCTCGACTTCGCACGCGATGCCGGAGCTGCCGGCGAGCGGCCGATACTTGGTGGGCTTAAGACCAAGAACGTCGACGTCACCGTATGTAAGGACGGCATTGGCCCGGTTGTCGCGGTCTCGGTCAAGGGGACGCTCGGAGCACTCCGCAACTTTACCAACCCTATGGAGGAGGCTGTGGGGGATTGCACCAACTTGCACATCTCTTATCCTGCGCTCGTGTATGGCTACCTCGTCGTGATCCGTGCGAACCGCCAAGGGCCAGACACCCCATCGAACGATGTTGCGATCAAGGCAGATGGCACAATCGTTGATTCCATCCGCCGTTACCACGACGTCCTCGTTCGGCTTGCAGGACGTAACGATGTTCGTGCAGAGGCCTCCAAGTACGAGAGCGTCGCGCTTGCGCTCGTGAACCCCGAGGAACCCGGATTCGGTGAGGTTCTTCCCAGTTTCCCCGAACCGGACAGCCCGTTAAAACTCCGGAGCTTCTTCGCCACGCTCTACGAGCAATACGACCGACGGTTTGTGTACGCAGCGCCAGCCCTCGAATCGAGGACGCGGCGACATGAATGGGCATCGAACTCGCCAATCCTGGATCGCGAAGACCTGGACGAGTTCTTCCCGCGCGTGCATCACGACTGACGCGCCATTTGACCCCCGGCCGGGCCCCGATCGCAGCGCCACAGCTCCTCAACTACTCGCCGACCGATACCACCGCAGCGCGAAGCGGAACGCAAGCGACGAGACCCCCAGCAGCACCAGGCACGACACCACGAAATAAGCAGCCAAGTAGGGATCAAACGCCCGCACCATCACGTTGGCCGGCAGGTTCGCCACCAGCAATAGCGGCACGACAAACACCAACGCGAAGTAGAGGAAGCCTCCGGCGAACTGGCGGTAGATCTCAGCCGGATAGCGTGCCAAGCTCACCGCGTAGAACCAAAGATGATCGATGCTCGTCTGCCGGATCAGCCACACGCTCGACACCGCGAACATGAACAGCAACGAGTACATGATCACCACGCCGGACAGCACCAGCACGAAGAAAAGCCCGATCTGCGACGCCGTCACCGTCTGCTCCAGCGACACCAGAGCGTACACACAAAGCGTCCCCCCGATCGGAATCCGCGCCAAAGACGAGTAATCCACGCGCTCGAAACTCAGCAGGATCTGCGCACTCGCGGGCCGCAGAAGCACGAAGTCCAAATCGCCGCTACGCACCAGCTCAGCCAGCCGCCAGCAGTTGTTGTAGAAAAACGCACCGAACAGGCTGGTCACCAGCATGTGCGTGCCCATCAGGAACAAGTACTGCTCCTCATTCCAGCCACGCACGTTCGAGGTCTTCGAAAAGATCACCCGAATGAACACGAGCAGCAGCCCCATCCAGAGTATCTCGCTCGTGACGTTCACGATGAAATGGCCCCGGAAGCTCATCTCACGGATGAGGCTGTTCTTCCAGAACCGCAGGATGATCCGCCCGTAACGTGCCCGCACCGTCGTCATCCTCCAAAGGCCGCGTAACGCCGCAGCCCGCGCATCCACGCCCACTGACCCGCTGCCAGTAGCACAAGTACCCAAAGAGCCTGCACCGCGATGACCCGAACGGCGGCGGCTGCGTCGAGTTGCTGGGCCAGGATCATCGTCGGGTAGTACGTCTCGTAGGCGAAGGGAAGCCACATCACGACGTGCGCCACGGATTCCGGCAGCAGACTCAGCGGGAACATGTGGCCACTGAGAAAGTACTGTGCGGTCATGAACACGTGGACGAAGCTCGCCACTTCCAGAAACCAAAAGCCCATCAGCCCGATCAGGCTGTTGATCGCGAACCCCAGCATGAATGCGAAGATGAGCGAGACAATCGTCAGGACGAGCATGGTCCCGCTTGGCCAACCGGGCAGGTAGCCCCTGCACAGCCAAAAGACCAGGGCGTACGGCGCAGCCGCCATGACGAAATAGACGATCTTGTGCGCCGCCCGGAGTGTGATGCAGTAGCCGAGGTAGTTGATCGGCTGCAGCAGGTACTTGCGCAGGCCGCCGTCACGGATGTCCGTCGAAATATCGGTCGCCAGGCGCGGCATGGAGCCGAACGCCCGGGTGATCATCACGAAGAGGTAGTAACCGACCATCTCCGAATAGGCCAAACCGCCGACCTGAGTTCGTCCGCCGCCGTCGTAGATCGCCCGCCAGAGCAGGATCGTCGTAACGATCGGGATGAACCGCAGGAACGTCGCCAGGAAGAAGTCCGCGCGATAGACCAGGCGTTCGGAAAGGGCGACCGAAAAGACGATCCAGTACTTACGCACCGGACGCCTCCTGATCGGGCGTCATCATCGCCGAGTCGCCGTACATGGCTGAGATCACGTCGTCGATCGGAGGGTCTTCGATGCTCACATCGCTCAGTGCGTAGGCCGACAGCAGCTCAGCCGCGTGCCGCGTCACCGATTCGCGCGGCACGCGCAGGGTCACAGCCGGCGGATTGAACTCGATCACGTCGCCCACGTCTTCGATGCGATCGGGCCAGGCGCCCTCCTGGAACCTCAGCGTGAGTATCTTGTGCGCCGCGAAGCGCTCGATGATGGTCTGCAGAGGTCCATCGTGGACGAGGCGACCGTGGTTGATCACCATCACGCGGTCGCACAGCGCCTCGATATCCTGCATATAGTGGCTCGTCAGCAGTACGGTCACGCCATGGTCGCGGTTGTAGTCGCGGAGGCATCGCCGGATGCTCGCTTGAGCCACCACGTCCAGGCCGATCGTCGGCTCGTCGAGGAACAGCACGCTGGGCGAATGGAGCAGCGCCGCGATCAGCTCCATCTTCATTCGTTCCCCGAGGCTCAGCTCTCGCACGGGCTGATTGAGCAGGTCTTTCACGCTGAGCATCTCTGTCAGATCGTCCTGCACGCGCTCGAAACGCTCGTCGTCGATGGTGTAGATTTCCTTATGGAGACGAAACGACTCGGCCGCGGGCAGATCCCACCAGAGCTGGTTCTTCTGCCCCATGAGCAGCGCGAACTGACGGCGGTAGGCGTTCTTGCGCTCCTGCGGAACGAAGTCCAGGACGCGCACGTGGCCTTCGGTGGGATAGATCAACCCGCTGAGGACCTTCAGGGTCGTGGTCTTACCGGCACCGTTGGGGCCGAGGAAGCCGACCATCTCGCCCGGTTCGATGTCGAAGCTGATGCCGTCGACCGCCCGGACCATCTTGTATTGCCGCCGAAACAGCGACCGAACCGAAGCGCTAAGCCCCTGCGGCTTCCGGTGAACCCGATACGTCTTCTTCAAGTTGTGAACGTGGATGGCGCCCATGCCGGGCCATGGTACCGAGCGCGGAAGATCATAGGAATAGCGCCGAGATCCTGCGGCGAACGAGGCGGCCTGCGCGCCACCCGCGCGCGCCATGAAAAACGCCCGCCGCCCGATGCGAATCGCACCGGACGGCGGGCAGCGCTCTTATCTTCTTTCCCCACGCTACGGGATGCCGTCGCACCCGAGTCGCAGCGTGGTCGTTTCCGCGCGGCCTACGGACACGGCGCAATGCCGTGATCGAGATAGGCTCCCCCCTGGAAAGCGGCGACATCCCAGTTGATGTCCGAGAAGTTCAGGATCTGATTCGGCACCGAGGGATGCAGGTCGACGTTCTGGAGCGAGACCTGAGTAAAGTTCCCTTGGAAGCCCTGCACCACGAAGTTGATATCCGTGAAGTTGACAACGCCGTTGTTATCGACATCGCCCCACATCCACGTCGTCGCCTGGGTCGGCGGACCGAGGTCCGGGCTGCCGGGCGTGCCGGTATCGAGCTGGATGTTGTACATCGACTCCGGAAGAATCTCGAGTCCGTTCACGTGAATCATCGTGCCCCACGTGTCACTGTCCTGGAACACCGGATCCGGGCCCAGCGAGCCGTCGGCCTGGATATAGGCGGCGACACATGAGACACCGGGGTCGCCCGCATCACCGGTCAGATAGAGAGCGAACGAGGGGCTGCTTCCGGTGACTTGGACCGCGAGGTACCGTGGCCCCTCGGCGTCCGCGAGCGGCATGACCGGCTCACATTCGTCCGGAATGCCGTTTCCGTTGTTGTCAGGCGCGCCGCCGGCGATGTCCTGAACGTCGGCGATGTTGTTGCCGTTGCAGTCCGGCGCCGGGAGGTACTGCGCGGTCACGGTCACGCTGGACGGCGTGCCCGGCTCGTACATCCCGACCTCCGCGTCCCCGCGCCACGGCGGCTTGTCCGCGTCGAACCGGAAGTTGTAGAGCGTGCCCCAGCGGATTGGGTTGTCGACCGTCGACCAGGTGATCGAGTCAGACGCCGGTGTCACAGTCCACGGCGTGTTGGAATAGCCCTCGCCATAACTGTCCACCGCGTGGAATCCAACATTGGTGAGGATCGTCCCCTCCGGCAGCGGCACGGTGAACGAACCGACCTTGCGGTCCATGTCCACGTTCATGATCACGTATTCATAATGCCAGATATTGCCGCCGAGGTCGGTCGCTTTCGTCCTCAGGACGCTACGCCCGTCAGTGGAGACGAACTCGATGATCGGCATATCGGGCCCGAACACGTTCGTATCCGCTCCCGTCCAGGCGTCGAGGGCGAAGCCGATGCCCGGAGGCGTGCCCCAACTGGACATGCCGAACGACCATGTGCCACCCGGCGAACCGCTGACCGTGACCGGCTTATACGCCGCGCTATTCCAGACGTTCACGTCGTCCAAGCACACGTAGTAACTCTCACCATAGTAGGTTCCCCCGCCAAGCTGGGCCGAGTCGAGATCGGCATCGTGTATGTCGATCCGGTGCTCAGCCCCGTTGTGGCTGTGGCTGGGTAGCGAGTTGTGCGAGCCCGAGTAGTCCCAGATACCCGTCCAGGGGTTGATCTCAGCGCGCGGGCCAAGGCCGTTCTGCCCCGCGTTGAGGCCCGAACCATACGTATCGGTGCAGTTGGGGCCCAGCGTGCCGCACCCCGTGGGGCTGCAGCTACCGCCGCACTGCGTGCTGTCCAGCGCGCAGAAGCCGTGCTTGATCCACGACTGACCGATCTGTTCGAAACGGTCGTCCTTGAGCCGGAACATGTTCATCACGATGAAAGGATGGTCCTCAGAGGGCATGCCGTGCCACAGGAGTTCCTCATCGCCGACGTTCCATGAGGTGTTGGCCAGGGTCGCGCCGATTCTGTCCTCGAAACGACCATACTGCCGAAAATCATCGATCATGCAGTGTTCCATGTCGGGACCGATCGTGCCCATCCGAGCGCCGTCGTCGGGTCGCGGTCCCGTCGGAATCACCGGATCATCCCCGCCGACCCACAGGCCGAACACGCTGACGTTGGCCTTGCCGACACGCTCGCCCGCGAGGCTCGGATCGCCCAGCGCCTCCGCGAGCGGCTGCGAGATCAGCACGTTCTGGCTGAAGATGGCGAACGACTGTGCCTTGGCGTCAAAACCGAACTTCACCCGGTGAAGCTCCAGATAGGGAGCGTCGCCAAGCATGGGTAACGACGCGCGGGCGAACGGATCGTTCCCGACGACCACAATATCGTGGACCGTCTGGATGCCCGATGCGGAGACGAAGGTAATGCCGTCGGCCAGCTTCAGGTGGCGGCCGAACAGATCAGTCACACTCCCTTCCGTCACGCCGATAACCAGATCGGACGCGGGATCGAGCGCGAGGCCCACCCCGGCGTCGGTCTGGTAGGGCGACGATGCGTCGCTCTGGCGTTCGGCGGTAAGGCCGAGTTCGGCCATGGCGCCTGCATCCAGGCCCAGTGAGCTGGTGCCGCTGTGAAGCGTCCAAACTTCGTCAGCGGACGATGACACCGAGCACACGGCGATCACAACCACCGTCACGAGGAAGTACGTCGGAACCCTGTACCTGTTCATGGTGAACTCCCAATCTGCCTACCAGCGCAGAAGACGCGACACGCATTATGCAATCACGTGCGCACAGCCGAAGATCGATCTCATTCTGCGAGGAGTGCCTGGCCTTACGGATGCAGCATCACCCCACCGCTCACACGCCCCCCGGCCAGGGTTGGTTAATAATATAACCTTTACCATCCTGAAAAGCCAGTGTTTTCGAAGACGTTTTGCCTGTCCGGCATGGCTTCCGGGGCCCCATTGGTTTATCAACTTCATCCTTAAGCTACGAAAACGAAAGGAAAGTCCCGCTTCCATCAAGGCCGATCTTGGCCGCGTTTCGGCGGATAGATCGATCGAGCGGGCAGCGCCCCAGCCATCCGGGCCACAGCAATTACAGCAAAAGCACACCCGTAGCGGATAGTTATCGGATCACACTTGAGCCGCGGTCCTCGATCAATGTGCCAAGATCGGGCGCCGCGACGCGCCCGGACCCCACCTCGTGCGCGCGGCAAAGCCCCCGAACGGACCCGACCGCAGCGCCCACGGCAGATTCGGTTCGTGCCATATGCACGACACGGAAACCCGAGGGTCGCCCGGAGTCGGCACCCATGAAAAAACCCGCCGCCCGATGCAAGAGGCATCGAGCGGCGGGCAGTACGGTCATTTCGTTTTACGCTCCCGCGCGCCGTCGCAGGCACGAGGCAGCTCAGTCAGGCGCGACGCGTCCTAGGGGCACGGCACAACGCCGTGATCGAAATAGGCTCCTCCCTGGAAAGCGGCGACATCCCAATTGATGTCCGAGAAGTTCAGGATCTGATTCGGCTCCGAGGGATGCAGGTCGACGTTCTCGAGCGAGATCTGCGAGAAGTCCCCTTGGAAGCCCTGCACGACGAAGTTGATATCCGTGAAGTTGACGACGCCGTTGTTATCGACATCGCCCCACATCCACGTCGTCGCCTGGGTCGGCGGGTCGAGGATCGGATTACCCGGCGTGCCGCTATCGAGCTGAATGTTGTATGTCGAACTCGGAATAACCTCGAGTCCGTTCACGTGAATCATGGTGCCCCACGTTTCGCTGTCCTGGAACACCGCGTTGGGGCCCAGGGTGCCGTCCGCCTGGATGTAGGCCGCCACGCACGAGATGGCGGGGTCACCCGCATCGCCGGTCAGGTAGAGAGCGAACGAGGGACTGCTTCCGGTGACTTGGACCGCCAGGTACCGCGGGCCCTCGGCGTCCGCGAGCGGAGCCACCGGTTCGCACTCGTCCGGTATCCCGTTTCCGTTGTTGTCCGACGAGCTTCCCGCGATGTCCTGGATGTCCGCCACGCCGTTGCCGTTGCAGTCGGCCGCCGGAAGGTACTGCGCCGTGACGGTACGGTCCATCGGCGTGCCCGGCTCGTAGAAACCGACCTCGGTGTCACCGCGCCACGGCGGCTTGTCCGCATCGAACCGGAAGTTGTAGAGCGTGCCCCAGCGAATCGGGTTGTCCAGCGTCGACCATGTGATCGACGTGGCGGTCTGCGTGACCGACCATGCCGTGTTGGAGTAGCCCTCGCCCTCACTGTGGACGGCATGAAGGAAGCCATGGTCAGCGGCAACCTCGCCTATGACCTCAGCGGCGACGGCAAGGTCAATGTCACCGACCTGCTGCAACTGCTCGCCGATCAGAGCGCCGCTGCGGGCGAAGGCAAGTCCGACTCCGACAGCCATTCGCCCATGCTCACCGTCGAAGGCATG
>JAJDDX010000116.1 GCA_029260055.1 Phycisphaerae bacterium
ATCAAGACGGAGGGCGAGGCGTTCGAGCTGGACGAACGATTGAAGGCCTACCTCGTGGAACTCGGTCTGACCGAAGAACAGATCGAATTCGTCGTGAGCCTCGCACAGCGCCGCGTCAGCCGGGGCGCCAACGACAACGACATCGACCGGCCCGATGGCGGCGACGACCGGGAGTAAGCTCCAGCTTCGATGACCACGCGGGCGCGTCCGCACCGGCGGACGCCCCGATTTAGACAACGCGCGGCAGAACAGCGCTCCATCGAAGCGCGCGTCCGTCGAATCCAGAGAAGCAAGCCGATCTATGAGGTCGGCCAATCGAACACCTGCGGACAAGGGGATGAAACTATGAACGGTAGAAAGTGGCTACTTGTTCACGTCGTGCTGACTGCCGCCGTGTTGGTAACCTTGGCTGGTGGATGTGGCACGGATGATCCAGCCGCCACACCGGCCGGAAAGTCGGCGCTGAGTTCCATTGGAGACGAAACGGACGGCCACAGCGCCGGTCGCTACGTCGACCCCGAGGCGTGCTGCTTCGCGGATGGCCGTTGCGAGGAACTGATGCCGCAGGCCTGCATGGATGGTGGCGGTCAACCACAGGGACCACGGACGACATGCGGAATGGTCGATTGTGGCGCGCCGGCAACCGAGGCGTGCTGTTTCGAGGACGGCCGCTGTGAGGATCTGGTGCCCAAGCTCTGCATGCGCGAGGGCGGCCAACCACAAGGCCCCGACACGACATGCCAAACAGCCGACTGCGGCCCGGTGGATTGTGAGCGTCTCTGCCACGAAGAAGGCGGACGTATCCTCCGCGAGTGCATGGAAGCCGGGGGAACCGAAGAGGACTGCGAAGCCCAGGTACGTGCGTTCATCGAAGAGTGCCTGCGCGAGAACTGCCCGCCCCCGCCGCCGAACTGCGAACGCCGCTGCCAAGCGGAAGGCAGGCGCATCCTCCGCGAGTGCATCGCAGCCGGCGGAACCGAAGAAGATTGTGCCGCCGAGGCGCGTGCCTTTGTCGAGGGCTGCGTACGCGAGAACTGTCCGCCCCGGCCGCCGAACTGCGAGCGTCGTTGCCACGGAGAGGGAGGCCACATCTTCCGTGAGTGCATGGATGCGGGGGGCACCGAAGAAGACTGCGGCGCCGAGGCACGCGCGTTCGTGGAGGCGTGCATTCGCGACAACTGCGAGGCGCCGCCCCATTTGACTGAGGCCTGCTGTTTCGCCGATGCCCGCTGTAAGGAACTGGCGCCGGACGCTTGCACAGCGGGGGGCGGCCAACCACAAGGTCCCGAGTCGACGTGTCGGGCGGTCGATTGCGGCAACGATGGCGGGTTCGTTCTTTGCCACAGGCCGCCGGGCAATCCCGACAACGCACGCACCATCACGGTAGGCAGCCAGGCGGCCGTCGACGCCCACCTCGCGCATGGCGACACGCTGGGGCCCTGCGAAGGGGATTGAGGACACGCTGCAGACAAGCCGAGCGCCGGAGTGCGTTCGACAATGATCGATGACACAACGCCGCCGAGCCTCTCGGCGGCGTTGTTCGTGTCCCGGCGGCCATGGCAATGGCGGTGCCCGCCCTGCGCTATACAATCCGTCTCATGGCGCGACCCGCGAGACGAAAACTCAAGACGGCCATGTGGGTCGCGATCACCTGCGCCCTTCTGCTCACGGCAATTGCCGTTTCGTCGCGAATCTACGGCAAGCTCTATCCGCTAGCCCATCTCGTGCTCGAGGACATCCCCCAGGGGACTCCTGGAAAGACGATGCTCAAGGTCGGCACGTACAATATCGCGCACAGCCGAGGCTGCGGGACCGATGTCAGCAATTGGACAGGCCGAACACGCCGGTTAGTGATCGCTCATCTCAACATGATCGCGGCACAGATCAAGGCATCGGATTGCGATATCGTCGTCTTGAACGAAGTCGACTTCGACTCGACCTGGAGCCGGCGAATCGACGCAGCCGCTCATATCGCAAAGGCGGCGGGCTACAGGTATGTGTGCGAGCAGAAGAACGCCCATGTCGGCGTCCCGTTTCTGAAGTGCTCTTTCGGCAACGCGATCCTGAGCAAGTACCCTCTGAGCCACGAGACGTTGATCTCATTGCCGGCGCTCTCAGCCGTAGAGAACCTGCTCGCGGGCAAACATGATGCCGTCACCTGCACCGCGGACACGCCGATCGGTGACATCGAAGTCGTGGGCGTTCATTTGGATTCGCGTGACGAAGCGATCCGAGTGGGCGGCATGCGCACGATTCTCGGGCACGACGGCGTGGCGGCCGCCCGCATGCCGACGGTCCTGCTGGGCGATTTCAACTCGACCCCGTCAGGGACACCAACCGTACCGAAGACGGCGGAAGGCGACAACGCCATGGACGTGTTGCTCGAGGGCAAAGGCTATCACACGCTGCTTCCGCAGGGCCCCGCAGACTACACGTTCAGTGCCGAAGCCCCCGTCCGAACGATCGACTACATAGTCGTCAGCGACGATCTCGCAATCCTGGAAAGGCAAACGATCAGGTCGCAGCTCTCCGACCACTTCATGGTGGCAATGACCGTCGCTCTGCGTCAGCAGCATGCGGAGTAGCCGTCCGCCGCGCCGCCATCGGGCGTGACCACCGCCCCACCGCAGTCGAACAGGCCGAAGTGAACGGCACGCGTGCCGTCGACTTCGAAATGCGCGGCGTAGCGCGTGTCTTCGAGCATGGCGGCGGTGTTTCCACATACGAGTGCCGGCTTGCCGGTCACGAACTTGTGATGATCGTCGAGCACGAAGGCGTGGGATTCCTGCCGGATCGTGCCGGCGTAGCGTGCGACTTGGCCGTAGTCTTCGCAGCGATCTTCCAGACCATCGAGCTTGAACGCCCGCAGGGTCATCGAATAGAACCGCACCTCGCCGACCATGTCGCCGATTCGCTGATCGCCCAACGACAAACGCCGCTGCGACACGACGCGGTAATCCGGAATACCGAGTTCGCCGAGCATGCGGCGGAAGTCCTGGATGTACATCGCACCGGCAAGGCACTCCCCGACCAGGACCTTGTCCTCTTGCCACGCAGCCGGAAGGCGACGATCGGCGAATACGTCCGAGAAGAGCAACTCGCCGCCGGGCTTGAGCACGCGGAGTATCTCCGAGAACACACGCTGCTTGTCCGGCGACAGATTGACCACGCAGTTCGAGATCACGACATCCACGGAGTCATCTTCGATGCCGACCGCCGCCAAGTCCTCCATGTAGCCATGCCGGAAGGACGTGTTTGGGGTCGCGTAGCCGAAGGTCGTCGCTTGGCCGACTTCGTGCCGACGCGCGATATCGAGCTGTGCCTCTGTCATGTCCACACCAATTACGCTTCCGGATGCGCCCACGAGCTTCGAGCAAACGTATGCATCGCGCCCGGTGCCGCAGCCGAGGTCGAGCACCGTGCACCCTTCGAGCGCCGGCGGGATGGGCGAGCCGCAGCCGTAGAACCGCTCGGTGATTTCCGGATTGATCTGAGCGAGTACCGCCTTGATGTGCTCCGGCATGTCGTCAGGGCAGCAGCAGGCGTCCGTCTTCAGATCGCGGCTGCCGTTCAGCACGCGGCCGTAGTATTCTCGGACTCGGTCGTGGACATCCGTCCCTACATCCATCAAAGCCTCTCCAATACGCTTCCGTTCTCGGTGGTGTTGGTCCCGCGGGCCCAAGGCGGCAGATAACTCCGGCGGAGGTTACCGACATCTCGGTCGGCATCAAGCCTCCTGTCGCTTGTGGTCAACCCGCTACCACCCCGAGACGCACCTGGTCCCCCGGCGCCAAACGGCAGCATCGCGCCCGATCATGACACACTAAGCTCGAATCGCATGCGGGCTCCTCCGCCCACACCGTGGAACACACGCCAGATGATGTGTTTATTCCCTTCGCTTGCCGCCCGCTCCTACGACCGCATAAATGCGCTCTAAGGAGTGCCACCGGACACTCGTACGAATCGTAAGCTACCGTGTCGGGCCGAAGTCTTCGGGCAGTGTGGTTATCGCTCCATCGCGAAGCCACCGCCGCGCCTGAGGATGGCTCCCATGTCGTCACGGGGGGGACGCTTTGCGGCCGACACGGCGGATTATCGCGGAAGAGCAGGCCATGCCTGCGCGCCGCGGCAGTTCGATACGTGAGAGGAGCATGCCAAGCGGAGGGGGCGACATGGAGCGACTAAACCGGAGGTCCACGGTTTCTCGCGTTACGTTGGTTACGATTCTGGTTCTACTTCTTCCAGCCGCGCTGGCCGGCTGCTTCAGCCGCCCCGTGCCTGATGACGGTACGCCGGCACCTGACGGCAACGGTTCGCTCACCGGCGTCGACGATCCGAGCGACGGAGATGAAAACGACGTCCCCGGTGGCGGCGATGTCGACGACGAGTTGTCGCCGGCTGACATCGATGATCCAGGCGATGATAGCGACAATCCCGACGCCCTACCCTGCACCATATGCCACACGCTCGCCATGGGTGATCGACGCCCCATCGTCGGCGAGACGACCGCCGGCGTTCACACCCTGACCGGCGCGGCGCTCACCGATTCCGACTGCGTGGTGTGCCATGAAATGACACAACATCAGCAGGGCAGCGTGCGTCTCTGGCTCGATCCGAATGCGCCCGATGCGGTGGTCGCACTCGATGGCGATCCCGCGCGCGTGCAGGCTGAAGCCGACAAGCTTGGCGAGTTCTGTGCGGCCTGTCATGCCGCGGCCAACTACGCGGCTCACGACGGCAGTAGCGGATGGCAGCCATCCTGCGCGACCTGCCATGACCTGCACAATCCCGGCAGCGAGAACCGCTCTTTAGTCCGCGCTACGATCTACAACGCCACGCTCGATGAGGACAGAACCGTCGTCTTCACCTCGATCACCGGCCCGGGAAGCTTCGATGACGGTGACTTGGCCGCTGCTGACGGCGTCTGCCAGGTATGCCATACGGCGACGGCATATCACCTCCATGACGGATCGGGCGATCCGCACCAGGACGGCGAGAACTGCACGGCCTGCCACGTGCACGCGGCCGGATTCTCGGCTCCCGACGCGGCGGATCTGTCTTGCCTCGAATGCCACAGCGAAGTTCAGGGGACTCGGGCGGCGGTCGTCAACGCGGACGGATCGGGCGGACATCACTTGCAGGGCGGCGTGTTGACCTCCGCTGACTGCGTGACCTGCCATGAGATGACCCAGCACCAACAGGGCCAAGTGCGCCTGTGGACCGATCCGAACAGCCCAAGCGCGGTCATCGTGGTGACCGGAGACCCGAACGTCGATCCGGCCGAAGCCCAGAAGCTGACCCCCTTCTGCAGCGCTTGCCACAGCGGTGCGGGCGCGCCGACCGCGCATACACCCGACGGCTCATGGCACCCCGCCTGCACTCAGTGTCACGAGTTGCACGATCCATCTAACACGAACCTGTCTTACGTCGCCGGCCTTATCCGAAACCAAACGCTCGGGGCGGACCGGGGCGTCATCTTCACGGCTCGGATCGGGGACGGAAGCTTCAGCGACGGCGCGGGCGCCAACGACGGCGTCTGCCAGGTCTGCCACGCGGCGACGACGTACCATCGTCACGACGGAGCCGGCTCGGCACACAACGAAGGCTCGCTCTGCACCACCTGTCATACGCACGCCAACGGATTCCTGCCGTCCGCCAACGCCGGATCGTGCATCGGATGCCACAGCAGCGCTCAGGGCGCTCGCCCCGCGGTCGTCAACGCCGACGGAAGCGGCGGACATCACCTCGCGGGCGCCACCCTCAGCGACACCGACTGCACGACATGCCACGACCAGAGTCAGCACCAACAAGGGACCGTGCGCGTCTGGTCCGACCCGAACAATCCGACCTCGTCGATCGCCGTCGGCGGCGATTCCGATCAACTGGTCCCGTTCTGCTCGGCATGCCACAGCGGAGCGGATCATCCAACCGTTCATACGACGGGGCAGGCTTGGGCGCCGGCTTGCACCGAGTGCCATGCCCTCCACGAACCGGCCGGTACGAACCTGTCGCTCGTGGCGTCGACAGTCCGAAACGAGACGCTCGGCCAGGACAAGCCGGTCGTTTTCACCGCCCGAACGGGCACGGGAAGCTTCGACGATGGCGCCGGAGCGGACGACGGAATTTGCCAGGTGTGCCACACCGCGACGGCATACCATCTCCACGACGGCACCGGCACGACGCATAACGACGGCACCGATTGCACGGCATGCCACACACATGCCGCCGGCTTCATCCCGTCCGGTGAGACATCCTGCACGGGATGCCATGCGTCAACGCAGGGATCGCGCAGAGCCGTCGTCGGCGAATTCGCTCTCGCTTCTCACCACGTGCAAGGTAGCGTGACCGACGCCGACTGCACAGTGTGTCACGACATGACGCAGCACCAGCAGGGAAGCGTAAGACTGAAGAACGTGGATGATCCGGCCAACCCGGCCGCCGTGGTCGTGCTGGATGGGAATCCACTGACCAGTCCGACGGAGGCCGCCAAGCTCGAGCCCTTCTGCCTGGACTGCCACGACGGCGACGGTGCCAACGGCTCGGCTCCGTTTTCCGACGGCACGATGCCACCAACGATCAACGAAACGCTCTGGGCGGCGGCGTCCCACGCCACGGGGCAGACCACGTGCATGGGCGACGGCGAGACGTTCGGCTGCCACAGCACCGGACACGGTTCGCTCAAGACGGCCATGCTCGCGCCTTGGGACGGGTCCCAGCCGGGCGTGCCGGGCGACGACCTGCGACAGGAGGAGGGCTTCTGCTATTCCTGCCACGATTCGGACGGCCCCGCTCCGAGCGACGTGCAGAGCATGTTCGCTCTCGATTCGCATCACAACGTCAGCTCGGCGGATCAGGGCGACGGCTCGAAGATCGAATGCACTCACTGTCACAACCCGCATGAAGCGAGTGCCGCAGTTCCGCTGCGCAATCCCGATACCGGGAGCCCGTGGACGGGAGGCGGCGAGGGCTTCTGCCTGACATGCCACGACGGTGCTCCGCCCGCGGATGTGTCGTTCCCCGGTGCGTCACCGGGAACCGGCTACGACAAGTCCCGTTTCGTCGGCACGACGCACGCGACGGCGCTCGGAGCCGACAGTTGCAGTCACTGCCACGAGCTGCACGGATCGCCGCACTTGGCCATGCTGAAGGGCCGCTATGTCGTCGCGGATTATAACCAGTACACCACCGGTGACGGTGACTACGCGGCATGCTGGCTTTGCCACGTCGAGAACGCCGTCATTCAGCAGGACAACGCCTTCAAGGGTCGCCACAAGAAGCACGTCAAGGACGAGGATTCCCCCTGCATCGCCTGCCATGACGTCCACGCCGGCTTCGACCCCGGCGAGCCGGGCCTGATCGACCTTACCTATCCGGTCGATCGCGGCTATGATGCCGGCTTCATCGACGGGCGTGACGGCAGTACGGCGTTTTGGCTGAATGACGCGGCGACCCGCGGCAACTGCTTCTTCGAATGCCACAGCGAGCGACACAATCCCGAGGACTATGACCGCCGCGTGGCCGATACGACGGATTGCAGCGTCTGTCATTGACGGTGCGGGTCCGCCGGACATCAGATGGAACAGCGCCCCGCGATAAGCGGCAAGCCACTTGTCCGGGAACAAAACGCGGGCCTTCTCCGTTATACTAACGGATCACGGAGAATTCTGATGGACAACAAGCTAAACGCGGTCGTACTTCAGCACATCGAGGTATCGCCCGGCCTGGCGATTCTGCGCGTGGCGCCCGACGACTGGGTCCTGCCTGACTTCAGCGCCGGTCAGTTTGCCGTGCTCGCTCTTCCCGGCAGCGCCCCTCGTTGCCGGTTCTGCGATCCTCAGGAGAAGCCCGCGGACCCGGACAAACTGATCAAACGCGCCTACTCGATCGCGTCATCCTCGATGGCGAGGGAGTACCTCGAACTCTACATCGTGCTGGTGCCGTCCGGAGCGCTCACACCGAGGCTGTTCGCGCTCAAATCCGGCGATCGCCTTTGGCTCTCGCCCAAGATCAGCGGCATCTTCACGCTCGACGACGTCCCAGCCGACAAGCACGTGGCACTGCTGTCCACCGGCACGGGGCTGGCTCCCTACATGAGCATGCTGCGGACCAAGCTCGAATGCGGCGTGGAGCGTCGCTTCGCGGTGATCCACGGGGCTCGTCACTCCTGGGACCTCGGCTATCGCAGCGAACTTCGAACGCTGGATCGACTGTGCAAGAACTTCGACTACATACCGGTCATCAGCCGCCCGAACGAGGAGGCCGTGTCGTGGGCCGGCGAGGCGGGATACGTGCAAGACCTCTGGCGATCCGCGCCACTCGAACAACGCTGGGGCTTCCGCCCGACACCGGATAGCACGCACATCTTTCTATGCGGCAATCCCCAGATGATCGAGACGATGACGGAAATGCTTCAAAGTGAAGGGTATGTAGAGCACTCTCGCAAGACGCCCGGCCAGCTCTATGTCGAACGGTACTGGTAGCCGCAAGCCGGCGTCGCTCTCGATGGTCACCAGCGCTCCCAATCGCCACTCACCCGGCTTGACGTCGAAAGTGATGTCAGAGCGTCGCGCCCACCGACTTGCCCGCACCGACATGCTCTCCGAGCGCCTCGACGACCTGCGGATCGAACTGTGTGCCGGCGCAGCGTCGAAGCTCCGCGAGCGCTTCATCCGGCGACACGGCGCGACGGTAGGGACGGTCGGAAGTAAGCGAGTCGTACGCGTCCGCTGCCGCGATGAGCGCCGCCCCGAGCCGCATGGCTTCGCCCTCGGCCTCGCCCTCGCGCCGCCCCTCGGATTCGTGGCACGAGTGATACCAGCGCACCATGAGCCATTCACGGTCGAGCACTCCGGTATTTCGAATGACCGTCGCGCCGAGTTCCGCGTGGTGATCGATCACACTTCTCTCCCACGCTTCCAGTGCCGCGGGCTTTTCGAGAATCTCACGAGGCACGCCCAGCTTGCCGATGTCGTGCAATTCGCCCGCGACCCTCACGGTCTCCACGTCCCTCTCCGCGAGGCCCTGTCTGCGCCCGACATCGGCGGCCAAACGCCCGACGCGCAACGAGTGTTCCCACGTCCACTTGCTCTTCCCGGCTAGCGCATGGAGCAGACCGTCCGCGGCTTCTCTGGCTACGTCGGACTGCCGGTCCTCCGGGGGCACTCCCGCGTCCGTGCCTTCCTTCGACGAGTCAGAGGCAATCACGCCTACGCCTATGGGCCGGGATCCCGAAGTCACCACGCAGTTGCGCCCGAGGGCCTTCGCCTCGTACATGGCCTCATCCGCGAGGCGAACCAGATTCGGCGCGTCCACCACACTCTCTGCCATGACCGCGGCACCTACGCTCACGGTAGCCTTGAGAACCTGTCCGCCGTGCCAAATCGGCGTGCTTTCCACACGTGCCCGCGCCCGCTCCGCGACTTCCGTCGCGGAGACGATGTCCGTGTGCGGAAGCACGATGCAAAACTCCTCGCCTCCGTAGCGTCCGATCAGGTCGCTTTCCCGAAGAACGCCTCTAAGGGAGTCCGCTACGTAGCGCAAAACAGTGTCTCCACACTGGTGGCCGTGTTCGTCGTTGATGGGCTTGAAGTAATCCACATCCACCATCAGGCAGGCCAGCTTGGTCTCGTATCGTCGCGCGCGGTCAAACTCGATATGGAGTCGTCGAAACAGCTCACGGCGAGCGAGTACGCCGGTCAGGCTGTCGAGCGATGCGAGTCGCCGCAACGCGTGATTGGCTTTTTGAAGTTCGGTTTCCGCTCGTTTTCGTTCGGTGATATCCTGAATCGAACCCGACATCCGAGTCGCTTTGCCATCCTCGTCTCGGTATGACTGCCCGCGTGATCGAAACCATCGATACTTCCCGTCCTTGGCGCGCAGCCGGTACTCCGTGTCATACGGAATCCCGCGGTCATGATTCAGATGAACGGCCTCCATCGTACGCTCGACATCATCCGGGTGCAGACGCAACGACCATGCGTCCAAAGAAGATCCTAACTCGCCCGGCTCCAGGCCCAGCAGAGCTTCGAAACGCACGGCATACCAGACTTCGCCGGTAAGGATATCCCAATCCCACAAGCCGTCCGACGCACCCGCTACCGCCCTGGCAAACCGCTCCTCGGACAACCGCAGCGCCTCCTCGGTCAGCCGTCGTTCGGTCGCCACACTCAGCGTACGCGCGATCCCGTCGACCAGTTGCCGCTCCTCGCGCAAGAACGGACCTTCGTCAGCCTCGGGTCGGTCTTCGACGTAGGCGACGATCAAGGAGCCCCGGCACTCCCCTCGGATCGAAATCTCCGCGGACTGACACCACCCGCTCTCGACGAACCCATCCGAGGCGTACTCTTGCTCATCGAACCGGATTCGGACGTGCGTGATCTCGGGGAATTGCCAACCCGGGGGAATCAGGTCGACGACGCGTCGGAACATACTATCCAGCGTATCGTGTGCCTGGGCCGCGCTGGCGACTCCCTGCAGGCACCGGAGTTCCTTGACACGTTGATCGAGAGCATGCAGCGTCACCTCGCGCTCGGACTCCGCTCGCTTCAGGTCGGTGATGTCGACGACGGCTCCGATCATCCGGCTCGGCGCGCCGTGTGCGTCCCGGTACAGTTCGCCCGTCTCGTGGACGTACCGCACGTCGCCGTTCGGCCGCACGATTCGATGATCAATGTCGTACTCCGCCTCGCTTCGAACGGCCGCGTTCACGGCGTGCTGCACACGCGCCCTGTCCTCCGGATGCACCAACTCGATGAAGGCGTCGTACGTCGCGCCAAACGCCTGCGGGACCAACCCGAAGATACGATAGATCTCGTCAGACCAGAAGAGCTCACCGGTCGCGATGCCCCAGTCCCAGAATCCCAGGTGCGCGATGCGCTGCGCTTCGGCTAGAATCGCTTCGTTCTTCCGTAACGCCTCCTCGACTTCCGCCCGTTTCCGCATGTGCTCTCGGATGTGCCGCGAGCCCAGGCCGATCCCGCACGACCCGCAGGCCCACAGCAGTCCGAAGGACACCAGCAGGCTCGCTCTTTCCCGCGACTCGCGAGCTAGGTGATGCGTGAGCGGAACGGCTACGCCCACGCCACCGCGCACGTCACCCACCGCATACCCTTGATGGCCGTGGCACTTCAGGCAGCCTTTCTTCGTGATCATCGGGCGCATCAGTCGGAGGTGTGGCGCGCCATCGATCTGCGTGAATTCGGACACCTCTTCCGCGCCGCTCTCGAACCTCCTCATCGCCGCTCGTTCCCATTCGTCCGGCGCGTTCTCAGGTCGAAGCGGCTTGAGGCTCGTGATCCGCCCCGGCACACCATAGATGCCTGCGAACTCCTCGTTCATCTGGCGGACCATGTAGGCGGGGTTCATCAGCGTGAGCTGCTTACCGGACGGTGTTTCGATGTCGCGCTCCGGGATATGAGCGAGGTACGGGTTTGGCGGCGTTTGTTCGCTGATCGGCACGTAGGTTCCGCCGTGCATGCTGCCCCAGAACCGAAACGCCTGGTCTCGGTTGAAATGGGCGCGCGCTTCGGCCCTGGCGATCTCTTGGGTCCCTTCTTGATGGTGTGAAACGCCCCAGGCGACTAGGCACACGACCAGAAGCGTCCATGCGGTCGCCACCGTGAACGTGATCATGCGCAGGCGGAGTGGCTTAGTCGTTTTTTCGCCGCTGTCGACCATGTTCGATTTGTCACAACCCGCGACGCGATCCTCAGCTCGGAGGGGGCGAAATGCCGCATCCGCGAATCCAGCGCCATGTCCGGCCCGCCGACGCGGCGCCGTACACCCCGGTATCCAACGCCCGCGCCGCTCTCGCCTCGTAGAGTAGATTGCACATACGCGCGCCGGCCGGGCTGCGCCACGGTTCGCGCGTCTCTGCTGTCGGCAAACATAGACCAGAGGTGCTCCACGTGTGCCCGGGCGGTCGCCGCTGAACACGGGCGAACTCCGCCAACATCGCGTGGACTCGGCAACGAGCATTCTCGACCCGCGGCCTCAGACATGAACCGCGCGCCACCGTTTGAATCGGCGAGAATCCGCGTGAACTGAACGACGCCCTCAACGCCGGTGAGCTCGCCTCCGGGCACGCGGGCGACCGGTTTTATCGGTACGTCGAACAGCGGATTGCGTGCATTGCCCTCGCGCCAGGCCCTGCACGATCTCTCTTCTAGTTAAGGGGCTTTCCCAGCGCCTGCGACCGGACCCTGCGCGCCGCCCGCAACCAAGCAGCACTTCAGGCCAAAAAACAGGCTACGCATGGCGCTTGAAAGACGCTGTTCTCGGCGGGTCCGGAGCGCCTTGGTCCCCGTTGTTCGGTATTTTATGGGGTAATCACGAGCGTGTTTTATGCCGACGATTCATCACGCTTGGGCGTAGTCGGCTTCACCGCATCGATCCTTCTTCCACCGGCGGTGGACGCCTGGTGCCCGCACGTCTTCTCGGATTCGGCGAGCCAACGCGTGCTCGCCCGCAACGACATGTCGAGGTCGAAAACTCAACTTGGCCCCGCGGCGGCTTTCACCGCGGCAGAAGGTGCCCGACCATGTGCCCGGAAAACTCCGGTGGGCTTGGCGAATGCACATGGCCGCGATGCCCAGTCTGTCACCCACGCATGCATCGCCCCGCACACGCACGACAGTTCGCACGTCACTTCTTTGCAGATTGGAGCACTCCTCATGGCGACTCCAGCGACCGAGAAACAGCTCGTGGGCTCGGGCTCACACGCCAGCGGGTGGATTCTCGCTGACCGGCGTGCGGCCAGGCGCACGTTCCTTTTCGAGGAAGTCCTATGGCGTGGCGAATCGGATAAAGAAGCGCATCGTGGAATCCTCGTCGGTGTGTCTGACACCGGGCTGGCCTTGCTCGCGGATCGCCGCGACGCGCCCCGACCCGGCACACGGCTCGTGTCGAGTCGAGCCGACGGGCAGAAGCGCTGGCGCCGCGCCGTCGTCGTCCAGAGGGTGGAGGCGATTTCCGAGAACTTCGGCCTTGTATGTGGACGGTTCGTCGGCGCCGGCGCCCACCCCAATCACAACGAGCGTAACCGCCATGAAAGATGACCGAAGAACAGTCGACCGAGGGGCAATCGACCGTCGAAGGTCACCGCGGTGGGAACTGAACAAGCCCATAGCGTGGCGCGTCTATCGAGGACGGCGAGTGCGCAGAAGCTGGATCGTCGAGCGCAACATGGAAGGGCTCGCCATGATCGTCTCTCCTCACGATGCGCTGCCGTCGGGCAAGCGGTTTCTGGCCCTGGACAAATCGTCAATCGAGAGGTTCGGTTTCCGGTCGGCGATCGTGAAACGAACAGAGCACCGCGGCAGCCACGGACGGATGCTCTTCGCGGAAATCGAAGCATAGGAGAGAAGGCACCATGATGCACGAAAAAAGGCAACGACGGGACCGGCGAAGCGACCCGAGGTATCCGTTGGCCGGCAAGATCTTCTGGCGAAAGCCCGCGCGAACGCTCAACGTCTTGGGATGGCTGAGCGATACGTCGAGGTCCGGCGTCTCCTTTGTCACCAAGGACAACGATCGCATCGTGCTTGGTGAGGAAATCGAACTTCTCAACGCGAGCCGCGAGATCCAGCGTTACTGCATCACGCGCATCGCACCCTACGATTCGCGACTCTCGCTGGTCGCGTGCCGTAGCGAGCCCGATGACGAAAACGACGTAGACGCTCATGACGGCACCACCACAAGCGGCCGACGCGTCGAAATCCGGACCCGGCGCGGAACGACACCGGTACCCGGAGCATGACAGGCGTGGTGTCCCCGCAATGGTTCAGCTCGAACACCCAGTCGAAAGCGTAGCCCGATGACAGCGATGACAACGGCAAAGGACCGCCGGAGTTCCTCCCGAAGACCGAGTTCCGGCGCCGTGTGGTGGAGCGGACTCGACGGCACAGACGCCCATCAGGGATGGCTTATCGAACAATCTGCGGGTGGAGCGGCTTTCCTGACTAGAGGCAACTCCACCCCGGTGGTCGGAACAAGGATGTGGTTGTCCACGACCGATCCGTTGGACGGAGCCGGCCGCGCCACGACCGGCATGGCACGTCGGGTCTCACGACTCCATGCGGACGTGCATCTCGTCGCAGCCCAGTTGCACCAGTAGCTGGACGCCGTGGTACTCGCACGCGGCTGCGCATGCGAGAGCCCGTCAAACGGAAACCGACGCCCAACCCGGGCACACCAGGCGCGCGTGCCCGGCCATGTCCGGCAGGAACACGAACGAACGCCTTCGGGGACCATCCTCAGCCAAGGAGAGAGGGGCCATGAACCGTCGACTCGATTCGCGAAGATGCGTGCGCGTGCCGTTCGTCGGTTCGACGCTATGGCGGTCTGGCTTGAGCGCGGGCGCCTGTGACATGGTGGACATGTCGCCGCACGGCGCCGGCTTCAAAGTACCGGTCGCCGAGGCGTTTCAGATCGGACCGGACGTGAGCTTGGTGTTCCAGGAGCTCGAGCTGGCCGGTATACCCATGGATCAGGAGGGCACCGTCACCTACAAGCTCCCGACCGGGGAAGGCGCATGCCGAATCGGCGTCGAATTCGCCGACCTCTAGACAGTGCCTCGCCCGTCGTCGTCCGACTTCGTGCCCGACACGGAAAACGCATCCCAGCCACGGGCTTCCGTCCCGCGCCGCCCGACACGCCACAATCCTCCTATTCTACCGAAGAAACAACAGTCTGGGGAATCCGGAACGGATGCGGGAGCTGTTGCCCGCCGTCCCCGGAACACGCTCCACGCCTCGCCGGTGCGCTCGGCTCCGCGTGACGTGCCAGGCTCGAGGCATACGCGTGCCGCACGCACGTCGCGTGAAGTACCCCGAACACAAAAAACTCTTGACGCACGCCGCATTGGGAAATAAAAGAGCGGCGTTGTCGAGCCCTGCACCACTCCAAGCGTCGGTGGCTCAGGGCGGCGCAAGCGGCGCGCCGGACCCAGGAGGTTGGCAGCACCAACAACTCGAACCGAGCCTAGTGGTAGGAGTGTAAACATGAAGAAGCGATGTGCGACACGGCGTCTCAAGACGAAGTTTGCCGCCCTGGCGATGGGTGGAATTCTCCTCCATGTGACCGCGCTTCCGCTCGGCGGGTGCAACTTCCAGGACATCACCGCCACCACCACGCTGGACGGCCGGACGGTATTCCTGGGGCTAGCCCAAAGCGCGATCGTCACTCCGATCAACGACTGGGTCAACCACGCCGTCAACGACCTTTTCGACGAGCTGGACGACGACGAATAGGGCACGGCCGCCGCACGCTTGACGTCTGATCACGCGGCGTCAGGCGGCCATCAACGCGGAATACAGGCAACACTTGTTCGGGTCGTGGCTACCTGAGAAACGCGAGGGTCCCAATGAGAAGTTCTTTTCTCTTTCGCGCGGCGTGCTTCGCCCTCCTCCTGTGCGCTGCGAGTTCGGCGTCGGCCGGCGTGATCACGCTTACCGACGGCAGCCGCATCGTGGGCACGATCACCCGGCTGTATGACGGCAAGCTGACCATCCAGACGCAGTTCGCCGGTACGCTCGAGATCGAAGCCGCGCAGATCACCTCGATCGGCACTGAAGAGCGCGTCAACATCCAACTCGAAAGCGGCGACCGCCTCGTCGGGACCATCGAGATTACGACGGACGGAGAGAAACCGATTGCTCATACGGCGGTGGGCGATATCCCCTTCCCCGTCGAGGCGCTGAACGCCGTGTGGCCCGAAGGCGAGCAAAGCCCCGAGGCAATCGCCCACCAGGCTGAGCTTGAAGCCGCCGTCGCGGCCCTCAAGCCGCACTGGTCCGCCAAGCTGGAGTTTGGTGGAAACGCCACCGAGGGCAATTCCGACACGCTGACCTTCACCGGCCGCTTCGATCTGGTCCGCAAGACGTCCGATGACCTCCTACGGTTCTACCTCGCCGGCAACTACGGCGAGCAGAACAACAAGCGAAGCCGCAACGAGATCCTGGGTGGAATCAAGTACGAAAACATGCTCTCGGAGCGATGGTATTGGTACGCACGCACGGAGATGGAATACGACGAGTTCGAGAACCTCGACCTCCGTACGACCATCGCGGCGGGCGGCGGATACTACTGGCTCAAGGAACCGGACCACGAACTCAAAACCGGACTCGGTGTCGGTTTCCGACACGAGTCGTATAACACCGGCGTGTCGAATGATAACGCCGTCCTGGACCTGGGCCTGGACTATCGCATCGACATCAAGACATGGGCGCAGTTCACGCACAGCCTGGTCTACAGCCCGGCCTTCGACGAAATCAACGACTACCGGCTCAAGCTGGATACGGCCCTTGCGATCCCGCTGGCCAATTCGGATGTGTGGAAGCTGAAGCTGGGTGTCAAGAACGAGTACAACTCCCAGCCGCAATCCGGCCTCGAACGTCTGGATAACATGTACTACGCCAACCTAGTCTTCGAGGTCAAAGACTAGGCTCTCGCCCAGCGATCAGACCGGACCCATTGCGCATCGGTGGCTATCGCAGGAATAGCCCCTATGCTGTCCGCACTCGAACCGCTGAAAGCGTCTAGGATGCGCGGCCTAGCGAGTGGAACGGCCTGGGATCATGCAGACCAATGAAACTGAGACGCCTCACAAGTAAGCCGCGCGGACTCCTGCGCGATGCGACGCTCCTACTGGGCCTGATTCTCTACACGCCGGACGTACGCCTGATGGCCATCGGAGGCGTGCTGTTCCTTCTCGGCACGGCACTTCACTTCTGGAGTAAAGGCTGCCTGGTCAGAAACTGGACGGTCACGACCGTCGGCCCGTACGGCCTCGTACGCCATCCGTTCTACCTGGCGAACCTCCTCATCGATGAGGGAATATGCATCATTTCGGGCGTCGTGTGGCTACCCGTCGTCTACTTCATCGGGTTCCTGTTCGTCTACCTGCCGACGATCCGAAAAGAGGAAGCGTACCTGACGGAGGCGCATGGCGACGCCTACGCGGAGTTCGCGCGTAAGGTCCCGGCACTGCTGCCCTACCGCCTTCATGCGCTTGCGAGCCCCTCGGGTTTCGCGCTGCAGAACCTGAGCCGGGAAGGTGAATTGTTCAGGCTTCTCCGGATTCTGGCGATCCCGTTGTACTTCCTGCTTGTGGGCGCCGTCTTTCACGAAAGCCCGGCTGACGAAGTCGCCCGGGCCGTCGTACTCTGGGGTTCGGCGGGGGCCGCGGTGCTCCTGAACGCCGTGAGCGTTCTCTTGCGCCAAAGGCTGCGCGCAGCTCGCCGGATGACCCAAGAGCCGCTCCAGGAACCGGGCCCGAGTAACGGCACCACAGCCACCTGAAAGGCCGCACCTCAACGTGCCGCGCGGTTCAGGGCCGACAGCCTCGGGCCGTCGATTGTGCGGCGCCCCCCACAACTCCCGGACCGGGCGGATTCAAGGCGTACCACCGTTGCAGATCAAGGACGCTCGGGAGACAATTGGCCGTATGAGCTCACAAACCATGAATATGGCGGCACCCGCTGAAGTCTACCGGTCGCGACGCACGAAGCTCGCCTCGAAGTTGAATCGCACGATGGTGATCGCAGCCGGTCGGGCGCGCGCCCGCCACATGCCGACGATGTGTCACCCTTTTCGCGCGGGCAGCAGCTACCTCTACTTCGGCGGCCCGCCCGTCGAAGGCGCGGCACTGGTCATCGAGCCCGGGAGTGACGGCGATCAGGGTTGCACGCTGCTGCGACCCGTGGCCGGCTTTGCCGAAGCCGTCTGGCTCGGCGAACTCCCGAGCGACGAATGGCTCGCAGACGTTTCAGGGCTCGATGTGTCGCGGTTCGCCGGTCCCGAATCGCTTCGGGACATCGTCGGTGGAAGATCGTGCGGGAGCATCACTCCGCCCTGCCCGCCCACGCAGGAGTGGGTCGAGGGTGCCGGCGTGGACGCCGCCAACGATGATGAGCTACTGTCGGTCATCGACCTCCGGAACATCAAGGACGAGCATGAGAAGGACGCCATGCGCCGATCCGCGGCTATCGCCGTTCGCGCGCACCGCGCTGCCATGAAGGCGGGCTTACCGGGCGGCACCGAAGCCCGGGTCGCCGCCGCCTTCCACGCCGAGCTGATCGCGGCTGAGTGCATCCCGTCGTTTACGCCGATCATCTCGGTCCGCGGCGAAGTACTCCACAGCGAGACTTACCCGAACCCGCTGAGCCACGGAGACCTCTTGCTGGTCGATGCCGGAGCCGAGGAGCCCGGCGGCTATGCCAGCGATGTGACACGTACGTATCCGGTCGACGGCAAGTGCTCACCGATTCAACGCCATCTGATCGACACGGTCGTCCGCGCGATGCACGCCGCGACCGCCGCGTGCGTACCGGGTCGCCGTTACCTCGACGTCCACGACATCGCCGGCCGGGTGATCTGCGAAGGCCTCGTCGAGGCCGAGCTATTGCGCGGTGATCCGGCGGAACTCGCGGCACGCTTCGCGCACACGCTCTTCTTCACGCACGGCGTCGGGCACCTGATCGGTCTCGACGTCCACGACATGGAGGACTTCGGCGACCTTGCCGGTTATGCCGCGGGACGCTCCCGCCGGCCCGAGTTCGGCAACAAGTACCTCCGCCTCGACCGCGACCTGGAGCCCGGCATGGCAATCACGATCGAGCCGGGTATCTACTTCGTCCCGGCGCTCTGGCGCCAAGAAGACATGATCAGACCCTTCGCCGACGTGATCAACATGCCGGCCGTCGACGCCCTCATCGCGGGTCAGTTCGGCGGAATTCGCATGGAAGACACCGTGCTCGTCACCGAAGCAGGCTGCGAACCGGAGGTGCTCAGCGCCGAGTTGCCCACGAATCCTGACGAAATCGCAGCATTTGCCCGCCAGGATTGATCTTTTCCCTCGCTGCTTCACGCGCGGCAAACCCCCGCCTCCCATGCCTATGGATGGGTGCTTCGGTTATGCGCCGGCTGCTTGTATACTCATAGGCAGCCGGAGCATGCCCCGGAGTTACGGGCCGGGAACCGTAATTGATAAACCAGAAGGAGATCGCCGTGCGCATTCACAGGCATACCTGCGCTTTGATCGTCGTGTTCGGGCTGCTATCGGTCACCGCTGACAGCGCGCGAGCTGGAGGGCCGTACGACGCATCGAACGTCACGTTACGGGCGTTGGTCCGCATCTCCGATTTCGCAGGTGAAGACGGAAGCAGTGTCGGCAACGACCTCTGGGGTTACACGTCACCCTCGGGGCGGAGATACGGTCTGTACGGCATGTCCAACGGTGTCGGCTTCATCGAAGTCACCGATCCGGACAACCCGGTCATCGTCGGCTACATCTCCGGCAACACCGACACGATCTGGCGAGACATGAAGATCTACCAGCACTACGCCTATCTCGTCTCGGATGGCGCCGGCGTCGGTCTTCAAGTCGTCGACCTGGCCGATATCGACAACGGAAACGTGTCGCTCGTCACCACATACAACGCCTTCACCACCGCCCACGATATCGTGATCAACACGGAAAGCGGCTTCGCCTACATAATCGGCGCGAACGTCGGCGACGGCGGGCTAGGGGCCATCAGTCTGGCGAACCCCGAAAACCCGGTCCTGGTCGGTGACTGGCCGGGCTGGTTCAGCCACGACGCCGTGGTCACTTCGTACACCGAAGGCCCGTTCGCCGGTCGAGAGATCGCTTTCACTTTCTCGTACGGCAGCGGTATGCACGTCGTCGATGTCACTAACAAGCTCAACATGTTCACCGTGGCAACGGTCACTTACCCGAACGTGTCGATCTGCCACCAAGGCTGGCTCAGCGAGGATCGCCAGCACCTCTTCATCGGAGACGAGGGCGACGAAAACGGAGTCCTGACGACGACCACCTACGTCGCCAACGTGGCCGACATCGAGAACCCCTTCTACGTGACTTCGTTTACAAACGGCTGGCAGTCCATCGACCACAACATGATGGTGCGCGGCGACTTCCTCTACGAAGCCAACTACAGCAGCGGGCTGCGCGTTTGGAACGTGAGCGACGTGAACAACGCGACCGAGGTCGGCTACTTCGATACCTACCCGGAAAACAACGGCGTCAACTTCAGCGGCGCCTGGGGCACCTATGTGGGCTTCCCCGGCTCGATCGCGTTGCTGTCGGACCGCGCCCGCGGGCTCTTCATCCTGGACGCAGCCGCCGCGATCGGCAATCCCCCGACAGCCGCGGCGCGGCCGCTTGGCGAGGACAGCCTTGCCACCAGTTGCACGAACGACGCTGATTGCGAGAATGCCGCCACGTGCGCGGGTGGCAAGTGCTACGCACCCAAAAATCGGTACGTATCGATCGATCCGAACCCACTCAACGCCGGAACCGCTACCGCGCGCCGCGTCAGCCTGGACCTCGGCGGCGGCTCAACGGAGGTGCTCGGTTGGATCGGCGCGCCAACGCCCCTCGCGATCAGCGGCCCCGAAACGGCCACTCAGCTTATCGCTCGCCTCGTGGATTCGAGTTCCGCGCATTACCGCGACTGGAGCGTCGATGACCTCGGTATCGCTTGGGCCGACGCCACGCTCAACCTCGGCGACTGCGCGGTATCGCCCGGTCGCACGTACCTCATTCAGGCGATCGAACTCGGCGCGGACGTAGCCGATGAGGCCAACTACTCGCCGAGCCTGACGCTCCCGACGGTCGCCGACTTCGGCGACGTGGTCGGTTCGACGACGGGCTCAGTCCCGGACGGGGTCCGCGGGTTCAAGGACATCTCAGCCGCGGTGCGAGGTTTCCAGAGTGTACAAACCGAACCGAAGACCTGGCTCGACTTGCAGGGCGGATCGGCCGCCCCGGAAGTGCCGGACTTCAGCGACATCAGCTTCGCCGACATCGACTGGGCCGTGAAGGGGTTCCAGGGCGCCGGCTACCCGTTCGCCGATCCTTGCACGTGTGCCGGCCTCACGCCTTGTCCATGACCGAGCGCCGCCAGGGATCTGCGCTTGCCGTATGAGTAACTCGTACAGTCAGTGTGAATGAAAAACTGAAAAGAGACTTAATCAGGCGGGGCCAATAACCTGATACGCGATCTATATGCTTGCGTTGGGAGCGTCCCGCGCCTTATACTCGTAGTTCTGAGTATCGAGGTCACAGCGGTACTCGGGCCGAACGGTGCCTTCCGCTGGGGGAATTCGTCCGGAAACCGCGAGTAATCAGGCTGCGTCAGGCCGGCACGCATCCACGTTTCCTCTTTAGATAGGAGGTCGTGATGACCGCTGTTACGCAAACGGTCCGCTGTACTCTAGTCGTTCTGCTCACCGCCATCCTTGTCGTATCGGTCGCGCCGGCTGTGGCTACCGACATGGGGCAAGCCGCAGCCGCGCAGGTCACACCGGCCACCTACCAGGATGTGCTCGACAACAGGCTCTTTACCCACGACGGCGATGACCGCGGCTACGGCCCCGAGCACGACCTCGCAAGAACGAACATCCAATGGTCCATGGCGAGTTTCGGGCTCACCGTCACACTCGAACCGTTCGAATACAGCGGCGATACGTACTACAACGTGGTCGGTACCAAGCTCGGCACGACGTACCCCGACCAGGAGTACATCGTCGGAGCACACTTTGACTCCGTGAACAACCCCGGCGCCGATGACAACGCCAGCGGGACGGCAGCAGTGCTCGAGGCAGCACGTGTGCTGAGCCAGTACGATGCCGAATACACGCTCCGCTTCGTCGCGTTCGATCGCGAAGAGCAAGGACTCCGCGGAAGCGACGCGTACGTCACGGCGCACATCACCGATGACATCCTCGGCATGATCTCCGCCGACATGATCGCCTATAACACCGGTGCCCAGAGCATCGACATCTACGGCCGCTCGTCGTCCAACACGATCAAGTTCGCGCTCGCCACGGCTGTGGAGACCTACGGCGACGGCCTCGCATCAGCGCTGCACGGCTCGTTCGACGCGAGCGACCACGCTCCGTTCGAATGGGCGGGCTTCCCGGCGTGCCTGTTCATCGAGGATTGGGGCAATCCCAACTACCACACACAGCTCGACAGCGTCGATACGCCCAACTACATCGACTACGTCTACGCGACCCAGTTGACGCGGATCGTGGTCGGCTATCTCGTCGACAACGCTCACGTCAACGTGACCATGGCGGATGGCGATTTCAACGCCGACGGCTTCGTCGACCTCGTCGACTTCGGCGAATTCGACTTCTGCTACACCGGAGCCGGCGGCGGACCGATCGATCCGACCTGCGAGCCGGGCGATTTTGACGCCGATGGCGACATCGACTGTGCGGACTGGCTTCAGTTCCGTCAGCGGTGGACCGGCCCGCCCGTCGATCCGCCCTTCTACGCCGATTGCGACCTCGACTGCAACAACAACAGCATTGCCGACGACCTGGATATCGCCAACGCGACCAGCCCCGACTGCAACGCCAACGCAATACCTGATGAATGTGACGTGAGTGGCGGAACCAGCGCCGACTGCAACGTCAACGCAGTACCCGACGAGTGCGACCTGAGTTCCGGAACCTCGCAGGACTGCAACGCAAACGCAGCGCCCGATGAGTGCGATGTCGACGGCGGTACCAGCACCGACTGCAACATCAACGACGTGCCCGACGAATGCGATCTGAGTTCGGGAGCCTCGCAGGACTGCAACGCAAACGCAGCGCCCGACGAGTGCGACATCGCCGACGGTACTTCACCCGACGTAGACGGCAACGGCATCCCCGACGACTGCGAACTGGCTGCCCCCGCGGCATCGATCCTGGGGCCGCGATACCTCTCGGTCACCGTTCAGCCGCCAACGCTCGCTATCCCCGTGGCTCTGCTCCTTGTCGGCGACCCGGCCGACGCCGACGTGTCGTGCGTCTCGGCGTACGTCCAGGCCACCGGCGAGCTCGGCGCCATTCCGGTCTATCAGACCGCCGCCGAGTGGGGCACGATCGCCGTCTACGGCGAGCAAGTCATCCCGAGCACGACGTACACCGTCACGACGGAAACCGAGACCGGTGTGTCGATGGAATCGGGCGAGGTACTCACGTGGCAGTGGGGTGACGTGAACAACAACGGCGACATAAGCTTTGTCGACATCAACCTCGTGGTACGCGGCTTCCAGGGCGATTTCGCCGACGCCGACCGCGAGGCGGTCGATCTCGTGCCCTGCCTGCCAAACAGCGACATCAACTTTGCCGACATCAACGCGGATGTAGCGGCGTTCCAAGGCATGGACTACTGGCACACGGAATGTGCGGCTCCATGCCCGTAGCCGCTGCCCGAGCAGACGGCTTTGACATCGCAGTGGTCTTCCCTGCAGCTTCGCGCGGGCAAGACCAAGAACCGGATTGCGTCAGGCCGGCACGCATCCACGCGTCTTCTTTAGTCAGGAGGTCGTGATGACCGCCCTTGCGCAAACGGTACGCCGCAGGCTTCTCGTTCTGATCCCCGCGATCATTCTCGCTTCGACCGCGCCGGCGGTCGCATCCGACATGGGTCTAGCCGCGGGCGCGCAGGTCACGGCGGCAACCTATCAGGATGTGCTCGACAACTCCCTCTTCACGCACGACGGCGATGACCGCGGCTACGGCCCCGAGCACGACCTGGCAAGAACGAACATTCAATGGGCGATGGCGAGCTTCGGGCTAACCGTCACGCTCGAACCGTTCAGCTATGGCGGCGACACGTACCACAATGTCGTCGGCACCAAGCTCGGTACGACCTATCCGGATCAGGAGTACATCGTTTGCGCACACTTCGATTCGGTCGGTAACCCCGGCGCCGACGACAACGGAAGCGGCACGGCCGTGGTGCTCGAGGCGGCGCGCGTGCTGAGCCAGTACGATTCCGAATACACGCTCCGCTTCATCGCGTTCGACCGCGAAGAGCAAGGGATGGTCGGAAGTGATGCCTACGTCACGGCGCACGTCGATGACGACATCCTCGGAGTCGTGAACACGGACATGGTCGCGTTCAACAGCGGCTCGGGTATGGTGAACATCTACGGCCGCTCCGCCTCCAACCCAATCAAGAACGCCATCGCCGCGGCAACCACCACCTACGGAGACGGCCTGTGGGCCTCCATCAACGGCCAATTCGATGCCAGTGACCACGCCCCCTTCGAATGGAGCGGCTTCCAGGCGTGTGCCTTCTCCGAAGATTGGCTGAGCAATCCCAACTACCACTCGATTAACGACAGCGTCGACACGCCCAATTACATCGACTACACGCACGGCGCACAGATGACGAGGATCGTGATGGGGTATATTGTCGATCATGCCAACGTCGATGTAACCATGGCTAACGGCGACTTCAACGCCGATGGCTTCGTCAACATGGTCGACTTCAATGAGTTCGAACTCTGCTACACAGGAGAAGGCGGCGGCCCGATCGATCCGACCTGCGAACCGGGCGACTTCGACGCGGACGGCGACATTGACTGCGCCGACTGGATGGAATTCCGCCAGCGATGGACCGGACCGCCGGTCGACCCGCCGTTCTCCGTCGATTGCGATGCGGACTGCAACAACAACAGCGTC
>JAJDDX010000117.1 GCA_029260055.1 Phycisphaerae bacterium
CCATGCGCTCGACGACCGCCCAGATCGCACGAGCGTCGTGATCCTCCGGAAGAAGACCGTCCAGATGACAAGGCGTAAGAAGCATCTGATCCCGATCCGGACGCCGAACACGAATTGTGTCATCCATGACCTACGCTCCAATCGCGACAGGAAACAAACTCATCTACCCCGAACACTGGCAAGTTTTATTCCCAGGCTCACAGCGGACCCTACGGCTGCCTCAGGCAGTACGTTGGCGGCGTTAGCGCTCTGCTTTTAGCCACTCGGGTCCTGCAAGGGCGGACATCGCTCGCAGTTCGGCGGGTGGGTCCAACTGAAGCCTGATCGTCTTTTCCAGGGAGGCGGCAAGCCACTTCTTCGCCTCCGACGGTTGTCCCAATTGCGCCAGTAACTCCCTATCCGTCTTCTCATCTGACTCCGCGGTGCCGCAGAATACCTTCAGGGCGTTGCAGACAGCTTCCATCCGGTCGCGAATCGGTACCAGGGAGATATTTCTGCCGCACGCGGCGAACGGCTCGTCCGGATCGAGCCTCCCGCCGATGGCATCGAGGACAATCTGAAGATTCGTCACGAATCGCCAATGGCATGGCATGAGCAGGTCGATGGCGATCCCCAACGAGAGTTCGGCTTGATTGCCATTTTCAACATCGTGAATGCTCGTCCGAACCGTCTGCAACCAGAACGCTTCGTGTTCCTTGTAGTATGCGGGACATCGGCTGCGGTACACGGCGTCATACTCGTCCCCACCGAGCAAGAGCCACACATACTGTGCGGCCGGGTCGTTGCGGGATTCCGGCCAGTGGATCGCACTTCGGATCTTCTCGATCACTCGTTGGACCTGCCATTCTTTCAGATCGGAGCGCTCCTCGAGGCCACGAAGGATTTGCGAGCCCGGAATCGTACCTATGGTTACGTCCACTGAAGCAGCAGGACATCCGGCGACCCATGCCGAGAGGGCGGCGCAAGCACTCTGCCACACCTTCTCGGTGGGATGTGGCTGACCGGGTGATCGCGTGCCCAGGCCTTTGTTCGTTTCTCCTGTCCCGATCGTTCCGATGATGTTGTTGACCCATCGCTCGGCCTTGTGATGGCACAATTCGAGACTGGCGATCAGTTCTCGAATCTTCGGCAAGTTCTCGGAGAGAGGAGCAATGCCGTCTTCCATCCGATCGATAGCCGCGATCTCCGAGTCCGCCTCCAGGGCACAATTGCGCCACCATGATCGGCAAGATGTCGTCATCTGTTCTTCGCTCCTGGATAAATCGTGCCGCCAGTGCGGCACTCAACCGACATTTCCCGTTTTGACTTGTTCCTGCGGAGCGCTCGCAGGCCAACCGAGCATTCTACTCGGGCCGACTTCGAGTCCAAACCGCCTTTCTGAGCTTCTTGCTGGTCCTTCGCGGCGTTTGACCGTCCGGTCGAACCGTTTGGTCCGGGAGCACTTTGGCGGGAGCCTCCGTTGGCCGGCTCGGCGATGCGGACTTCTCGACCCGGCGTGCCTGTTTCGAGAAGGCGCTTACGAAGGGGGGGCTCAGCCTGCGGAAGCGAGAAGCCGGTCAGGGTTTTGGTCCGCACAGCGGACCCTACGCGTCTGCGGAAGCGAGAAGCCGGTCAGGGTTTTGGTCCGCACAGCTGACCCTACGCGTCTGCTACTACATCCAGAGTTGAAACGTTCTAGCACGGGTTTTCGTGCGCGCCGGGCGGGCGGTTGATGGTAGAATGCGGCTGAGCGTCCTGTCTGCGGAACCCAGATGAAGAGGCCAACCAGCGGGCCTTCCAAAAGGGATGGAAGTATGCACATCAACCGTGTCTATCTCGTGCTTGCCGTCGTTCTTTGCGTTTCGTACTCGCTAACCGGTGCAGCCGCTCCGCCTGATACCGGCGCGAACGCCGACGCACAGTTGGAATACAATACGGGCGACCTGGGCGGCGCGCTTGGGGAAGCCGAGGACGCTCCTGTGTACGACGGCGATGCCGGCGGTGATGCACGCGGCACACCGCCCAACGACGCGTGCGCCGATGCGATCGTCATCACCACCGGGCCGGTGGCGGGGGACACGACTCCGGCGACGGAGGACGGGACGGCCATCATGGGCGATTGCGCGACGGCGGAGACCGCGCCCGACCTGTGGTACAGCTTCACGCCGAACACGGACTGCCTGTTGGAGGTGACCACGTGCGGAGGCGCCGGCTGGGACACGTTGCTGTCGATCCACTCGGGCTGCCCCGGCACGCCCGACAACGAACTCGTCTGCAACGACGACTCGTGCGCTCAGCGTTCCACGGTGTTGCTCGATGCGTTCGAAAACGAGACCTATCTGATCCGCGTGGCCGGCTGGCGCGGTGCCGTCGGGCCGTTCACGATGCAGGTCTCCTGCCTCGCGCCGCCGCCCGACAACTGCCAGGACACGATGCCGATCGGCGATGGTATCCACACGGGCAGCACAGCGACGGCGACGAATGACGGCGCGGCGACGTGCGGAAACTCATCCACGAGCCCGGACGTGTGGTATCGGTATGACCCGTTGGAGGATTGCCTGCTTCGCGCGTCGACATGCGATGCAACCTTCGACACCGTGCTTTCGATCCACGCGGATTGCCCGGGCACGGGTTTGAACGAAATGGTCTGTGACAACGACGGTTGTGGAATCGGGTCGTTCGTCGAGGCGGAGGTGATCGCCGGCGGCAGCTATTACATCCGCGTGGCTGGGTTCGAGGGGGCGGCCGGTCCGTTCGACTTGACCATCGCCTGCGTCATTCCGGGGCAAGACGGCGCGGACGGCATGATCGGCGAGATGCACTACTTGCAGCAGTTCGGGCGTCTCGGTGATGTGGTCGGGTGTGCCATGGATGCTACGCTGTGCAACGCCGGTACCGAGCCGCTCGACTGGTACGGCAATCCCGATCCGCGGCATCCTTTCGAGGCTTTCAACATGTATCGCCTCAAGGACGATCGGCTCGAGCAGATCGGGCAGTCGTGGGTCAAACACGGTTTCGCCGCCTCGCAGAATGACGCCTGCGGCCTGGGCTGTACTCCACATTCCGACGGCACGCGGCTCGGGATCGGCTGCGCGGACACCTACAGCGTGTCGCTCAACGCCGGGCAGCATTTGGCGGGCCCCCGCAGCGAGATCAATCCGTGGACCGGTGTGTATGTGTACGAGGGGTCGCACCTTCAAACCCAGCCTGGCGGCCATGACGCCGTCGAGCATCGTCTGCAGCTCCATGACGACGATCTCGACCCGGCACTCAACGTCGGTGCGAACTACTTCGCCGAGCTATACATCGTGACGCATGACGACATCTATCACATGAACAACGTGGCTTTCGAGCCGGCTGTGGTTACGGGAGCGCCCGGGGGTACGTGGTCGTTCGACATCGGCGGGTCCAACACGCAGATCGGCCCCGCGCTCAACGCCTGGCCGGGTTCCGTGCGCACGGTGATTCCACCGGACCCGATCGACGACGGGCGGTGCATCCTCGCGGCCAAGGTCACGGACAACGGTGACGGAACGTGGCACTATGAGTACGCCTTGTATAACCACGACTTGGATCGCAAGGTCGGGTCGTTCAGCGTGCCGGTGCTTTCGAGCACGACGGTCACGGGCGTGGGCTTTTATGCGCCGGACTCGGCGGGCGAGGCTTATCACAACGACGTGTGGGCTGCCGTGCGCGGGCCGGGCGACCTTTCGTGGTCGACCGAACCGTACGACGTGAACCCGACAGCCAACCCGCTCCGGTGGGGGACGCTCTACAACTTCTACTTCGATGCGGACGCGGCGCCGGTCGATTCGACGGCTACGCTCGGCATCTATGAGCCCGGCACGCCGAGCGAGCTGGAGGGGCCCGTAGTGGCACCATCACCGGGTGGGGCGGCGTCGCCGGTGGCTGAGTCGGCCGGTCCGTGCGTGACCGATGTAGAATGTGTGGACGGCGCCGTATGTGTGGCTGGTGCGTGTTATGTACCGAAGAACCGCTACGTGTCGATGGATCCGAGCGGCGCGAACGCGGGCGTGCTCACGGCGCGTCGCGTCGGCCTGGACCTGAATGGCGACGAGGTCTTCGATGTTGCTGTCGACGCGATGCTCGGCTGGGTCGGTGCGCCGGCTGAGGTAACGGTAGCCGGCCCCGAGGTGAGCCCGCAACTGCAATCTCGGATCGATAGCGCGGCGCACTATCGGGATTGGAGCGTGAACGATGGCGGCGTGCCCTGGACGGACGCCACGGTTCATCTGGGCGACTGCGAGGTCTCGAACGGTCAGACCTATCTGATTCAGGCGATCGCGAACGGTCAGGATGCACTGAACGAGGCCAACTACTCGCCGCCGCTCGCGCTGCGCACGGTGGTCGATTTCGGGGACGTGATCGGATCGACCGGCGGCATGCCGCCGGACGCCGTCCGGAACTTCAAGGACATATCGGCTGTGGTCCGCGGCTTCCAGAGCATTCAGACCGAGCCGAAGGTATGGCTCGATCTTCAGGGTGCCACGGCCACGCCTGAAGTGCCCGACTTCGGTGACATCAACTTTTCGGACATCAACTGGGCTGTGGGCGGCTTCCAGGGAGCGGTGTACCCCTTCGCGGCTCCATGCGATTGTCCCGGGCAGGCTTGTCCGTAGGGCTGCCGCCGGTGGTATGGCCACGTTCGTACGGCCGATCGCGCTGGGTTCGCCCGGTCGTTTCGCCTCTTACAACATCTTGCGCGCAGCGTGCCGCTTGCCCGTTTTCGTTCCGGTCCGCCGGTGGTAGGCTGCCGTGGGGCCGGAGCTTGAAGGGGTATTGATGATGTGGCGTTTGTCGGCGCTCGTCGTATTGTTGGTCGTCATCGAGCAC
>JAJDDX010000118.1 GCA_029260055.1 Phycisphaerae bacterium
AGCATAGAACCCAGGGCGTTGCCCTGGGCTGTGGCTATATGCCCCCTTCAGGGCCTTCTTCGTCGGGATGGATCGCGGGCAGGCTGGCGTTTGCCCATGATGAACCCGGGATAAACACGGGCAAACAAGTTTGCCCATGCCACCCGGCGCGGGCATGCATGAGCACGTGCCGAGGAAGGCGGGCAGATTGCCCGCCCTACAATTGGCCGGCAGATAGATCGTTATGAGTGAAGAGGATCGATTAAAAACACAGCGGATCGCCAAGCGGGACGCGATGATCGAACTGGGCGTCAATCCGTGGGGCGGGCGGTTCGACGGGGCCGTCTCAACGGACTTGGTTCGGGCGCAAGCTGAGCCGCTTGGGCTCGAGGCTGGTGTTAAGAGCGAGGTTCGCGTTCGTGTGGCGGGGCGGATCATGCTGCTGCGCGTGATGGGTAAGCTTGCGTTCATGACGATCCGCGACGGGGCCGGCACGATCCAGCTCGGGCTGAGCAAGGCGGAGTTGGGTGAGCAATGGCCGGTGGTCAAGAAGCTCGATCTGGGCGATATCGTCGGGGTCGACGGGATCATCGGGAAGACCAAGACCGGCGAGCTCACCGTGTGGGCTGATACGCTCACTGTGCTATGTAAATCGATGCTGGCGCCGCCGGAGAAGTGGCACGGTTTGACCGATGTCGATCTGCGGTATCGGCGGCGTTATGTCGACTTGTTCGCTAACCCGGATGTGCGCGAAACCTTCGCCCAGCGAAGCGCGATCATTCAGGCGGTGCGCGGGTGTCTGGTCGACTTGGGCTATTACGAGGTCGACACGCCGGTGCTTCAGCCGATCTATGGCGGGGCGGCTGCCCGGCCTTTTACGACGCATCACAATACGCTGGATATGGAGCTGTTTCTGCGGATCAGCCCGGAGCTTTATCTGAAGCGGCTGCTGGTCGGCGGGATGGAGCGGGTCTTCGAGATCAGCCGGAACTTCCGGAACGAGGGGATCAGCACCAAGCACAACCCCGAGTTCACGATGATCGAGCTTTACGAGGCCTACGCCGACTACGAAGTCATGATGGAGCGGGTCGAGCAGATGGCCGCGGCCGGGTTCAATGCCGCGACGCGTGAGGGCGTGGTGAAGCGGTGTGCGGCGATCGAGGCGGAGTGTGCTCGGCTTACGGAAGAGGATCGGGCGGACGACGCGAAGGCATATGCGGACGAGAACCATCTCGGAGCTTATCATGAGGCGCGGGACGGGATCGCGGCCGGCCGGCTGACGGGCGTGTTTGCGGGTAAGGTGCTGGATTTCACGCCGCCGTGGCCTCGTCGCAAGTATGCCGATCTGCTGGAGGAATATGCCGGTGTGGCGATGGCGGATTCGGCGGCGGTTCGTGCGAAAGCGGATGCTCTTGGCATCGAACATGCAAAGAAGGCTGACGCGGTGGTGGTCAACGAGGTTTTCGAGGCGACGGTCGAGCACCACTTGGTGCAGCCGACGTTCGTGTATGACTACCCGGCTGCGATTTGCCCGCTGACGCGGCGGCATCCGGAGGATGATTCGATCGCGCTTCGGTTTGAGGCGTTTGCCGCGACGATGGAGTTGGGCAACGCGTATACGGAGTTGAACGACCCGGCTGTCCAGGAGGCGAACTTCCGGACGACGCTTGCGGGCGAGGGTGATGAGACGATGGCTGTGATGGACGAGGATTTCATCACGGCTTTGGAATACGGGATGCCGCCGGCAGGCGGGCTCGGTGTAGGGATTGATCGGCTCGTGATGCTGCTGACGGATAGCCCGAGCATTCGTGACGTGATCTTGTTTCCGTTGCAGCGTCCGCAGCGCGGTGAGCCGTCGGTTGCTGAGTGACCGGGGCTCCCGGTGAAGGGCACTGGTGGACAAGCCACCAGTGGCACCCGACGTGAACACGGGCAAACGAGTTTGCCCATGCCACCCGGTGCGGGATGGCCGCGCAGGCTGAAGCCTGCGGCTCGGGAAGGCCCGGCGGGCATGACTTGGTGAGGGCGATCGCAGTTCCAGGGATTGCAGCTCCAGGGATGGGAGACGCATTGATACATGTATAAGTGGTTCCTCGCCTGGCGGTACCTCCATACGAAGCTGATCGCGTTTTTCGGCGTGGCGAGCGTCATGCTTTGCGTGGCGATGGTGCTGGTCGTCATGAGCGTGATGGGCGGGTTTCTGGATACGGTCCGGGAGCGTTCGCGAGGGATGCTGAGCGACGTGGTGCTGGAAGCCGGCTCGATGCAGGGCTTTCCGTACTACGAGGAATTCGAGACGTATGTCGCGAAGCACATGTCGGACATCGTCGCGGTCACGACGCCGACCATCGTCAACTATGGCCTGATTCGGGTCCCCGATACCTCGCAAACCAAGCCGGCCCAGATCGTGGGCGTCCGCCTGAACGAATACTGCACGATCAACGACTTCAAGGGCGGTCTTCACTACGAGGAGTACTTTCCGGGCACGACGACTCTCGCGAAGCAGCCGATCGCGGTCGCGGGGTTGGACCCGAATACGGAGAAGCTGAGCCTGCCGCCCGAGTTGGAGGCTGCGAATCGCAAGTGGCAAGAGTCGGTGGGCGACCCGGAAGAGATCGAGAAATACGAATCACTCCCTTACGCCACGAGTGCGTTTCCCAAGACGGCGGCTCCGTATTACTACGATCGCGTCTTCGCGGCTGACATCGGCGAGCCGAAGTACGAAGGGCCGGAGCACATGGGCCTGATCGTCGGTTCGGACGTGCTGTGGGACCGCGACAAGCAGGGCGGTTTCAAACGGTATCTCGCGCGGGGCACGCGGTTGGCGCTGACCGTGCTGCCGCTGACGCCGTCGGGCACGCTCACGGGCGAGCCGCCGGTTCGGATTCCACTTCGATATGCCGACGATTCGCGTACGGGGATTTTCGAGATCGACAGCATGTGCGTCTATGTCGACTTCGACATGTTGCAGCAGAAGTTGGCGATGGACGCGCAGGAGAAGATCGACGGCGGGTTCACGAAGCCGCGGGCGAAGCAGCTCTTGATCGGTCTGAAGGAGGGCGTCGATCTCGACGAGGGGTGGGCGCGCGTCCAAGCGGGATGGCTGAACTTCCTCGCGACGCTGGGGCCGAACGTCGACGACGGGGACATGACGCGGCTGGGCTTTGTGGATGTCTACACGTGGGAGGATCTGCAGCGTCCGTTGATCGCGGCGATCGAGAAGGAGAAGGTGCTGGTCACGATCCTCTTCGGTTTGATCAGCCTGGTGGCGATCGTACTTCTGGGTTGCATCTTCTACATGATCGTCGAGAAGAAGACGAAGGACATCGGGATTCTGAAATCGCTCGGTGCGTCGGGGCGCGGGGTGGCGGGTTTGTTCGTCGTATACGCAGCCGCCATCGGTGTGGTCGGAGCGGCTCTGGGTACGCTGCTCGGTTCTGCGTTCGTCTGGAACATCAATACGATCCAGGACAAGCTAGCCCAGTTGAACCCCGCGCTGAAGGTGTGGAGTCCCGACGTCTATTCGTTCGACAAGATTCCCGAGGTCGTCAAGCAGCAGGACGCGATGTGGATAGCGATCGTCGCGGTCATCGCGTCGATGGTCGGTTCATTGATTCCGGCGTTTTTGGCGGCTCGGGTCTGGCCGGTCAAGGCACTGAGGTATGAGTAACGAGATGCTCCGCGCGAAGGGTCTTCACAAGAGCTATAAGATGGGCCGGTCGGTGGTTCGCGTGCTGCGCGGGGTGTCGCTTTCGGCGAAGCGTGGTGAGTTTCTGGCGGTCATGGGCGCGAGCGGTTCGGGCAAGAGCACGCTTTTGCATCTGCTGGGGGCGTTGGATCTTCCCAATCGCGGGACGGTGGAATACGAGAATCGCGATCTTTTCGGGCTTCCGCGATCTGCGCGTCGGGCGTACTGCAATCGCGATGTGGGTTTTGTATTCCAGTTCTATCATTTGCTGCCGGAATTGAATGCGTTGGAGAATGTGCTGATTGCGAGGTTGATTACGCATTCGGCGGGTTCGTGGATGGGGGCTCGGCGTCAGTCGCGAGCGGACGCGGGCGAGCTTCTGGAACGTGTCGGCTTGAAGGATCGGGCCAGGCACCGGCCAAGCGAGCTTTCGGGCGGCGAGCGTCAGCGTGTCGCGATTGCGCGAGCGCTCGTTAATCGTCCGGCGCTGTTGCTCGCCGACGAGCCTACGGGTAATCTGGATGCGAAGATCGGCGGCGAGATTATGGGCTTGCTGACGGAGCTCAACGAGGCCGGTCAGACCATCATCATGGTCACACACGATGCACAGGTGGCCTCTCGCGCCCATCGACGCCTGCAGCTTTCCGACGGCGTCATGAGTGAGGGCGGCACCGATCGTCGTTAACGTGACGGTGTGCGTATGAGGAAGGAGGTGGCTTTCCGTGACTACCGCGACAACCGAGGTTCAAACAATGTCAGAGAATCCGTTCGCCCCACGACCGGATATGCAGGTATGGTTCGGCACTCAGATCGTTGATGTCGGTGAAGCGAGGGTCAGCGTCTTCGACCACGCGCTGCTGTATGGCGACGGCGTGTTCGAGGGCATCCGGATCTACAACGGGAAGATCTTCAAAGAAAAGGAACACATCAAGCGTTACTTCGAGTCAGCCAAGGCGATCCGGCTCGAGGTGCCGATGACGGCCGAGCAGGTGAGCAAGGCGATGTACGATACGATGGCCGCCAACGGGATCGCGGGGGACGGCTATATTCGTCTGCTGCTCACGCGTGGTATCGGGTCTTTGGGGATTTCCACCAAGCACACGGCCTGTCCGACTGTGATCGTGATCGCGGACAAGATCGCGCTTTATCCTCCGGAGTATTACGAGCGTGGTTTGCGTTGCGTGGTGTCGAGTTTCACGCGGAACCACTGCAATAGCACGAGCCCTCGGGTCAAGTCGCTGAACTACCTGAACAACATCATGGCGAAGCTGGAGGCTCAGGACGCGGGCGCGGACGAGGCGATCATGCTGAATCCGTCGGGTCAGGTGGCTGAGTGCACGGGTGACAATCTCTTCTTGATTCGCGACGGTGTGCTACTTACGCCGCCGGCGAGCGAGGGGATTCTCGAGGGCATTACGCGGAACCTGGTGATGGACTTGGCTCGGAAGCGCGGGATGGAAGTTCGCGAGGTCGCGATGATTCGGCACGACCTGTACGTGGCGGACGAGATCTTCGCGACGGGCACGGCGGCTGAGGTGATCCCGATTGTCGAGGTCGATCGTCGTCCGGTGGGCAATGGCAAGCCCGGGACGATCACGATGCAGTTGAACCAGGATTTCGTGGACTATCGCAACGCCTAGTTGGCGTCTTGACATCGGTTGCCGAGGGCGGAATCCGATTTCGCCCTGGCAATTTGGTTGACATAGGAAGTTTGCTCAGTACGATCCAGATAATCTAGGAAGTCGTTCGACACTATTGACAGGAGGTCACCGCGATGCGACGGAACGCAGCCCACCTTTTTGTGTGCCTGGTTCTGACTTCGGTCTTGGCCGGTTGCAGCACCACGAAGCAATCTGACACTGGCATGTACGCGTCCGATTCGTCGGGCGACATGTACGCGCCGTCGGACTCGGCGGCGAATGACCCTTATGCTGACCCGTATGCGGGTGGTGGGTCGTCTGACACGTACGGTTCGGCGGCGGCAGATCCGGGCTACGGCTCGACGACGGCTGGTGCTCGGTACCACACGGTCGCCAAGAAGGACACGTTGTACAGCCTTGCACGGACGTACTACAACGACCAGCGTCGTTGGAAGGAAATCTACGAGGCGAACAGCGGCACGCTGAGCGACCCGAACAAGATCTTCGTGGGTCAGCGCCTCGTGATTCCGTAGGGGCGGTACGATCGCTTCTTTCGGGTGGCCTGGACGAGTGCCGGTATGCCCGCGTCATCGTCGGGATGAAGGCGGGCAAACTCCGGTGTTCCGGGACCATGCCATTTACGCACGGTCAAGGTCGCCCGCCCGAGCCCTCCACGGTAAGCTCCACTGTCAGGATTGCCTTCGCCGCGTGTGTTCGGCAGGTCCACGCCATGTTGGGGCGTTGGCGTCCGGACGGACACGGGCAAACGAGTTTGCCCATGCCACCCGGACTAACGGCACCGGTGGCATCCGACTCGTTGACCCGATCGCTGACGGAGCAGACGGTGTGGAGCAAGGGTCTTGGCCGGTCGTGTAAGCCTTGATGACTCGGTTCAGTTCGTTCGCGGCGTGGGGCCCGTCCGCGCGAAGGTGTTCTCGCGGCTAGGCGTCGAGAGCATCGGCGATCTGATCGAGTACTTCCCCTTTCGCTACGAACTGAAACCCAAGTCGATACCGATCGGTTCTCTCGACCTGGGCGTGACCGCCACCGTTGTCGGTGAGGTTGCGCGGGCTCGCAGCCAGGGTCGCTTCCAGCGCTCCACACTGACGGCGAGGGTCGTCGACGGCACGGGAGAGTGCCATGTGCGGTGGTTCAACTCGGCGTACCTGGCGGACAAGATCGGGCCGGGTCAGATCGTGCGTTTGACGGGCAAGGTGGATCAGTATCGCGATCTGGCTTCGTTCACGAATCCGCAGACGACGATCGTGGAAGATGACGAAGACCCGCTCGACTGCGACGTGGATCAGTACGAGCCCGTCTACCCCGCCACGCAGGAACTTCCCTCGAAACGCATTGCGCAGGTGATTCGGCAGGTCCTCGAGGACGCGGCCGGTCAGGTGGGCGACTATCTGCCGTCGGGTGTGCGCGAGCGTCGCGGGCTGCCGCATCGCAAGACGGCGATCTTGCGCTATCATCGTCCCACCGCGGCTGAGGACGTGCCGATCGCGCGGCGGCGGCTTGCGTACGATGAGCTTCTGCTGTGCCAACTCGCGGTGCAGCTCGGGCGTCGGGCGCTGAAGCGCGGGCCTCGCGCCAAACCCATCGAGACGACGGATACGATCGACGGCCGCATACGCAAGCGGTTTCCGTTTGCGCTGACGCGGGGGCAGGACAAGGCGGTGGCGCAGATTCGAGGCGACCTTGCCAAGACCGAGCCGATGAACCGTCTCTTGCAGGGTGACGTGGGGGCGGGCAAGACGGCGGTGGCGGTGTATGCGGCGCTGGCTGCGATTGCGAGGCGTCGTCAGGTAGCGATTTTGGCGCCGACGGAGGTTCTGGCCTCGCAGCATCGCATGAAGGTGGAGCGTTACCTCGATGGGAGTCGGGTCCGGACGGCGTACCTGGCGGGTTCGACGAAGCCGGCGGAGCGGCGGGGGATTCTCGCCTCGCTGGCGGCCGGTGAGATTGACCTTCTGATCGGGACGCACGCGATGCTCGAGCCGGACGTGAAGTTCCACTCGCTCGGACTGGTGATCATTGACGAACAGCACAAGTTCGGCGTGGCGCAGCGAGCGAGCCTGCGGCAGAAGGGAGCGGGTAGTCACTGTCTGGTGCTGACGGCGACGCCGATTCCTCGGACGCTGGCGATGACGGTTTTTGGTGATCTCGACGTATCGACGATCGAAGGGGTCCTGCCCGGTCGTAAGCCCATCACGACGCGGCTGATTGCGGCGAAGCAGACAGATGAGGCATGGGCGTTCGTGCGTTCGCGGCTGGACAAAGGGGAACAGGCCTACGTGGTTTACCCGCTGGTCGAGGAGTCGGAGCAGTTGCCGCTGAAGGCGGCGAAGGCCGAGGCGGATCGTTTGTCGCGATCGACGCTGCTGGGCTGTCGCGTGGGGCTTCTGCACGGACGGATGGCGTCGGCGAAGAAGGCGGAGGTGATGGAGCGCTTCCGGTCCGGTGAGATTCAGGTTTTGGTGTCGACGACGGTGATCGAGGTGGGTGTGGACGTTCCGAATGCTACGGTGATAGTGATTCAGCACGCGGAGCGGTATGGTCTGAGCCAGTTGCACCAACTCCGTGGGCGGATCGGGCGCGGCTCGGCGCGATCGTATTGCTTGCTGTGCTCGGAGACGGTCGACGCGTCGACGGTGGAGCGTTTGAAGATTCTGTGCGAGACGGATGACGGGTTTCGCATCGCGGAGGAGGACCTGCGGCTTCGCGGACCCGGCGAGTTGCTCGGCACGCGGCAGCACGGGCTTCCGACGTTCAAGGTGGCTGATCTGGTCGAGGATCTTCAGTTGCTGGCGGAGGCGCGGGATGACGCGGCTGAGCTGCTGCGAGAGGACGAGCGGCTCGTTTCGTCGGCACACGTCGCGCTGCGGGCGGAGCTGTTGCGGCGTTACGGTCCCACGTTGCGGTTAATTGACGTGGCGTAGGGAAGGCTTGGATTTCGCGTCGCGGAACCCCCCTTCATCCACCCTTGTCAAGGGGGGAAAGAGGAGGGTCTGGCGAGACATGTAGACCGAGACACGTAGACCGAGAAACGTCTAGAGAGCTTTGGCGACCCACATGATCCGCACGCGCCCAGTGAGTTCAGGTTCAAGGGTGGGCAAGTGGCTATCGACTGCGGTGCCGGCTTGCGCGGTGGCGGCGGGCGTGTCGTTGGCGCTGGAGTTCGGGTTTCGTGAGCGGCTTCTGGCTCCGGTGTGGTTCGAGTGCGTGCAGCTATTCGCCGTGGCGATCTACGCGGCGTGGCGCGTGGAGTCGGTGTGGTCGGCAAGTAATCGGGTCGCGGCGATCAAAGACTGTTGGATCGACTGGTTCTTGCTGGTGGCGGCTGCGGTCTTCCTCGTGGTGTGGTACGAGGTCTGGTCGACGCCGGTGTTGAAGCTGTCGGCGATCTACGTGGCTGCGATCCAGGGCATTCTGGTGATCCGCCTGGTGATCGGCGCGGCGCGTCTGAATCTACTCCTGTCGCAGACTGGCGTTCATCCGGCGCGCCTGGTCGTGCTTACCTTCGTCGCTTTGATCTTCTTGGGGACTTGCCTGCTGTCGCTGCCGCGAGCGACTCGTGTCGATCTGTCGCAGCCGGTTGGTTTCTCGGTGCCGCGTCATGTGCTCAACTGCGCGTTCACCGCGACCAGCGCGACGTGTGTGACCGGGTTGGCGGTTTATGACACGGGTAGGGACTTCACGCTGTTCGGGCAGGCGGTTCTGCTGGTGCTGATGCAGGCGGGCGGGCTGGGGATCATGATCTTCGGGAGTGCGTTCGGTTTGCTCGTTCAGCGGCAGTTGTCGCTGCGGCAATCGCTGGTCGTCCAGGACACGATCAGTCATCGCACGCTCGGCGATATCCGGACGATGGTCGTTTTTATCGTCGTCTTCACGTTCGTAGCTGAGGCGGTCGGCGCGTGCATGTCCTATCCGATGTGGGTGGGCGTGGAGTCGTGGTGGGAGCGTGCGTTCTACAGCGTGTTCCATTCGGTCAGTGCGTTCTGCAACGCGGGGTTTGCTTTGCAGGGTGACAGCTTGGTCGGATACCAGCGGGCGTGGCAGGTTTACGGTTGCATCATGCCGTTGATCGTGTTCGGCGGGCTCGGGTTTCCGGTGCTCTACGACGTGACGCGTCGAGCGAAGAGTGCCTTTTCCGGCCGGCGGACGCGTGGGGTGGGGGTCACGTTCGAGCCGAAGCGCGGCCGGTCGATGCGGCTTTCGCTTCATACGAAGCTGGTGCTGATCAGTTCCGCGGTGCTGGTCGTGGTGCCCGCGATGCTGTTCGTGTTGTTCGAGTCGTTCGGGCCGACGGCGGCCGCGGCTTCGTCGAGGCAGATCGGCGCCGAGGCGATGGCGGGCTCATCACTCGGCGGTCGTGTGCTTGACGGTCTCTTTCTAGCCGTGACGTGCCGGACGGCCGGGTTCAACACGGTTGCGATGGATGTGGAGTCGCTATCGGGGGCGAGTCGTTTTCTGGCGTGCGTATTGATGTTCATCGGCGGTTCGCCGGCGTCGACGGCCGGCGGAGTCAAGACGATCGGCGTCACGATTCTGGCACTCGGCGTGTGGGCGCTGTTGCGCGGGCGGGAGCGCGTGGACGTTATGGGGCGCACCATTCCGAACATGCTGGTGTGGCGGGCCGGGGTGTTGGTGATCGTGATGTTCGGTTTGACGGGTTCGGTGACGCTTGCCCTGCTGTTTACCGAGCAAGCACCGATCCGTGAAGTGCTGTTCGAGGCGGTGTCGGCGTGCGGCACGGTGGGGCTTTCGACGGGCCTGACACCTGATTTGACGGTGCCGGGGCGTGTGGTGATCATGGCGGCGATGTTCGCCGGAAGGCTGGGCCCGTTGTCGTTGCTGATCGCGCTGGGGGGGCGGACTTCTCGACTGCGGTATGACTATCCGGTGGAGCACGTGGGTATCGGGTAGAGCGGTCTACATCGCAGGCGTTTGGTCCGCACAGCGGACCCTACGGACTTGGTCCGCACAGCGGACCCTACGGGCCACGGACTATCCCGTGGAGCACGTGGGCGTCGGGCAGGCCGATATTAAGTGCCAGACATTGGCAGCTTCAGTGAGTGAGCCATGCTGAAATTCGCGGTCATCGGACTCGGGCGATTCGGGCAACGCTTGGCAGCGGCATTGACCTCCGCGGAGGCGGAAGTCATCGCCGTGGATCGCGACGCGAAGCTGGTCGAACAGATTCGCGACGAGGTGACGCTGGCTGTTCGCCTGGACAGCACCGACGAGGAGGCGCTGAAGGCTCAGGGCATTCACGAGGTGGACGTGGTGATCGTCGGTATCGGCGCGGATTTCGAATCGTCCGCGCTGACGGTGGCGACGCTCAAGGGGCTCGGAGCCAAGCGGATCGTCGCACGGGCCGAGACCGAGGTGCAGGCAAAGATTCTGACTCGGGTCGGGGCCGACGAGATCGCCTCGCCGGAGCGGGAGTCGGCTCTGCGCTGGGCGCATCGGATGACGCTGCCGAACCTGACGAAGTACATCGAACTCGGGGAAGCCCACAGCATGATCTACACGGCCGCTCCCGCGGCGTTCCACCAGAAGACGCTCAAGGAACTCGAGCTGCGGAACAAGTTCGGTGTGAACCTGATCGCCATCGAGCGCCGCGTGACGGTCAAGACGGGGGAGTCGGCGGAGGGGGTGGCGACGCCGGTGATCGAAGTGCCGTCGGCGGACACGGCCATCCTGCCGGCGGACATACTCATCCTGGTCGGTTCGAACGAGAGCCTGAGCCGATTTCCGCAGCGGTAACGCGTCGCGTCCCGTCCATGCACGTCCGATCGTGCCGGCACAACCTACGTCCGAGAAGGATAGTCCTTGGACCGCTCGGGGCGTGACAGGCGGGGATTCGTCCGATCACGTCGCTACGGGGACGCCTTGAATCGGGTTTCGGGCGGCCTAGAATCGAGTGACCGAGTCATGCCATCGCGCCGGGGGATTGCGAGCACGGGGAACGGGCTTCCCGTGCGGCTTGATCGAAGAGGGGAGAGGGATCCTGATGAGACGTCCGCGCGTCGCGCTTATCGTGCTTGCGACCGGTCTGGTCGCGGTTGTGCCGGCCGTGTTCGCCTTTCGCGACGGCGTGCTTTCGGGCTATTCGGGCGGCCCGGAGAGTTCCGGCTGGAATTGCGTATCCTGCCACGGCTTCAATCAGGGCGCCGGCAACGTCGAGTTGATTGGTGCTCCTGATCGCTATCGCTTTGGAGCGGTCTACGATCTGACGGTGCGCGTGAGTGACGCGGACAAGGTCGGGGCCGGCTTCGAAATCAGCGCCGAGGGCGAGGCGCCAGGACACGTTGGCACGTTCCTGATCAGCGACGCAACTCACACGCAGTTCAGCCACGCCGTACATGAGGACTACGTGACGCATACCCTCAGCGGCGTGGCGGATTCCATATCGAATTGGGCCTCGGGCGGCGGTTCGTATGACTACCATCTTCAGTGGCGGGCACCATTCGGGGATGTGGGACGGATCAACTTCTATGCCTCGGCTAATGCGATCGACGACGACGCCTTCTTGCTTGGTGACAACTATTACTTCGCCTACGCCACGGCCGCGTATTCGGCGCCGTTTGATGTCGACGGAGACGGTGATGTCGACCTGGCGGACTTTGCGGTGCTGCAACGTTGCTACAGTGGAGTCGACCCGGCCGCCGGCGGCGAATGTGGTTTTGTCGATCTCAACGGCGATGGGATGGTGACGGCGCTAGAGCACTTCGCGCTGACCAACGTGTTGAGCGGGCCGATCGATGCAGAGCCGGCGGGGCTGATAGCGGCTGATTACGTGCGCGGCGGGCTCCTCTATGACAAGTGGTGGGCGGTAGCGGAGCTGGGTGCGCCGGGTGTGGATCATCCGCTTTGGGCGACGCGTCCGGATCAGACCTCGAACACGCGAACGGGTTCGACGACGTGGCGGTGCAAGGAGTGCCACGGTTGGGACTACAAAGGGGTCGACGGAGCTTACGGCAGCGGGAGTCATCGGACCGGTTTTTCGGGCATCTTCGGATCGACCATGTCACCCGGGGCGGTCTTCGAATTACTCAAGAAGAACGAGGTGACGGTTCCCGGTGGGCACGGTTTCGGCGATACGGGTCTTAGCGACGATGACATCTGGGACTTGGTGGCGTTCGTGCGCAGCGGCCTTGTCGACACGGACACTCACGTCGACACGACCGATCCGGCCGGGCCTTTTCTTGGTACATCCGGCCTCGGGCTCGGACTCTATCAAGATACGTGTTACCATTGTCACGGAAGCGATGGCACGGACTTGAACTTCAATACACCTGAGAGCCCGAGTTACGTCGGCACCGTGGCGAATGGCAACCCGTGGGAGTTCTTGCACAAGGTTCGGTTCGGTCATCCCGGTTCCTCGATGCCTCCGGGTGAGAAGCTCCGCTGGGACGCCGCTGACGCAGCCGACATCGGGGCTTACGCGCAGGGTCTGCCGACTGAGTAGCGTGCCTTGTGCCGCATGCACGCCGCTTACTCGCCTGGAGGAGCGCTAGCGCACAGTGTCGCGCGAATTCACACGTCATTCGCCGGTTTTACCAACGTCCAATACTGGCTTGTTTCGCGTGATCTCCGTTGTTAAACTAGACTGCGGGTTTTCTTTGCGGTCAGTTGATGTCAGGAGTGCGCGATGTCTCTGAAACACGGTTTTCGACTTGCGCTTCTGATGTGTGCGGTCGGTCTGTGGCCGGCGACTGAGGCGGGCGCGCAGTGCGTCGTTTACGTTGATGGCAGCGCTGCCGGCCCGGTCCACGACGGCACGAGTTGGTGCAGTGCATTCCTTCATCTTCAGGACGCTCTGGGTTTCGTCGGCGATGCGGCCGAGCCGGGGCGGGAGATTCGTGTGGCCGATGGGGTCTACCGGCCGGACGAAGGGGCGAGTCAGACGCCGGGCGATTCGTCCGCGTGGTTCGCCCTGCCGCCGGGTGTGCCGGTGCGCGGCGGGTATGCCGGGTGCGGCGCACCGAGTGAGGACGAGCGGGACGTTGACGCCCATCGGACGATCTTGAGCGGCGACTTGAACGGCGACGACGTGGCGGATTTCCTTGGCTTTATGAGTTGCTATTCCGGGTGGAACGATCCGTATCCGAGCGGGTGCGAGGCGTTCGATCTGGACGGCGACGGCGATGTGGACGAAGTCGATGGCGGCGTGTCGGAGAACGCGTCGCACGTCGTGTTTGCGTCGGGGGCACCCGACGCGCTGGTGTTGATCGAGGGCTTTACGGTCGAGTCGGGTTACAACTGGTTCGGTCCTGGTGCCGGGTTGCACGCCAGTGGGCCGGCGGAGATCCGCGATTGCACGTTCCGTTGGAATAGCACGTCTCAGGGCGGCGCGGTCGCTTGTTCCGATGATGTGACGATCTCTGGTTGCCTCTTCACCGAGAACGTGGCGGGGGAAGGCGGGGCGGTAGCCGTATTCGGGCACAACGACGAAGTGCTGATTGAAGGCACGGTATTCGATAGGAACCGTACCATGTGGGCACCCCAAGGGGGAGGTCAGGGCGGTGCCGTTTACAGCATGGAATCGGTGACGATACGCGACTGTCTTTTCGTTTCGAACGCAGCCCCGGGCGGAGAGGGCGGCGCGATCTACGGCACGCACTACAGTTCGCTGGTCGTCGTGGGGTGTGCTTTCATCGAGAACTCGGCGGGTTCGGCGGGGGCTGTGTACAGCGCCGCGGAAGGCACGCTGATGAACTCCGCGTTCCACGGGAACGAGGCGACTTCCGGAATGGGTGGCGGGTTGCTTGCGAAGCGGGATGCTTTTGTGGTGAGCCAGTGTGTCTTCACCGGCAACAGTGCGCCGGTGGGCGGGGGTGTCGCGGCGCTAGGCGATTCAGCGATGGCGCTGACCAATTGCACGATCGCGTACAACCAGGGCGTCACATACGGAGGAGGCGTATACGTCGAGAGTGCGACGCCGACGATTGTGAACACGATCCTCTGGGGTAACACGTACGACGGACCGTCTGCGGAACGCGCGCAGATCTTCTTCTGGGATGCCGTTCCGGATATCACTTACAGCACGATTCAGGGAATCGGCGTGCCGGTCGGCGGCGTGGGTAACACTCTCGACGACCCGCTGTTCGTCGATCCGGCTGGCGTGGATGGGATCCTCGGGACAGCGGATGACGATCTGCACTTGTCGACGGGATCCGCCGCGATCGACGCCGGAAACAACGACGGGGTCCCGCTCTGTGCCGTGGATCACGACTATCTCAGCCGCTTCGTCGACGACCCGCGCGAGGATACGGGCGCCGGTGCGGCCCCGATCGTGGACATGGGCGCGTTCGAGGCGGGAGCGGCCCGGGCGGATTGTGATCGCAACGGTCTCGACGACGTCTGCGAGGGTCTGGGGGCTCAGCCGGACTGCAATGCGAACGGCGTTCCGGATGCTTGCGATATCCTCGATGGATCGAGCCCGGATTGCGACGGCGACGGCGTTCCGGACGAGTGCGGTGCGGACTGCAATGGCAACGGCGTGGCGGACGGCTGCGACATTCGCGACGGTGCGAGCCGCGACGTGGATGCGGACGGCGTGCCGGACGAATGCCAGCCGGCTCGTTTTCATGTCGACTCGAGTGCGTCGGGACGGAACGATGGGACGACCTGGGAGCACGCATACAGTGATTTGCAGGTGGCGCTCGAGGCGGCGAGGGGCGCTGCGTGTCGCAGTGTCGAAGTGTGGGTCGCGGCGGGGACCTATCGGCCGGATGCACCAGACGGAGACCGCATGGCGAGCTTCGAACTTCACGGAAGCCTGCGGCTCTATGGTGGGTTCGCGGGCTGGGAGAGCAACCCCGATCAGCGCGACCTCGGCAGGCATGTGACCATCCTCAGCGGCGACCTCAACGGTAACGACGGCGCGGGCGGCAAGAGCGACAATAGTTGCAGCGTCGTGAGACGCGACGAGATCGGGGCGGCCGCCGTTTTGGACGGCTTCACGATCACGGGCGGCTACGGCGAGAGCTGCGACGTTCCGTCCGGTCACCTGGGCGGTGGGTTGGAGAACAGAGGCGGATCACTGGCCGTTCGGAGTTGCGTCTTCGTCTCGAATTCGGCCGGAGGCGGTGGAGGGATCGGGTCCGAGTATGGCGACATGGTGGTGACCCACTGCAGTTTCCTCGGGAATCAGGCGTCGATCGGTAGCGCGATCCGGAACGGTTATGGCAACCTCGTGTTACGGGGCTGCCTTTTCAGTGGAAACCAAGCGGCCATGACTGGGACGGTAGAGCAGTCTGGCGGCGAGTTGACGATGGTGGAATGTTCGATGGCGTTGAACTACTCAGCCGCTTTCTACAGCGGCCTCGAGGCTCACGGGGCCATGGCGTCAATCCACAACAGCATCTTCTGGGGCAACCGGGCTCAGTTCTCGGGCGGCGCCCAGGAGGACCAGATATGGATGTCAAACATAGATGCGGGTACGACGTTTGACCACAACTGTGTCGAGTTCCTGACCGACCCGCTTGGCGGCGTGGGGAACATCGGCGACGATCCGATGTTTGTCGATGCCGATGGCGCGGACGGGATTGCAGGAAGCCTCGACGACGACCTTCGCCTTCTTCCCGGTTCGCCGGCGATCAACGCCGGGGACCCTGCGTTCGACGACGATTTGATTCCGATCGATCTGGACGGGCACGCTCGAGTGTTGTGCGGCCGCGTGGATATGGGGGCGTATGAGTTCGGGATCGGTGATGTGAATTGCGACGAAGCGGTTGACCTTGCGGATGTGGCGGACCTTCACGGTTGCATGACGGGTCCGGGTGGTGGGCCGCCGCTCCTTGGCTGCGAGGCGTTCGATTTCGATTACGATGGGGATATTGACCTGTTCGATCTTCGCGGTTTCCAGGTGGGTTTCGACGGAGCGGAGTAGGCGGGTTTCGGTTTTTGGTTACCGAGTTTGGTCCGCACAGCGGATCCAACGGACTACGGACTTGGTCCGCACAGCGGATCCTACGGAAGGTTTTCGGTAAAAGCCCAAAGCAAAGGAGCCCCGACGGGGGAGAGTTGACTCTCCCCGGCCGGGGCTCCGAGTAGCCGCGTGGTCCCCGTTATTGCCGGCTATGCACGTCAGACCGACCGGCCTTCGCCGGTGCGTTCTCGATGATCAACCCCTTGGTCTTCAGTTTGGCCACGTCGAAGCCGCGGCTGCGGGCGTAGTCGGGGGTCAGAAGGATGCCGACCTTGCTGTCGATGCGCTGGGTCGCACCCTTGTGGGAGATTTCGAGGGTCGTCTTCGTCGGTACGAGGTCGCTTCCGACTTCGGTGACGGTGAATTGCAGCGCCTCGATCTCGGAATTCACTTCGGTGGCCAGGCTGTCCGTGTCGGCGATGAAGCCCTCGGGCGGCTCGACGGTCACGGCGACTCCCCAGTCTCCGACGCTCTCGAGGCCGAAGGGGTATTCCTGTTCGATTTCGTCCCAGACCATCAGGTCGGGCTCGGCGACCAGGAGGTCGGAGCCGGTCCATCGTCTGCACTTGGCGGCCATTCTCTTGCCGCGGGGCGTTTGGAGCAGTCGCAGGCGGCGGATCTTCGTTTCGCCGCAGTCGATGTTGCGGGCTCTGCGGCCCAGGACGTGATCGGTCACGCCGTCGTTGTCGGTGTCGACCAGCACGATGACGATGTAGCTGCCGGGCGGGACGTCGATCGATGCCACACCGTTGGCGTCGGTGACACCGGAGGCGACGGGCGGCGATTCGTCGCAGTCGGCGTGGACGTGCCGCCACCAATGCCAGCCGTGCCACGATGCGTGGTGGTGCGAGCAGTGTTCCGCGGCGGACCTGTCGTAGATCAGCACGGTCTCGCCGGCGAGAGGCAGCTTCTGCACGTGGGGCCGCCAGCCGAATCCGAAGCGCATTTCGTGGACCCTCGCCTCGATGGTGGCGCCGTAGCTCACGGATGCCTGGAGCGAGTCGCTCGTCGCGTTGCCGCATGCGTCGGTGGCGGTGTACGTCACCTCGGTCGTTTGGCCGGCGGCGAGGGACGCGGGGGCGTCGTTCGTGACTGCCACCGTGCCATCGCAGTCGTCGTGGGCGGTAGCGGTCGGCAGCGTGACGCTTTCATCGCCCGAGCAATCGACATCGACGGCCGTGATCGGTGTCGTGTCGAGGGTCATCGTCGGCGGCGAGCTATCGACCGTCGTGATGAACTGGTCGCACGTGGTGGTGTTTCCGCACTCGTCGGTCAGGGTCCACGTACGGGTGATGCTCTCGGTGAAGCCGCATCCAGCCACGGCGGCGTCGCTGCTGCTAGTTGACACGGTACCGCAGTTGTCGTTGCCGGTTGCGGAGCCGAGCGCGATGACGCTGGTGTCGGCCGGGCACTCGATTTCCAGAGCGTCCGCGGGGCAGGCCGCTACTGGGGCTGTGCTGTCGATCACGGTGATGACCTGTGTGGCGCCGGCTGTGTTGCCGCAGGCGTCGGTAGCGGTCCAGTTTCGCGTGATCGTTGCGTCGACACAGGTTCCGGTTGCGGTCTCGTCGAGGGTGACGGTCGCGCTGCCCGAACAGGCGTCTGTAGCGCCGGGCGTGGCGGCTGCGGGGATTGCATCGCATTCGACCGTGACGTTCGCCGGGACCCCGGTGAGGTTCGGCGGGTCGGTGTCGGCGATCTGTATGATCTGATTGCACGACGGAGGCGTGGCTGAACCGTCATCGGCGACCCAGGTGCGGGTGATGTGGTCGCCGGCGCAGCCGGGCGCCGTCGTGTCGGTGTAGGTTACGCTGACCGGTCCGCATCCCTGGGCTACCGCCGAGCCGAGGGCGGCGGTGGAGGTGTCGCCGCCGCAAGCGACTGTTACGTCGGCGGGGCAGGTGATGGTCGCACTTCCGCCGGCGGCGTGTACGACCGCGTAGAAGTGGTTGTAGGGCACGCTGGCGTTATTGGGGAAGGACTGGGGTGCCCAGTAGGTGGGCCAGCGGTCCCACATGAAGTCGTGTCCGGTGCCGATGCTCGGTGGGCCGTAGCGGCGCAGCCAGAGTCCCGACCCGTCGGTTCGCTCGACGGTCCATGTGATGGTGTCAGGGACTGTCACATTCGGCACGTCCACGGTGAAGGTATTGAACCCGAACTGGGCCGTGGCCTGGATGGTCATGGTACCGCTGTCGAACAGCAGTGTGCCGGGTTCGTTGCCCGCCGGTGCGTACACGGCGATCGGGCCGTCGTTGGCGTAGATGCGCACGATGATGTCGACAGGTCCCGGAGCGGCAATGATCGCGAGTTCGAGTTGGGATATGGCTCGGCAGCTACCGGCCAATGTGATCTGGTCTCCTCCCTCATGTTGTCCGAAATTGTGATCTATTCCCGCCGCGGCAGGGTCATTGTTCTGGAACACGATTTCCGCCATTGACCGTCCGGGCACAAGCAGCGCGGACAGGCTCACGGCGATACAGAGATAACTACTTCGATGCTTCATGGCACTCCCTCCTTACATTGGACATCACTGTGACGGTAACGATCCCCGACCAAAGAGGACCGGTGGTTTCGAGCTGGATCGTGGGATTTGTCATCGTTTCGCGGTTGTGTCGATCATATCAGATCGAGTCGGGCGGACCCAGAAGGGTGTGGGTCGAGGAGGGGTGTGTTATCCAACATTTGCGCGCGCGACGACTACGCGGGGGGCCGCCGGGTGCCCGGTACTGGCACGCTGTGGCATTGTTTTTCGCGGATCGAAGCCGGAGCGAGGTGCGCCGCGCGGGCGAGGTTGGCTTCTTGGTAGAATTACCCAATCTGCCAGATCGGTCGGCTGGATGGGCAATGGGTGGCACTGAGGCGTTGCGGTGTCGGCAAGCGATCGCCGGTGTGTCGACCCAGTCTCGATGGCGCGGCGTGGTCGGCGAACCGCACGACCGCGCCATCGAGATTCCGGGCGAACTAAGCCATCCCTCCTTCGAGGCCACGCCGAGCGTCACCGGAGTGACGCTACGACGCGGCGATGTTCATGACACCGGCGAGTGTTTAGTCGTCGTCCTCGTCCTCGTCGTCGTTGTCCGGCGAGAGGCCGACCGGCACAGCCACCGCTTGGGCGGTGTTTCCGCTGGCGTCGGTACAGGTGACGACCAGGGTGACATCGCCTTCGATCTCGATCTCGCCGTGTTCGATTTCGATTTCGCATTCCTCGTCGTCAAGTTCGATCTCGACGGTGGCTCCGGCGGCGACCTGGACGACGCCGCCTTGGGCGCAGCGGAGTTCGGCGACTAGCGTGGCCGCTCCACATCCGGCTACTCCGTCGCAGTTGTCGCTGCACGATGCGCCTACGACGAAGACACCTTCATCATCGTCGTGGTGGTCGCTGCCTTCCCCGTCACCATCCCGAACCATGGTCAGCGTGGCTGAGGCGACGGGCGGCGTCGTATCGGCGATGTTGATGACCTGTGAAGCGAGGCTGGCGTTGCCGCAGTTGTCAGCGGCGATCCAGGTTCGCGTCAGCGTCGAGCTGCCACAGGTTCCGGACGTGACCTCGCTGAAGGTGATCGTCGGGTCGGCTGAGCAGTCGTCGACCGCCGTGACGGCGGCGGCTGGCGGCGCGGCGCCGCATTCGACGGTCGCTCCGGCAGGCACGCCGACAAGCGTCGGCGGCGTCGAGTCGGCCACCTGGATGAGCTGCACGCAATTAGCGGGCGTGGCTGAGCCGTCATTAGCGACCCACGTACGTGTGATGGTGTCGCCGGCGCAGCCCGTCGCGGTCGCGTCGGTGTAGGTCACGTTGACCGGTCCGCATCCTTGTGCGGCGGCGGTTCCCAAGGCGGCGGTGGAGGTATCGCCGCCGCAAGCGACTGTCGCACCGGCGGGGCAGGTGATGGTCGAAGCGCCGCCGGCGGCGTGGACTACGGCGTAGAAGTGGTTGAAGGGCACACTGGCGTTATTGGGGAAGGACAGAGGTGCCCAGTAGGTGGGCCAGCGGTCCCACGCGAAGTCGTGTCCGGTGCCGATGCTCGGCGGGCCGTAGCGGCGCAACCAGAGCCCTGACCCGTCGGTTCGCTGCACGGTCCAGGTGAAGGTGTCAGGGACTGGCACATTCGGCAGGTCTACGACGAACGTGTTGAAACCGAATTGAGCCGTGGCCTGGATAGTCATGACGCCGCTATCGAACAGTACGGTGCCGGGTTCGTTGCCGGCCGGTGCAAACAGCGCGATCGGTCCGTCGTTGGCGTAGATGCGCACAATGAGGTCGACAGGGCCGGGAGCGGCGATGATCGCGAGCTCGAGTTGGGAGATGGCGCGACAGTTACCGCCCAGTGTGATCTGGTCTCCTCCCTCATGCAGTCCGAAATTGTGATCGATTCCCGCCGCGGCAGAGTCGTTGTTCTGGAACACGATTTACGCCAATGATCGCCCGGGCGCGATCAGGACGGACAGGCAGAGAGCGAGACCGGCATAGGTTTTTGCGTGCGACATTGCATTCTCTCCTCACAAGGGGGTTTCTCTGGGAGGGCAGACACTCCCCACCAGAGAGTTGTTCACGGTTGCGGATTTGGCTTCAGAACTGCCTCCGTTACGCGGTAGAGACCATCGTAGCAGGGTGCGCCGTGAATCACAAGGATTTCCCGTCGGGCGACCGGTTGTGTAATCCAACATGCGCGCAGTGCCATCGCGTGCCGGTACGATTTGTACCTGCCGTCACTACGGCAAAGGGGTGTTTCTCGGGGCGCGAGAGCGAATCGAGGCAACTGTATGCGCGTTCGAAGTCCCTATCTTGGTAGGATTACCCATTCTTCCCGCGGGCGACGTGGAGGGACAATGGCTGGCACTAAATGGTGTTCTTGGCAGATGAAACAAGTGCCGGAGGTCGGTGCGCGGCCGGTGCGAAGTGCCAGCGAGCGGCATGGTTTCCTGGTGGACGATGGGGTGCGGCGGAGGGGCGCGTGCGCCGCGCATCACGGACGACGTTCGCGGTTCGAGTTCAGCGGGGTAGCGAGGCGAGCGTTATCGGTCCATGCCGGCTGAATCCTCAATCCAAGCGCGGGGTCGTGCTTTCCGGGCGGCGTCCTACGCCTCGGGACGCCGGGCGATGGTGACAAGCCCCGACGCTACATCTGGATTGAACACGCTCTACGGTGTGCCGGTGAACGCGGCCTGAAGGCGTCCGATGTCTTCGAGGTCCACGTCTCGATCCAGGTCCATGTCGAACACGCGGCAGCACTGCGGTATGTCGGTTGGGCCTACGCCCGTGAGGCAGCCCGGCAGCTCTGCGGCGTCGGTCAGGTCGATGCTTCCGTCGTGGTCGAAATCGCCGAGTAGGTCGGGCGCCTGGATCGTGTTTTCGCACTGGGCGGTCGTGCGGCTGCAGGTATCGAGGGTGCATCCATCGCCGTCGTCGCACTCGGCGTCGTTGGCGCAGCCGACGATGATCTGGGTCGGGACGAACGTGTCGGGTGCCGGGCTCGTGGTATCGACCATCGTTACGAAGGTCCTGTCGGGGTGTGGATCCAGGCTGACGACGAAGGTGCCGCGTGCGGTGCTGGGGACGTTGACGGCGAAGGTGGCTCCATAGTGTGCGGCGCCATCGTCGGTGCGGCTGCCGAATAGAAGCGTGCTTCCGCAGCGGATCCTGCCTGGCGAACCGTCATCACAGAGCGTGTTAATGTCGCACACCGGGATGACGGTGGAGCCGGCGAACACGTAGGTTTCGTGGCCCGTGTCGACCTCCTGGCAAGGGGCTCCGGGCGGGACAGTGTCGCAGAGGGTCGCGATCGGTTCGAGGGCACCATTCGGACCTGGCGCATAGGTCGAGCAACCGATCGCCGCCTGGTAGGTAGTCATTTGGCCGGGTGCCCAGCCCGCGAGAAAGAGCTGCACTTCGACCGCCTGTCCGCCGCCGAACAGCGTGATGTCGTTGGGTCCGGGTCCGGTGATCCAGTCGGTATTCTGCACACCGGTGGCCCGGGCAGGCGCGAGTTCCATGGTGACGTTCTGTGCGACCACGACGTTCGCCGCGGTCGTCATGGTCAAGGTCAAAGTCAGTGCGCTGAGCGTGTGGCGCGTGTTGAACATCCTGCATTCCCCCGTTAACTCGCTGTTCGAACGAAAGCCGTCATGGCTTCGTTCGCCTTACGCCCCTGGCGGGCGCCCATCCCGTCGTTTCCGTATTGCGTCGGGTCGTGCGCGCGGGGACGCGGCTACGTAAAGTCCGCGGACCCCGTGCGAAACAAACGACTCCCCCCATAGAAGGCGTGA
>JAJDDX010000119.1 GCA_029260055.1 Phycisphaerae bacterium
GGCGTACGGATCGATCATGTCTTTCTGAGTGACGGGCTTCGCGCGACGGCGTGCTGCGTCGGTGACGGCCACGGCTCGGATCATCGGCCGATCATCGTCGGTGTGCGTGTCGAACCGGAGTAGAACGTTGCGCAGCACGACCCGCCCGACCGGCTCGCAGGGCTGCCATGGACAAACGTACCCGTTCGGCTGTCCGGGAACACAGGGCAGACCTGCCGCTCCGTCGTCACGAGCCGACGAGGCTACCGTCAAGACCGAATGGGGTCGCGGCATGTCGCGTCTGATTCAGCCCCGAAGGGGCGCAATAGGCCAAGCCCAGGGCAACGCCCTGGGGAAAGAACGCGAGACGGACTTTCCGAGCCCTGAAGGGGCGTCATAGGGAAGAGCCCTATCTCGCCCCTTCAGGGCTCGGCTCGCGACGCGTCGCGACATACCCAGGGCGTTGCCCTGGGCTGTTGTTATCAGGCCCCTTCAGGGCCAGGCGTGGCAGCGACAGCCGGCGCTCCATGGACTCTCGCGCGCTGGAATTGCCGGACAGCCTCGAGCGATAGCTTGCCCGTGGTCGTCTTCCGTTCCTCGGGGCTAGCAACGCGTGTCATCCAAGCGCCGGTGAGGTGCGCTATCCGCGGGCTTTCGTCGTGAGCAGGCTTCGCACCAGGTCGACCAGCGTCTTGCGATCAATCGGCTTCGAGATGTAGTCGTCGGTGCCGCACTCAGCCGCCCGCTCCACGTCGCCCGTTTCGCTCAGTGCCGTCACCATGACAACGATGATGTCTCTGGTCTTCGGGTCGGCTTTGATGCGCTTGCACACTTCGAACCCGCTCATCTTGGGCATCATGATGTCCAGGAGCATCAGGTCCGGCGGGTCTTCGGCGACCGTGTTCATCGCTTCGAGCCCGTTGGTGGCGGTCACCACCCGCGCCTCGGGGATATCTTCCATATAGACCTCGAGCAACTCGAGGTTCTGGGCGTTGTCATCGACCAGCAGCACCGTGTGCTCGTGATTGCGTCCACCGTCATGTCCGGCCATGGCTTTCTCCCGCATAGGTCGTTTCGGCCCGCGTCGCCGCGGCCATCCGCCGCTTAGCCCGCCGGCGGGCGGTAGTACGTGGCCTGAAGGCTCACGATGAGCGTTACTTCGTCAGCGATGCTATCGAGCATCTTGGTCATGCCCCATTCGCTTCGTTTGATGGTAAACGTCGTCTCGCCGCCGAAGATGTACTTGCCGGGCCCGCCCTTTTTCAGACCCGTCATATCGAGCACCACCGTGATCGGATGGGTTTGCCCCAGAAGGGTCAGACCACCCGTGATTTCGTACTTGCCGTCTTCGGTCTTCTTCGACTCCTTCGACTCGAACGAGATCGTCTTGTGCTTCCTGATGTCGAGGAAGTCGCTCTTTTTCAGGTGCTTGTCCCGGGCCTTGTCGTTGGTGTTGACCTTCTTGCTCGGGACTTCGGCCTTGATGCCAATGGTCTTCGGCTCTTTGCGATCATCCAGCGTGATCATGCCGGCTACTTGGGTGAATCGGCCGTAGATATAGGTGGTGTCGCCGTTCTTGACCTTGAACAGCACGGCGGAATGGACCGGATCGAGTTCGAACTCGTAGTTACCGGCGACCAGTGCGTTCCCGCTCATCGCGATCAGCAGGATCGACGCGCTCGCGAGCAAGACCGTACGGTTGACCATCGTGGTTCTCCTTCGTGTTCAATCCGGTCCGGCGACACGCCGACCCTGCGGTCGATTGTATGGCCGTGACACGCGGCGACAAGCCGCCGGCGTGGGAAATGGGGCCGCGTGCGCCGATAGCCGCCGAGTCCGGCGCCACGTGCCGCAGCGCGACGTGTGCCCGAACCCACCGTGCCGGCACGAGGGCGGGACCGTCGAGATGACGTCGGCGGTGCCGGGGCGTAGAATCGGGCACACGAAAGGAGTTTGGCGATGCAGTTCGACGAAGTGATACGAAGCCGGCGATCGGTCAAGAAATTCGATTCGAGTCACGCCGTAACGGATGAGGAACTGAAGGATCTGTTTGAGGCCGTCGTGCTCAGTCCTTCGTCGTTCAATCTTCAGCACTGGCGGTTCGTTGTGGTGCGCGACCCCGCCACCAAGGCCAAGCTGCGAAAAGCCGCGTTCGACCAGGAGCAGGTCGAAGCGGCGTCCGCTGTTATCGCGGTGCTGGGCAAGCTGGATGCCCACGAGGATGCCGCCGAGGTATTCGGCGGTACCGCCGAGGCGGTCCGCAATGCCGTGGTACCCATGATCAACGCCTTCTACGAGAACAAGCCGGCGGCCAGGCGTGACGAGGCCATCCGGTCGGGGTCCCTGGCCGCCATGTCGCTGATGCTCGCCGCCAAGAACATGGGCTACGCCACGGGGCCGATGATCGGGTTCGACCCCGACGCCGTGTCCGGCCTGCTGGGACTGGATGACCAACACCTGATCGTCATGCTCATCGTCCTCGGCAAGCAGGTCGGCGAGTTGAGGCCACGGGCCTCGCGATTCGGCACGGAGACCGTCGTGAAGCTGGAGCGACTGGACGGCGCCGGGCTCGTCTAGATCCGTCCGAAACGGCCGGCGTCCACGGTTTGCGTGATCTGGCGCGGGCCGTGAGGCAACCGGCCCACCGCCCGCGTGCGTGGGGTCCGTCGAGCCATCGCGGAATCCGGCACTAGCCGGCCCCGGGATCTTACTCACAGGGCCTCTCCGTGCCGGGAGTCGTCCGCACTCTCCAGCGACCCCCGCCGGCCCCATTTCGTGGCATGACATGCCCCCATTCTCGGTTGCACGGCATCAGAGCGACAGGTAATCTTCCGAGCGGAGCCGGTCAGATCGCCGGCTGTCCGAGCGCGGTCCGTGCTGTTCGCCGGTTGCGGATCGTGCTCTACACAGGGGAACGGGCGAGCTTCCCAAACCGTCGACCGTCACGTCGGCGAAGGTGGTACGCCGAGTGCATGGCAGCGGATGTCCGATCGGGTCCGACGGAATTCGTCCTCTCCGCGTTGAGCATCGACTGCCAAGGAGACTGCCGAAATGAACACACCCTATGAGGCTCCGAAGATTCAGACGGTCCAGCAACATATTCTCGAAAGCCAGCGTGCCCACCCGACCGCGACAGGGCAGTTCACGTGGCTCCTGTCGGGCATTACGCTCGCGACCCGGATTATTTCCGATCACGTGCGGCGCATCGGCCTGAATGACATCCTCGGCACGACCGGCGACGTCAACGTTCAGGGGGAGATCGTTCAGAAGCTCGACATCATCGCCAACGAGACGATCGCGGGGTGCCTCGGCTACCGCGGCAACGTCGGGATCATGGTGTCGGAAGAGGATGACGAGCCGCGCATCCTGAAAGAGCCCGATGAGGTCGCGGATTACATTGTCCTGTTCGACCCACTCGACGGTTCGAGCAACATCGACGTGAACGTCTCGATCGGCACGATCTTCTCGATCCTTCAGCGCCGCGAGAATGGCGATCACGGCAGCGTCATGGAGCACATTCTCCAGCCGGGATACAAGCAGGTGGCCGCGGGCTACGTGGTCTACAGCAGCAGCACCGTCATGGTCTACACGACGGGCGACGGCGTTCACATGTTCACGCTCGATCCGGCGATCGGGGCGTACCGTCTCTCCCGAGAGAACCTGAAGATGCCCGACGAGGGCAAGATATACAGCGTGAACGAGGCCTACCGTGATCAGTTCCCGGAGGGGATCCAATCCTACCTCGAGTGGGCCAAGTCCGAGGACGCGGGCAAGAGCCTGCGGTACATCGGGTCCTTAGTGGCGGACTTCCATCGGACCTTGCTCAAGGGCGGCGTGTTCCTTTACCCACCCACGGTAAAGACTCCGGGGGGGAAGCTTCGGCTGTTGTACGAGGCCAACCCGCTCGCATTCCTGGCCGAACAGGCCGGCGGCGCCGCGACCGATGGGCAGCGCCGAATTCTGGACAAGACGCCGACGGCCCTGCACGAGCGCACGTCGCTGATCATCGGAAGTAAAGCAGAAGTGGATCGCGTGTTGAAGTACTGGCACAAATAGGCGTTCTTGCGATTTATTTGGCGTATTTCAGAAGATGCAGCGTTCGTTGAAGGAATAAATCGGTCCCACTATAATTTCTGTAACCGGGTCGGAGGAGCGGAGGACCCAAGTGAACTGAGAGATGTTATTGCAGTGGGACAGTACGTATGGCACTCAATGCTCAAGTCTACGGGGCTGCGCTGAGCCAGGTTAATGACGAGGTCAACATGCAGGCCGGGAATCGGCCTCTCGACGAGGTCCTCGAGTCGATCGAACGACGCGAGATCCTCGCCGCGCTGAGGTTGGCCAACAACCAGCGAACGCTGGCCGCCAGGTTGCTGCGGATTTCCAGAAGCCGCCTCTATCGTCGGATGGAAGCGCTGGGGATCGGATCGCAGCCGACGGTCGTCGGTGGAACCGATTGACGCAAGACGCTAGCAGCCCGACACGCACGGAACCCGCGGCGACATTGGTCGAAACGGGACGGGTGATCGTCGGCGACAACCTGACGGTGATGGCTTCACTCGAGGCCGGGTCCTGCGACCTAATCTACGCCGACCCTCCCTTTAACTCGAATCGCGTCCATGGCTCAACGGCGAGCGAGGGCCTCTCGTTCGACGACAAGTCGCCGGATGGCTTGAAGGGGTACCTCGCCGATGTCGCGCCGCGCTTGCGCGACATGCACCGGCTCCTGTCGGCAAGCGGAAGCCTGTACGTCCATCTCGACTGGCGCAGTGTGCACCACGTCAAGGTGCTGCTGGACGACATCTTCGGGAGCGAGAACTTCCTCAACGAGATCATCTGGAGCTACCGAACCGGTGGGAGAACCGGGCGGTGGTTCGCACGCAAGCACGACACGATCCTCCTGTACGCTCGCGAACTCGGGCACCACACATTCAACACCAGGCGCGGAGGCACGTACCGAACGCGGGACCTGAAGATGACGCCCGACGGCACGCCCTACAAGACGACGCGCAACGGCCCTGTTCATTTCCATCGAGAAGGCCCGGTGCACTCCGACGTGTGGGATATTCCGTTCCTATCCACCGTATCGAAGGAACGAACAGGCTATCCGACGCAGAAGCCGGAGGCGCTTCTGGAACGGATCGTGCGCGCCAGCTCCAACAAGGGCGATCTCGTCGCGGACTTCTACTGCGGTAGCGGAACGTCGCTGGCGGTGGCTGCACGGTTGGGACGACGGTGGTTTGGGTGCGATGCCAATCCCGATGCGGTGGCGATCGCGACGGACCGACTGAAGAAGTGCGGCCGTGAGTGATCCGAACGCGTCAGATGATACGGCTCTTCCCGCTCGGGACGCCTGGGGCGTTCGCGAGGGGACTCGCGTGTGGCTGGGTGGACATGATTTGCCTGCCAGGCGGGTGATCGAAGCTCATCTAGCAGGCGCGGCTCGCCCGTCGACCGGGCCTCTTGACCTCGGATTGATCGCGCCCAGTTCACTCGACGAAGCACTCTATTTTGCGAACAAGCTCATGCCGCGGTTGAGACCCGACGGCGGTCTGTGGGTGGTTACGTCAGCGCAGGACCTCGCGGCTGACCTGGAAAGAGCTCTGCTCGATCTCGGGTTTTTGCGATGCTCAGACGTGGTGCTGAACGGCGGCTTCACCGCGTTCGGGTTTCGCCGCGTTTGATCGCCGGTCGTGCGTTAGCCTCTGGTCGCGACCGACGTTGGCGACTGGATGACGGGTGGCCCATGTCCTCTGGACATGGGGGAGACGATGACAGACGCTCCGGACGGCCGGCCCATGTCCTTTTAGCCATGGGGAGACGACCGCCATCTAGTGATTCCATGCCGTGACGATCATCGGCTCCCCCATCTCACCGCTTCGCTAATGAGATGGGCCACCCGACTGCTCGATCTCGGGTTTGCGCGATGCTCAGACGTGATACTGGATGGCGGCTTCACCGCGTTCGGGTTTCGCCGCGTTTGATCGCCGGTCGTGCGCTAGCCTCTGGTCGCGACCGACGTCGGCGAGTGGATGGTGAACGGCAGGACCGTTTCCGTGGCCTTGCCCGACAGCCTGTCCTCCGCGAGTACCTTCAGCACGTAATCGCCCGCCGCGAGGGTGGGTGGCAGCGTGATCCGCTGAGCGATGAAGAAGTCACGTCGTTGACGGCGACACGTGTCGACGATCTCGGGTTCTTCCCGCTGCCAGACGGACTGTCCGTCCGCCGTCATGATCTCCAGGCGCGTGCCGACCATGGTGCGGTACTGCCCTTCAGCCGTCACTTCGGAACGGAAGTTCCCGATCTCGGTGTAGACGATCGCTTGTACCGAACGTCCGGCCAGGAAGGCCTCGGGCGGCATCTTCTCGTACACGCCGAACGTCACGACCTTACGGCACAGCTCGACCGTGGGGACTGTGGGATCGGCTCGGTCGGACAGCACCTGCACGAGTCGCTCGGATTCGTTCAAAGCCTCAGTGCCATCCGACACGGGGTTGCGCGCCAGACGCCGCGCTGCGCCGATCACGCCGGACAGAGCGTCGAGGACGCGCCGTGCATCCGCCGGCAGCGCGGTGGATGCGGCCAGTGGCGCCGGCTGGCGGTCGAAAGCAAGCTGAGCCAGCCGCAGCCGCCAGACGCTCTCTATGTCCCCGTTCTTCTCGGCAAGCGTCGACAGGTGCGCAAGGATGCGGTCGACCGTGACGGGCTCGTCGCCGACGGTGATGTCCAAGGCCTTGTTGGTTGTGTTCGCGGCGGTTGAAGCCTCGGCGGGAGGCGCGGCCGGCGTCGGCGTTCGGATCGACACGGACTCGATCACGGGCACCGCAAGCGGCGGGGCGGCGGCGTACGAATCATCGATCCCGATCTGCGTGTTAGCGACCGCCTGACGTGGACCGTCCTGGCGTCCCGGCTGCTCACCGTCAGGCGCAGATGCCTTGGTCGCCGCGCCCTGTGCCTGCGTTCCGGACGCTGTGGTGCCGAGTCGATCGGCATCCGGCTCGGTCGTCGCCGAGGCGTCCGGCATCCGATACCCCTCTGTGCGAGCCAGGAACTCTTCGACCTTGACGAGCATATCGTCGTCATCGCCGTCGAGCGGCTGGGCGTAGTCGGGCGTTGCCTCGGCTGTGGGCTGAGCGGCCGGTTCGCTCTGCTGCCCCTGCAGGAATCCCCATCGCAGCCCTCCGCAGCCCGTTAGGAAACAACCGAGGCTCGCGACGGTGACCGCGCCGATGATGATGGCATCCTTGCCGTTTCGCATTGTCCTAAGCTCCGACTCTCGCTTTCCGAGATGGTGTGCTTCGTTTCGTGCTGTGCTTGACGATGAACTTCTCGATCGCCGTGGCCACGGTCGATCCACCGGTCTTGACGGCCAGGTCGGCCGTGAGCAGGTCGCTCTGCTGTTCCTCCAACGCCGCAGTGTCGACTCGTTCGAGGCGCCGTTGGAGTGTTACGGGGTCCGTGTACATCTGCCTGGCGATCACGCTGAGGTTGCCGCCGCGTTCCCAAGCGCGGCGCGCATCGAGCAAGCGGCGGACGCCCCAGGCCATGCCGGCGATCGCTCGGCCTTGCGCGGCGCGATCGGTCGCCAGGACCTGCTCCCACTGCTCGATAGCCGCCTTCGTGTTGCCCGAGGCAATGGCGTCGGTGACCGCGAAGACTTTCTCCTCGCGGTGGCGCCCCGTCAGGGCCTCGATGTCCTCGGCGGTGATCACGTCACGCTCTCCGACGTAATCGGAAAGCTTGGCTATTTCGGCGTCGAGCATGCCGGCTGCATCACCCACGTGCTCCCGAAGCATAGTCGCGGCTCGTGGAGCGATTCGCTTGCCGTACTTGCTCTTAGCCCGCTGTTCGATCCACGGGACGACGTTGCGCCCCTTGAGTGGCTCTATCGCCACGACTCGTCCCGACGAGCTGATGGCCTTGTAGAGCCGCGTGCTCTTGGGAAGCGAGTTGCACAGCAGAATCAGCGTGCCGGTGTCCGACGGGGCTGCACAGTACCGTTCGAGCGTTTTTCGATTGTCCGTGATGAACTTGTCCGCGTTTTCCACCACGACGACGCGGAAGTCGCCGAGTAGCGACGGCGTTCGCACGTCGTCGAGCACCTCCGCCAGATCGGCGTCAGCCCCGTCCACGCGTGTCGCGCCGGCGAACGTCGGTACGCTGGTGATGGGGCGCATGACCTCTTCGAGCGCCTCCAATCGCATTGAGCGATCGGACCCGACGACGGCACAAACCGGGGGAATGGATTCGGCTGACGGCCCCATGGCTTCTTCCCTGGCGAATCAGTCGTACTGTTTGGATGTCGTGGTCATCAGTTCGAGCCGCTTGCGTGCGTCTGAAATCACGGCGTTCGCACCGGGGTCGACCTCGGTGGCCTTGGTGTAGGCATGCCGGGCGGTGATTTCGTCTCCCTGGAACACCGCCACGTCGCCGAGGTTCATCCAGACCTCGGCGTCGTCTGGCGTGGTCCTGAGAATCTCACGGAGCCGCGCGGCGGCCGAGGAATAATCGTTCTTTTGACGATACACGGCAGCCAGGCCTCTCAGCGCGTTGCGATGCCCGGGCTGCTGTTTGATCACGATCTCGTAAGCGCCTTTGGCTCGATCTACGTCGCCCATACGGTAGAGCATGCCTGCCATCTCGGCAAACGCTTCGGTCAGTTCCGGGTTCAGTCGGGCCGCCTCCCGCAGTTGAGCGATTGCGCGATGGTCGTCGCCGCGATCTCGGTATTCGAGGCCTCGCAGAAGCAGCTCTTGGGCTCGCGCTGCCGCCGCGACGTTCGAGGGCGTGGTGGTCGGTTCACTCTTGGGCGACGCACCGCGATCTGAGGTGTCTGCGCGTGTCAGTTCGATCGTCTGAGGCGAACTGGTGACCACATGACCGCCTTGGTCTCTGACTGCGATTCGGATCGCCACCGCGCCGTTCTGTTCATCCGGCAGGCGCCAGTCATAGCGTCCGGTGTTGGCCATCGGATCGGGCGTCACGGGGTACCACGTGTCCTGGGGCGGGCGGGAATACTCGATCGTGACGGGGCGAGGGTCGAGATGGGTATCGATCGCCGTCCAGCGGATCTGGACGACGCGCCGTCCGAGCAGCGTGGTCTGCCGCGGCGGATGCACCTGAGCGACCGGCGGGGTGTAATCGACGAATGCCCAGGCGTGCGGTTGCGTCGCCGCAGTCGGCGTTGTCGTCGATGCCCCCGTAGCGTTCGTCGCGACGAAATAGAATCCGAACAGCCCCTCCGATGGGGCGTGGAACGTCACCGGCGACTGGCGATCTTCGTCGGCACCGAAATGATGCCACGTGGTCCCTCGATCGGCGGTGTACCACAGGTGTACGGAATCGAGCGGGAGTGCGTTTTCGTTGACGCTGTATGAGATTTCGAACACGCGGGCTTGG
>JAJDDX010000120.1 GCA_029260055.1 Phycisphaerae bacterium
CCGGCCGGGTCGTATTCGATCAGATCCAAAAGCGACTCGACCGCCCCGTCCGCCACCGGCACATCGCCGTCGTCGTCGCTCACCGCGTAAGTGCCGTAGATCGGCGTCTTCGAGTCGACCACGCCGTTGAGCCAGAGGCCACCGGCGTAGTGCCCCGCGGCAGTCGCCATCATGCTCTTCAGGATGCGCTCGACGTAAGTGGAGTGGCATCCGCCGCACGTGAACTGGACGACGCGGAGATTGGTCGGATTGATGAACTGTTGATACGGAAGATCGTAGTCAAGCGGCGGTGAAGTCTTGTCCATGATCGGCGGCAGCGCCGGATGCACGTGAGCCTCTTCGATGGTCATCGCCCCACCGTTGCCGCCGTGGCAATACGTGCACGAAAGGTCAAAACCCATGATCTCGGTGGCGTTCTCGATGTCCGCGTGACACGTACGGCATCCCTCACCCACCGCATTCATCGCTTGCTGAATGCGCGGATCGTCCCGCCAACCCTCGTCGGTCGGCGCACCGTCCCCATGGCCGGGAAATGCCAAGGCTGAGACACCCACGAACATGCTCGCCGAATAGGCGATAGCCGCCGTGAACAAAGAAGAGCGCCTGCAGCACGTCTTGAACATCATCTTGATCGCCTTTCATGGCGCGCAGTGTCACCTGCCGCCAAGAGACCTCGGGGACGGACGCCGGCATGGTCGAGAGCCGCTACGAGTCGGCGCACGAGCCGACCGCGAAGCCCTCGAATCATCCGATGCGTCAGCGCCGGCGGTGACGGCCGCCACGCTGGATGCCTCTTCCCCGCGAACCACCGATCAGACCCCGGGCGTGCCGACCGCACGCACCATCGCCCTAATCGTCTATATTACCATAGCCTAGTCGCCGATTCTACGACTTTGCCGCCTCACGCCCGATACAAACCGCCTGCCGCTGCCCGATCGCACGCGCCGTCGCCGGTTTGGCAGAAGCGGTACTTCGTGTTATTCGTGTACCCTGAATCCATGGCCCGAGAACCTTTCAATCCTAGCTTGATCAAGGCCCCCAAGAGGGAGGCCGCGCCGGCACAATCCGGCCACATCACTGTTTCAGCGGTGACGGCCATGGTCAAAAACGCGATCGACACCGCCCTGCCGTCAACCGTTCACGTGATGGGCGAGATCAGTAACTTCAAGCGACACAGTAGTGGGCACCTCTATCTCACGCTCAAGGACGCCGCCAGCGAACTATCCTGCGTCATGTGGCGATCACAGGCCGAGCGGTTGAAATTCGATCCGGCGGATGGTCTCCAGGTCATCGCGACAGGCCGCGTCGAGGTCTTCGAACGCGCGGGACGCTACCAGCTCTACATCCGAAAGCTCGAACCACGCGGCGTCGGTTCGCTCGAACTCGCCTTCCGCCAGGTCTGCGAGAAACTAGAGGCCGAGGGCCTCTTCGAAGAGCGCCACAAGAAACCGCTGCCCGAGCACCCGGCCCGCGTCGCCATCGTCACGAGCCCGACCGGTGCCGCCATCGCCGACATGCTGCGCACGATTCAGCGGCGCTATCCATGCGTCGATGTGCTGGTCTATCCCGTGGCCGTTCAGGGCGACGCCGCCAAGAGCCAGATCGCGGCCGCCATCGACTCGGTCAACGCCCACGCAGACCAACTCGGCGGCGTGGATTTGATGATCATCGGGCGCGGCGGCGGCTCGATAGAAGACCTCTGGGCGTTCAACGAGGAAGTCGTCGCGCGGGCGATCCACGCGAGCCGCATTCCGATCATCAGCGCCGTCGGACATGAAGTGGACGTAACCGTGGCTGATCTGGTCGCCGATGTCCGCGCGGCCACGCCGACGGCGGCGGCGGAACTCGCGGTCCCAGTGCGTGATGATCTCATCGAGGGCGTGGCGGAGTTGGCGCTGCGGTGTCGCCGAGCGGTCTCGTCACGTATGGAGCTGAACCGCACCCACTTTGCGGGCTTGACGCGGCGCCGCGCTCTGGCTGAGCCGCTGTCCGCGGTATATCAACGTGAGCAGACCGTCGACGAGGTCGCGAACCGCATGCAGCGGTCCTGGTCCGCACGCCTCCACGACACCCGGCTCCGGCTCGACCGGCTCGAAGCCATCGTCCAGCGGATCGCGCCACATGCGCAATTGATGCGCACCGCCGTCGTGATCCGTGACACCGAACATCGTCTGCAATGGGCCATCACGCGGCGGTTAGCCGATGTGGCCGGCCGCACCGCGCTCGCCCGAACCCGCCTCGACACCGCCGCCCCGGCCCGCAGACTCCCGCTGCTGATCAGCAAAGTCGGCCGCGCGAGACAGACGCTGGTCAGCGCCACCGAGCATCGCATGTCACTGGGCGTCGAGCACATCGGCGGACTCGAGCAGCGGCTCGCCGCGATGGGCTACAAGAGCATCCTGAACCGCGGGTTTTCGATCACGAGAACGAAGCGCGGTAAACAGGTCGTTCGTTCGACCGATCAACTCGCCGACTGTCAACGCCTGGTCACGGAACTGGCTGACGGCACCGTCGAATCGGAAGTCATCAACCTCTCTCAACTGGAGCTATTCGAATAGCATGGCCAAACAGAAGCTCACATTCGAGGAAGCGCTGACGCAACTCGAAACGCTCGCGGAGAAGATCGAGCAAGGCGAGATCGGCCTCGAGGAATCCATCACCAAGTACGAGGAAGGCATGGCGCTGGTCAAGCAGTGCCGCGACATCCTCAACAAGGCCGAGTTGCGCGTGCAGAAGATCCAGCAGCGCGCCGATGGCGGCGTCGAGACCGTCAAGCTTCCGCGCAAGCAGGAGCCCGACGCGTAGGCTACTCGGGCGGCTTAGCCTCACCCTCGGGAGGCTTGGGCCTCGGCTTGAGCTGCACCAGATCGAGCCGGGCTTCGCGAAGCAACTCGTCCTCGCAATAGAGCTGCACCCGGTACGACCCCGGCTCGGGGAAGGTCAGCCCGTGAAACTGAAGCGCCAGGTTGGCAACTGCACGCGGGTCCTTGAACTCCACCGCGCCGCGGCCCTCGACGATCGGCGGGCGATCGTCGTTGGAATCCACCATGCGGATAACGAAGTTGTTCTTGCCCCGCCCGCTCGTCAGCATCACGTGAACGCAGAGCTGCGGATGCGACGCCGGGAAACGGCGAGCGTGGACCGTGGAGAACATCCCGATGAGCGACTGCTTGCCGGTGAGCCGATCCGTGATGATCTGGTCGCAAATGATCAGCGCCAGGACTTCGGGCGGTGGTTTCTTCGTCGTCATAAGCCTCGCCAACTCCTTTCGGGCTCGCGCCACAGCCTGATCCTACCCTCAACCCAGCCGGTTTGACAGGTACCGGCCCGGCGCCGCCTCAAATGGTCCTGCCCGGTTCACCGCCGCAGTACACGACTTGCCCCACCGGATTGATTCAGCGGCGCTTTTGCGCACAATAGCCGCCGGAAGCACCACCGACACGGTAGTCGGCGGAGCCCGGGCACGGCCCGGAACTGAATCGCGACCATTTTCCCGACAAGAACCGGAAGCGAGACCATGAAAGTCCACGAATATCAGGCAAGAGAGTTGCTCGTCGATGCCGGCGTTCCCGTCCCCGCGTCCCATGTGGTCGACACCGTCGAGGCAGCGGTCGACGCCGCCACCAACATCGGCGGTAAGATCGTCGTGAAGGCCCAGGTCTTCGCCGGCGGCCGGGGCAAGGCGGGATTCGTGAAACTCTGCGATACGCCCGATCAGGTCCGCGAGGCGGCGACCTTCATGCTCGCCAACCGCATGGTCTCCGTGCAGACCGGCGCCGAGGGCATCGAGGTCAAGAAGCTGCTGGTAGCGTCTGCCGTGGACATCGAGAGCGAATACTACGTCGCGGTCGTGCTCGATCGCGCCAAGAAGTGCCCCGTGGTCATGGTCTCAACCGAAGGCGGCGTCGAGATCGAGGTCGTCGCCAAGGAAAAGCCCGACGCCATCGTCAAGCGCTGGCTCCACCCGCACCTCGGGCTCATGAGCTTCCAACTCGCTCAACTCGTCGCGGCGCTGGGCTTCACCGATAAGGCCCAAGCCAAAGCCGCCTCGAAGGTCATCCGCGGCCTCGTCGACGTCTTCTACAAGTACGACTGCGCATTGGCTGAGATCAATCCGCTGATCCGCACGCCCGACGGCGACGTGCTCGCCATCGACGCCAAGATGAACTTCGACGACAACGCCACGTTCCGTCATAAGCGGCTGCAGGAAATGTTCGACCCGCGCGAAGAGAACCAGATGGAACTCGCCGCCAAGGAGCACGACCTCTCCTACATCGCCCTTGACGGCAACATCGGTTGTCTGGTCAACGGCGCCGGGCTGGCAATGGCCACCATGGACATCATCAAGCTGCACGGCGGCGAGCCCGCCAACTTCCTCGACGTGGGCGGATCGGTCACAGCCGAGGCAGCCACCGAGGCGTTCCGAATCATTCTCTCCGACGACAAGGTCAAGGGGATTCTGGTCAACATCTTCGGCGGCATCGCCAAGTGTGACCTGATCGCCGAAGCCCTCATCGCAGCCGCCGCCCAGATCGGGTTCAAAGTCCCCGTCGTGGTGCGCCTGGAGGGCACCAACGTCGACCGGGCCCGCGAGTTGCTGGAGGCCGCCAAGATCCCCCAGATCACGACAGCCACAGACCTCGCCGACGCGGCGAACAAGGTTTGCGCCAAAGTGGCGTAGGGCTGGAAGGCCCCCGAATACCGCGCCGGGCAATGCGTGGAGCATGTCGAGGCACGAGACATGCCGCGAATGTGAAATGGCGGCACGTCTTCTACGCGCCCTACCACGCGCGCCGCGCGACAGCGATGTGACTTGCTGATTGTCGGCGTGTGGACTCGCCCATCGAGAAAGACCGACTTTGTGGTGGAAATATGGCAGGTATCTGCCGTGATCGGATCCGAAACGGGGCTACAGTGACGATTCAAGACGTCCGATGTGACAGAAAGAAATGCCTTGACCCTGACCCCCGGCCGACGCGACCTCGGCTCAGCCATCAGAAGGGACACTCACCTTGAAACCAGCGCATCGTTCTCGACACACGACCAAGGTCTTGGCGCTCGGCAGTATCATCGCCGTCGCTCTGGCGCCACCCGCCGCCGCCGAGTACAACCCAAAACTCGGACGGTTCATGCAACGCGATCCGAACGAGACCGCAATGCTGCTGAGGACCACGCTTGCAGTAAACGCGCAAACGGCACGGTTGTCTAGAACAGTCTCGCCAGACCGCTTGTACGCGGACGGACTGAACGCCTATGCTTACGTCGCAGCCAACCCGCTACGATTCGCCGATCCAACGGGTCTTTCCTGCTCGGCAGAACAGACTCGCAATCGACGTCGCTGCACCTCACGATGCGGCGACCGCTTCGGCTATGGCGACCAGCGTGTCAGATGCAATCGGCGATGTTACGGCGTGTTTCCCTGCCCGGGAGACCCCAGCTTCGCAACGTCGGCGGAAGTGTGCGGTGTTGACGTATTCTCCTACACGGGCTACTATTGCACAGCCCCGGAAATCTACCAGGCAGCCAAGGACGAGGCGGCGCAGCACGTAATATGCTGGTGGACATGCGAGAAAGACATGCACGTCAAGGGGACCGCATACATTTGGCACGGCGCTCTCCAGGGGGTCACCGCCCCGCTTCCGATCAAGACCGCTCGTGAGGCGGCGATAAGCGGATCCCGCTATACTTCCTTACTGAGCAAGATTGAGATGTGGCAACGCGGCGGCCGCGGTAACATGCTTCGCGCGGCCCTGCGTCGTTTCGCAACCAAGCCGGGCCCGATGGCGGCGGTCGTCGCGCTCTATGCCGAGGTCGCCGTCTCTTGGCACTGCTCCATGAAGTGTATGTGATGTGGTTCATCCTTCGGAGAGAACAAGGGATCGGATGAGCACCGGATACAAGCCCTTGGCAATCGACGAAGCCGCTGAACAGCGATACATGGAACAAGGTTCACGGCTGAAAGCAGCGTTGAGACGGTTCGCAAGACCGATTCCTCTCCTCAACTACTACCTCCTCCCGGAGGGGCGCACCTCGATCGAGGAGCAACTCCAAGAGCGATCTCACTTCCCTACAGGTGAATGGGAAGCTTCCGAAATCTCGGCCGCTCTTGCACTCGAAGTTTCCACGGAGATCCAGTTGGAGATGTACCTCCCGTGCCCGCACTTCTTACCCGAAGACCCGGTGCCGTTACTATTGATCCCCGACGGGGACGACTTCGCGTGGCAGCATGTCTTCCTCGCGCTGCATCGACGCTTCGGCGTTGAATACTCTGAGGATCAGATGCTAGCGATCAAGGAGGAACGGTGGGAGCTTTCGCGACTGGTACGTGACCTCGCAGAGAAGGCTCCCGCCGACACTGCCTGAAAACTCACGTCTCCTTACTCGCAGCCGACGGAGGCTGCTGGCGTCCCCAGCCGGACCGTTGTACGCTCCCCGGACTCCGCGTGGCTGATCAGCGAAACGGCCACGACGCGGACAACGGAGGACAGGCATGATGATCGCCAAGAAGAAGACCATCGTCGCTGTGAGCTGGCTTGCCGCTCCTGCTGCGATTGCTGCGATTGCCGTACTTGTCGTAGGCTATGGCGACAGGATCTTCGGCGGTTACCTCGACGTTCGGTTTCGCGACAACGTGACATTGAGCGGCATGCACTATGGATGGTTCGGACGTCAGTGCTTCGGCGATGTACGAATAGACCGTGGCGGTTCGGCGACCGGTCAGCGCAGTGCGGCGCAACCCGCGATTTGCGTGGGCGACGAGATGTTCGCCCTGCCTGACCTAACGCCCAAACGCTTGATTGACTTGGGCGCTTCGAGACATCCCCACGAGCCGGATGTCTGGCTCCACGAGGTGCTTGACCCACAAGGTAGTTTCTGCCGCTCGCTCGAGTTCACCTTTTCGAATGGAGCGTTGCAGCACGTTTACGCAAGCACGGTCCCTTGCGACAACGCACCCACCCTCTACCTGTGTAGGGCTGATTCCGGCGAACGACTTGCGCTCCCCTGTTCCGGCACCGAAGCCCGTGCGTTCCTCGGTGAACCGGTCTCGACCCACAAGTGGCGCGGCAGGTAGGACGTGCCAGCCGGGTGGCCAAGCCTCGACCCGACGACCTTGTGCTGGGCGCATCGAAGCACGAGGCATTCCGCAAGCGCGAAACAGCGGCAAGTGTTACAGTTGCCCTACCCGACGGCCTATTCCGGCAGCCTGCTTCGCGCGATCCCGCAAACATCGTTGCCCTGCGGCCGACGCTGAATAGAATGTCCTTTCAGTCTTCGTTCGACCCGAAGGGGATAAAGCGGCTTACCGACCGGCGGGGAGCCGGGCTCACGGAAAGGACCCTATCATGGGCGGCAAGTTCATCGGCCTCATCGTCATCGTCGTGCTGGGCGCAGTCGGCTGGCTCGCACTGAAGAACTACTCTCCCAAACAGGACTACAACGTCTCGATCGCCTTCGGCGTCGCCCATCAGGGCAACATCGAGATCAACGCCCTGGCCACCACGTGGATGACGCAGATTGAGCCGCCGCGCGTGGACCCGAGCAACTTGAAACCGTTATGGACGCAGTGGGGCAAGGATCACTTCGACCTGACCGACGCCACCGGCGCCGCGGTCAAGCTGGTGCTCAGCACGAGCACGGAGCGGTCCTTCATCCCGCCGGCCAAGCTGACCGGAGCACCGGTGGGCTATCTGTACGCGACGCTCAAGCAAGGCGCCACGTACACCTTGTCCTACATTCCCAAAGCCGCCGAAGCGAAACTGTATCAACACACGTTCACCGCCCCCACCGCCGACACGCCGGTGGCGCGCGTGCTGTTTACGGAACCGTAAAGCGCCGGACGAAGCGCACAGCCGCGTAGGGCATGTCGAGGCACGAGACGTGCCGAAGCTCGTGCCACGTCGCCAGGATCGAACACACCCAGATTGCGGCAGGTCCCACCTGCATCACCCAACTCCGTGACAAGCCCCCGGTCCGCCCTATACTCTCGGCTTGAGCATCGCGAATCGAACGCCCAGGAGACACGACATGGGCAAATGGCCGCTGTTGGGAATCGTAGCTCTTGGTATCGTGCTCGTCGTGGTGCTCGGCTCGGGGGACGACGACCCCCTGCAACTCTACCGAAACGATGAGTTCGGCTTTTCGATTCGGTACCCGCAAGAATGGAAGCCCGCGCCGGACATGCCGGGCTCAGCCGTCGGCTTCGTCAGCCCGATGATGGGCCTGACCGACCTCTTTCGAGAGTCCGTTCAGGTCATCGTGTTTGACGTGGAACCGGGCACGGAACTCGACGAGGCCCTCGTGCGCGAGGCTCACGACGGGCTGTGGCTTGGCCCCGAGAACTACACGATCCTGGATAGACGAGTCGAGTACGTAAGTGACCTGAAAGCGGAGCGCGTGGTCAGCGCGAAACAAGACGGCGGCGCCATCCACCGACTGATGTACATGCTGATCCAGGACACGACGGTCTACGTGATCCTGTGTACCTCCACCGACACGGCTTTCGAGAAGTACGAAGGCGTCTTCGACGAGATAAGTTCGACCCTGTTGATAGACTGAACGCCGCACGTAGCCCGACGGCGGTAGCACGCGCCACGAAGGAGACACACGATGACTAGACATCGGCTGAGCCATACGGTGCATTCGAGCCGGCGCCACATCCTGTTCACCGTGGTGGCTTTGACTCTAACCCTCGGCTGCCATGGGCGGACCACCGCACCTGGCGCGACTCAACCCATCACGCCGGACGCTGCCGCCATCATCGACCGGCACATCGAGGCCACCGGCGGCCGGCAAGCATACGCCGCAGTCTACAACCGTGTCAGTAAGGTGCGTGTGGTACACGTCGGCATGGGCTTCGAGGATCGCGCGGTAGATTACGAAGCGCGCCCCGACAAGCGCCGCACGATGTCAGAATCGGAAGCGTTCGGCAAGACCCAATCCGGCGTGGACGGCACGCTCGTCTGGTTCCTCTCCGAAAACACCGGACCGGTCATAGAGGAAGGCGAAGCGAGAGATGCCGCGATCGATGGCGCTACGTTCGACCGCTCTGTGAACTGGCGGAAGCACTACAAGGACGCAGAGTACGTCGGCGAGGAGGTCGTCGGCGAAAAGGCGTGCCACACAGTCGCTCTGACACCACACATCGGCAAGCCCGAAACACGGTACTACGACAAGGCGTCCGGATTGCTCGTCAAGATCGCCAAGACCCGGCTGACCTCCGTGGGTATACAGCCCACGATACCCATCGAGATGCTCGTGGAGGATTACCGGCCCGTCGGCGGACTACTGATCGCGTGCAAGGTGACTCAGACGGTCGACATGTGCGGCAGCAAGCACGAAACGATCTACTTCGTCGAGAGTATCCGGCAGAACTTGGCGCTTACAGCCGATCTGTTTGACCCGCCGGCGGAGGTCAAGGCGTTTGCCAAGGACCCGGCACGATCAACGCGAGTGTCAAAGCCGGGATGCAAGCCCGCCTCTCGCCCGGCCAAGGGGCACACGTCCGAAGACGACAGCCAACACCCCTGAGCCGGGCGCAGGTTACTTCGTCTTGCGTGACTCACGAATAGTATCCGCCCGAGCGATGCCGCGCTTGTAGATCGTGTCGAATTCGTCCATCGCAATGCGCAAGTCCAGCGCAATCCGGACGAGTACGTCGCGTTCCTCGGGCGCTATCTCACCGTCTATGCGTGCGAGCGCGACGAGTAGCTCGAGCCCGGTGCGAGCCGTGTCGGGCTTCAGGAACATCAGGTGGTCGGCGTCGGCGCCTTTCTCTTGGGCCTCTTCGAGCATGGCCGCAAATGCCGTTTCGCCGATGCCCGCCTTGCGCGCGAGCCCCTTCAGCACGCCCTTCTCCGCCCGGCGCAGTTCGCCGTCGGCTAGTGCCACTGCCATGGCCGCCCGCAGTATCTCTCTGTCGTCCATCGTTCGACACTCGCAAGCCGCCCATAGGCGGCGACGGTGGATCAAGCCCGGCGCTAGTCGGCGTCCACCTAGTCGAATTTCGTATCGTACAGGACGCCCGAAACCGAACCCCAGTCCGAAGCCTGGCCGAAGCGGACGAGCGAATCCTCCACGAAGTATAGCCAATACTCTTCGTTGTACTTGACCTTGAACTTGTACTCCAGCACCTCGACGGTCTGCCCGTGCTTCGTCTGCACGACGCCGGCCGGGCGGTACGCCTTGCCGACTTGCTCGACGACCTGCGCCTTCGTCATACCGACCTTCACCCGGTCAAGATGGCTCACCGGGCGGACGCAGCCCGTGTTCAAGAGTGCTACGAGGACAAGGGAAATGGCAATCGCTCTGACCTTACCCATAGTCGTGACCTCCTAAGACTACTGTACAAACGTGACTTGGCGAACGACCTCGGGGCCGCCGGTTCACCAGCTTACCGACGAACTCCGACGGCAACAAGGGCCCGGAGCCCGAATGCCCCACGAGCGCGTGTATCCGGAAATCGTACCGCAAAGCAGCCCCCCCTTGCATTCGGCGGTTGCTGCTGGGTACACTGGGAGGACCAGGCCGGCACAACACAAGGGAGCTACAACATGAACCACATTTCGCTTCGCGGATCCGCGATTGCCGTGGGCCTCATGCTGTTCGCCGGACCATCCCTCGACCGGGCGGACGACGTTCGCGCGACCGGCCCGGACATGCAACACTGCCAGCTCATGAACCTGAACCAGTTCGGCCGACTCGATGACACCGTCGGGCTCGCCTTGATGATGACCTCGTGGAACGTCGGTGACGCGGCCCTGACATGGCAAGCGGTGCCGGCCGCGGAACATCCGTTCACCGTCATGAACCTCTACCGCCTTGAGGGCGATCGGCTCGAACAGATCGGACAGTCGTGGGCCAGGCACGGTTTCTGCGCGCTGGGGAGCGCTCAATGCGGCGGCTCCTGCGCGCCGGCGGGCTGCAACACACTGGAGCCCAACTGCACTAACACCAACAGTGGCGGTACAAGCGCCAGCCAGGATTTGTACGGACCTCGTAGCGAGATCGACCCGTGGACCGGGGCGTGGAGCTACGCCGGCTCGCACAACTCGCAAGGTAGCCACAACCACGACCCGGTCGAACACCGGCTCGCAGTCCACGACGCCGACTTGGATCCGGCACTGCACGCGGGGGCAACCTACTACGCCGAGAGCTACTTCGCCAGCTTCGATGATGCCGATGTGTGGAACAGCGCGGCCTACAAACCCGTCACGGTCGTCGGGGCACCCGGCGGCAACTGGTCGTTCGGCATGTCGGGCTCGGCTACGCCGCCCGAGATCGGCTTCGCCCTCGACGCATGGGCCGGAGCGGACCAAGCGGTGTTCGCGCCGGAGATGCCGGTCATCGAGTTCGTGTCCGTCGACGGGCGCGGCGTCATTGCGAGCAAAGCGACGGAGCTCGGTGCCAGATAGTGGCACTATGAGTGCGCCATCCTGAACGTCGATCTGGACGGCAAGGTCGGAGGGTTTGCCGTGCCTCTACCCGAGGGCACGATCGTAGCGGGTACCGGCTTCCATGCAGCCCTCAGCGACGGCGAGGGCTACTCCAACGCACCGTGGACGTCGCAGATCACAGAGACCGAAATCACCTTCGCGACCATCGACAACCCCATTCGTTGGGGCACACTCTACAACTTCTGGTTCGACGCCGATCGCCCGCCTGCCAGAAGCGACGTGACGGTCGGACTCTACGAGCCCGGGACCCCGTCCTCGCTGAGCGTGAGCGTGGCCAACGCGCCGGCCCCTGACTGCAATGGCAACAACGTACCTGATGGCAACGACATCGCCGGCGGAGCGCCGGATGGCAACGCGAACGGCGTGCCCGACGAATGCGAGACCGCCGTGCCGACGATCGCCGCCGCAGGATCGCGTTACCTGTCCCTTCAACTCGCGGGGGTGGCGGACGTTGTCGCGCTCTACCTGACCGGCGACGCGCAAGACCCGGCTGTCTCCTGCGTCACCGCCTATGTCCAGGCCGACGGCACGCTCGGACCCGAGCCCGTCTTCCAAAACATCACAGCCTGGGAGGGCGTCCCGCACATAACGGGCGAGCAGATCCTACCGGGCGCGACGTACGGCCTTCAGGCCGACTTCGGCTCACCAGGTGCTCCCATCCTCGGCCCCGTCACCAGCGCAGCCACCTGGATGTGGGGAGATGTGGACAACAACGGCGTGGTGAACTTCGCCGACATCTCACTCGTCGTGCGCGGCTTCCAGGGCGATTTCTCGCTCGCCGCGCGCGAGGCGGTCGATCTTCACCCCTGCACGCCGAACGGCGATATCAACTTCGCGGACATCAACTGGGATGTGACAGCGTTCCAGGGCGCCGCCTATCTCGACACGGAATGCCCGGTGCCCTGCCCGTAAGTACGATAGCTCGCGCCGCCTACTCCGAATCCCGCGCCAAACGGAATCCGTAGTAGCTGCTTCGCGTCAGCGGTGAACTGCTGTTGCGATCGGCAATCCGCGTAGCCAGATCGTTGTGCCCCCAAGACCCGCCGCGAAGTACTCGCGCGGCGCCCTCCGCGGGTCCAGCCGGGTTGTCGTATGGCGTGAAGAGGTAGTACTCCGCCTCGTACCAATCGTTGCACCACTCGCGTGCGTTACCCGCGGTGTCGTAGAGGCCATAGCCGTTGGCCATGTCAGGCCCGGCCGGCGTTTGGCCGCCGTCGTAGTAGCCACGCGGCGTCGTCCAAGGCTCGGCGCCCGTCTCGAACGGATCACCGGACAGCGCGTAGTTGGCGTTCCACCCGTTGACCGTGTTCCCCCAGGGGAAGCGATAGTAGGGATCGTGCTCGCCGCCGCGCATCGCCTTTTCCCACTCCGCCTCGGTCGCCAGGCGGTAGCCGTTCGCCGCGAAGACGCACGCCCAGGTCGACACGTCGTAGCACACGTCGCGGCCGTGCATGGTGCTGCGCCAGTTGGTGTAGGCAGCCGCCCCGTACCAGCTCACGCGTACCATCGGGTGGTTGTCCTTGTCCGTGACCACGCCGAACGCGGCGCCATCCCACGTGATTCGGCTCAACGGCGAACTCGTCGTCGTATCACAGAAGGGCACCCCACCGCCGGCGCTGTAGACGACGCCGTTGTGGTCATCCGGGTTGTCGATCAGCCCTTGCGCAAAAGCCCAGTTGAGGCCGTCCCGGTAGTGGGCATTGCTCACCTCGTAGAGGTCCAGATAGAACGCGTCGATACTGACCGCGTGGACCGGCAACGCGTCGGGCATGTCGTCGTAATGATCGCCCATGGCGTACTCGCCGGCTGGCACGTGGGCCATGTAGAGCGGCACGTTGGGCCCGGCCAGCTTCAACAGGAACATCGCGTAGTCATCGAGATCGATGTCCCCGTCGCCGTCCATGTCGAACGCCGCCAGGCAGTCCGCGTCGCCGTTCATACCGACGCACTGCTCGAAGGCAGCCATGTCGGCCAGGTCGACGTCATAGTCACCGTCGTAATCGAACGACGTATCCTGGGCGCGCGCGGCGACGACCCCACAAAGCGAAAACGCAACGAAACCGAGCATCATGCGGCGTGACATACTTCTTTCCTCCTTAGGCATAGCACAATCCGGCACCGACAGCCCAGCCTCCGCGACGGCGGTAAGTCAGGCTGATCAGGCGCCCGGGCGAGACGAAACCCATGGTGTAGATACCTAATCGTCGGCACGACATGTGCCGGCGACTTGAGGCTATCAAGCCGGAAAGTGGATGACAAGGATAAAAAACGCAAGCACGAAGGCACCCCCGCCATGTTGCCTGGCTTGACACGGGCGCGGTAGACTTCAAGCCGTCGCCGGCGGTTTGGAGCCGCGTCAGCCACGATTGCAGGCGAGGCCGGTTACTGAGTGGCCCTCAGAGCAGGAGCGCGTCGGCAGGTCGCAATTGTCGAACTCTGCTCAGGATGCATCCGACGACCTCGCTCAGCGGCGCCGAGCGGCTGGCGAACACGGATGCCCTCGGGTATACACGCAGACCGCTGGCCCGCGCAACGCCGCTGGGTGCCTGCACCTCGAAGGCCCGCGTCCTGGGCCGCCTGGCGATCGCCCTCCCCTGCCACCGGGACGAGCCCGCAGTGGGAGCTGTAATTCATCCTGACACCTTTTCTGACTCCAGGCGGATGTTGAAATGCACCCATCCGCCCAGACGTAGACGTAGTGGATGTCCTCGAGCGACCGGGTGTTCCACGCTTCATAGTCCTTCTGCTATGTCGTCGTCAGGCGCGTGACCGTCGTAGCTGAGAGTTCCGGCGTGTCCGGGCCGAGCAAGGCCTGCAACGACTCGGTGAAATCACCCGTGCCGATGCCCTTCTGGTACAACCACGGGATCAGCTCCCCCACGCTCTTTGTCTTCCGAAGATACGGCGGCAGAATCTTCGAGCGGAATGCTTCGACAGGCCGGCCGTGCTCATCGAGGGCGCCGGCGCCGCGGCGATCGTGTACCCGCGGCTGGGCGACCTCCACCGGGCCGACGCCGGTGATGATGTCTCGGGTGGGCACATGACCGTTGCGGGCCACCTGATGATCACCCTGATCGTCGGTCACGTGGTTGTGAGAGTCGATCCAGCGCAGGGGCGGTGGACTCGTTCACGGGGCGTACTCCTCTCTGCCACGTTGGCATCGGATCGCTGAATCTGACACCAAGGGTACGCCGCCTTTCTTGCCCCGTCATCCACAACTTTCGGTTATATCTCCCGCTTGACACCAAAGCCGTACTTTGATAGCTTCAGTGTTCAAAGGCACGCGGTCGCGCGAAACCCGTCTTGCACTCTGACCCAATTGTCGTGCGCGTCGAAACTACTTAGAAGTCGAGGAAGCGAATGCCCGACGACCTCAAGCCAGCCGAGAGACAACTCTTGCGGGAACTTGAACGCATCCGAAGGACACCGGTGCGGATTGCGTTAGTTGGGAGAACAGGTGCGGGTAAGTCAAGTACCGTGAATCGGTTGATCGGGGCGGAAGTGGCAGAAGTCGGGAATTTTGAACCTGTCACCCCAACCGTCGAGCACTACACTGGCACCATAGATGGATTCAGTTACGAGGTCTATGACACGCCCGGCTTGTGCGACGACCTTCCCAATAGGGGGAATGACGGACGTTACATCGAGCTGATGCAGTCACGAATCACGCCCCCCGACTTGTGGCTCTATGTCGCTAGGCTGCCGGACAATAGGTTCGAGCCTAGCAGCCTGTTGAAATTCACTCCTTTCTGGCACGCGTCTTGAAGGAGTTGTTGGCATGGTATTAGCCAGGAGGGCGTGATCATGTCGATGGGACGGCGGAAGAGTGAACAGCAGGCAGGTTGGATCGCGACTACC
>JAJDDX010000013.1 GCA_029260055.1 Phycisphaerae bacterium
ACGCTAATCATGGCTGTCCTCCTGAAACCGTTGGCGTGAAACAACGCCGTCAGACATTGGCCTGAAACAAGGCCGTAAGGTACGACACGGCGCACCGGAGGACAGCCTCTTCATGACATTAGGGCGGGCGATTCGCCCGCCGTATCCGACTGACGCAGAGAGATCAAGAGGGCGCCCTTGCCCATCAACCATAGGAGCAACTCATGTACGGCCGAATGAAGGACGATCTGCAGAAGGAACTGGCGAGCATCAAGGCAGCGGGCCTCTACAAGGAGGAGCGGCAGATCGTCACGCCCCAGGCGGCTGACATCAGCGTCGTCTATCCTGAAGGCAGCCCCGCTCGCGGGGTCATCAACTTCTGCGCGAACAACTACCTGGGCCTGTCGAGCCATCCGAAGGTCGTCCAGGCCGCCCGCGAGGTGCTCGACACCCGCGGCTACGGCATGAGCAGCGTCCGCTTCATCTGCGGCACGCAGGACATCCACCGGCAGCTCGAAGGCAAGATCGCCAAGTTCCTCGGCATGGACGACGTGATCCTCTACGTCGCGTGCTTCGACGCCAACGGCGGGTTGTTCGAGCCGCTGCTCGGTGCCGAGGACGCGATCCTGACCGACGCCCTGAACCACGCGTCGATCATCGACGGCATCCGCCTGTGCAAGGCCAAGCGATACATCTACGCCAACAACGACATGGCCGCCCTGGAGGAGAAGCTCAAAGAAGCCAAGGACGCCCGCTATCGCCTCATCGCCACCGACGGCGCCTTCAGCATGGACGGCACCATCGCCCAGGTCGACAAGATCTGCGACCTCGCGGACAAGTACGACGCCATCGTCATGGTCGACGACAGCCACTGCACCGGCTTTATCGGCAAGACGGGCCGGGGCACAGCCGAGCACTGCGGGGCGATGGGGCGCGTGGACATCATCACGTCGACCCTCGGTAAGGCACTCGGCGGGGCCTCCGGCGGATTCACAGCCGCCAAGCAGGAAATCGTCGACCTGCTCCGTCAGCGATCCCGGCCCTACCTCTTTTCCAACACGGTAGCGCCGGTGGTCACCGGCGCATCACTCGCGGTAATCGACCTGCTATCTGAAACAACGGAGCTACGCGACAAGCTAGAAGCCAACACGAAGCGTTTCCGCACGGGCATGACGGAGGCCGGGTTTGACATCAAGCCGGGCGAGCACCCGATCGTGCCGATCATGCTGTACAACGCCAAGCTCTCTCAGGACATCGCCCGCGACATGTACGACGAGGGCATCTACGTCATCGGCTTCTACTTCCCCGTCGTCGCCAAGGGGTTAGCTCGCATCCGCGTGCAGCTCTCAGCCGGCCACGACCCCGCCCACATCGACCGAGCCGTCGAGGCCTTCACCAAGGTCGGCAAGAAGTATGATATCCTCGGGAAGACGAAAGAAGAAATCGTCGCGAAATACGGGGAGTAGGGGTTTGCCGTAGTCGCATGTGTATCGAGTCACCGTGGATTAGAATGGCGAAGTTAGGCGGCATCTCACTCGCTGACTCGGAGGGCAACCTCGCATCCGGCGCAGCATTTCTACTGGGCGGGCCGTCCAAGGTGTCAGAAACCGTGGACATCTGCGGAATCGGCGAGATATCGGTTCTCGCGGGCAGCCCCTATCTCGTCGCTCGCCAGCCGAGTGAAGCGCCGGATCAAGTGTATTCTCGGGGATTCGAACTCGCTCAGAAGGGTCTAGATGTCCTTTCAGTTACGGGCAAGGCGGACTTGGCGCTGCGCCAATTCTCAGACGAGCACATCCTGTGGTGGCAAACGGAGCAAGGCCAAGTCCTCCGTGTTACTTCCACGTGTACTTCGACGGCCACCGTGCCTCCAGTGACGCTCACCCTGACGGATAAGAGCGGCAAGGCCATCCCGTCACCGCCGCCGCCGCGCCATCAGCATCACGAGGCGTTCCGCTACTACAGGCTGTCTCAGGTGACCGACGATCTGCAGGACGCGATGAGAAACGGGTACCTGGCTCTGGAACTCTTGCTGAGCGAGAGGTACCCGAAAGGCAAAGGAACGGACGACCGTTGGCTGAGAACGAGTTTGTCTGACTTGACGCAGGATCGACAATTCCCCAAAGCCTCAAATAAGCCTCCAGACGAGTTCGTTGACCATTTCATGAAGGACATCTACAAGGCTGCAAGGCTACCTCTGTTCCACGCCAAGATAGACAAAGACCACTACGTACCGCAGGCCGTTGGAGACGAGCGACTCGCCTTGAGCTGTGCGTTGAACGAGGTGACGACGCTGGTCCTGTGGATGTTTGAAAACTGGCACAGCATGCGACGAGGATCAGGGTGGGTATCCCCTAAGTGGGTATACGGGAATATGGAGAAGCTCTTCAACGGCGCGAGAATGGTCGTGTCTCGGCACGACGCGCTTGATCGAGCCGAAGGGGACTTGAGCCACCCACGGTTCAAGAATGCGGTGGCGACGGAGACCCGGGTAATCCCGCATCGATCCGCCAATGAGGGTCCGTTGATCGTTGCTGAACTGAATAGGGTGGCGTTAGCGAATGCTCGCATCGTCAGGCTATTCGAGCTAGTCAACTCGGAAGCGCCCCTGCTAGCACTCCTGCTTGATGCGGAACTAGAAACCGATGGAATTGACCATCTGGAGTGCCAATTCAGGACGCGCCTCGCAAACGCTGGACAACCGAAGCGTCTCTTCGAGTCGTGATTCCGAAGCCATGTCGTCCCCGTGAAGCATCATTGTAAGCGTCTGGCAACTTCGCTCGCCTCGTTCGCGCATTGTGCCGGGTACGCCCCAATTTCGTATACATCCTGTGCCCGCCGGGTGTGAAACCGGTCCCGCTGGCTTTGGAGCCCAACGTGCGAGGCCACCCTATCTTGCCCGTCGATACGGCCGGATGGTCAACTCGCCCGATTCCCTGAGTACCGGAGCGACTGACGGAACGACCTTTCGCAGAAATGCCTCGTCGTTCCAGGCGACGACGTCCACCTGAGGGGCTACGATATCCTGATAGTGCGTGCACTTCCATGACCTGCAAGCCCCACGAAAAGGTGCGGTCATCGTCACACTCGCCCAGTCCTCTTGACTAGGTCCAGGGAACTCGATACGCCCGCCGACGGCACCGCCGAAAAACGCGAAGTACATCTGCCACAGCTGCGCCCCAGCGTAATGGCAGAGATGTAATACGTGGGCGTTCTCAGGACACGCAAGTGGTCGAAGCTCCACCGGGCGAACGAACCCACAACGAGCCAAGTAACGCTTCGGTTCGGTCCATAGGCTACGGAGTTGAATCAAGCGTACTGCATCACGGAATTCGTAGCGGTCTACCGCGGTCTTCTCGCAACAATGCGCGAGCGCGTTGATCGCAATCTTCGTCAAAGCCCGATAGGTCGTGATTGCGTCGCCGCGCATCCGCGCTCCAGGAGCACTAGATCCTGTCGCTGTCCGCATCGTTGTACCGAGCCTAGTCTTCGGAGTTAGCTTCCCCAGTTCGGCGAGAATCGAGTCCCGTTGCGACCTCTCCTCGTAACGCGCCAGGAATCGCATGCGCGGCCCGAAATCTCGAATTGACTTTTCAGCAAACACGCGCGGGGGGTAGCGGCCGTAGGCGCTCATCCCCGGATTGGGAAAGAACAGTATCGCACGCTTGTCTCCCGCCTTGAATCGCTCATATGCGGCGCATAGACTAGCGAAAAAGAGGTCCTGCCAGCCTTCCACTCCGATCCGCTCGAATTCCTCGTGATCCCCGCGAATCTGCGTCCCACGGTCGCAGAAGATGATCTGCGGCCACGCTGTCCACGTACTCTGATTGGAATCAGGATAGGCTTCAAAGACGAGATTGTCGTTGTCATGGTCGATGTCGTACCAGTTTCCTCCCTTCGTCATGCGCAGGCGATAGTCGATCAATTGAAGGGGAGAGCAGGTGATCAAGTGTCGATCTAGGCTCTGTCTGAAAACACCGCTTCGTGCCGATATCCCTGACTAACGACAGGGAGGTCGGCAATCATGAAACGCCACGAGCTCACGGATGAGCAATGGGCGTTGATCGAACCGTTTGTTCCGCCAAGTGTTGCGCGCAC
>JAJDDX010000121.1 GCA_029260055.1 Phycisphaerae bacterium
CGCGCGCGGGCCTGCTGGCGGCTCTGCTGTTCACGCTGATGCCCGTGGTTGTGTGTATGGCGCACGAGGGCAAGCCGCATCTGCCCGGCGCGGTGTTGATGCTGGCGGCTGTCCTGTTCGCGATGCGGCACCTCGATCGGCATTCAGTGAACAGCACTGGTGGCAAGCCACCAGTGGCACCCAGTGGCAAGCCGGCAGCGGCACGTGACGCGGAACGGGTGCCACGGACAAGCAGCAGCTTGTCCGTGCCAGATGGCGGTGGCGACCCGGGTGGCATGGGCAAGCGCAGCTTGCCCGTGGAGCAGCAAGCCAAACCCGGTTCGCGCAACTGGTGGCTGATGTGCATCTGCTGCGGCGCCGCGTTCGGTATGGTCCTGTCATCCCTGCCGATCTTCATCCTGATTCCGCTCGTCGTGTACCTCGATCGGCGTGGCGGTGCGACCGAGCTGACCACCGCGTGCGGGCGGGCGGGCACGGGCGTCGCGGCCGCCACCGCGGTCTATCTGGTCACCAATCCCTACATCCTGATCAACGCCGTCTCCAATCGCGAAGTGCTCGCAAGCAACTTCGGCAACTCGCTTGCCATGTACCAGATCGATCGTATCGTCGAGGGGCTCGTGCGCGTTATCCAACTAACGATCGAAGGAGCGACGCTGCCGGTTCTTCTTGTCGGTGCAATCGCGGGGATCGTGGTGATGACCCGCCGATATCGACTCGCCGTGCCACTGCTCGTACCCGCGGCAATCTTCTTCCTGCAGTTCGTACTGATCGGCGCGGGCAAACCCGCGGAGTACGGCCGGTTCGGCATCTTCGCGAACACCGCCCTGGCGATCGGGGCGGCCTGCCTCGTTACGCGGCCTCTGGCCATGCCGAGGCGTTGGTTGAACGGGCTGGCGGCTATCGTGCTGATACTCTGGACCGGAGCAGCGGGCGTGGTGTATGAAGGGAACTTCGTGCTGGATGCGGCGAGCGCGGGATCACGCCAGCGCTTGGCAGGGTTGCTTTCGGACAGCGCCTCTAGCACCGATGCCCGAGAAGATGAAGCGACCGCTGGGGAACTGCTCGTCGTTGCGGAGCCCGCGCCATACTGCTGTCCACCCCTGCCGTTCCATCGGATGCGAGTTGCCCTCCTACCGAAACACGCGGCGGCGAGCGACCGGCACGTCTTGTTCACGGCAGACGATCCGCGCGACCCGTTATGGCGCTTCAAAGATCTCCGCAGCCGACGGGGCTTCAAGGGCATCATCGCGGCGGACCGATACGATTGGCCCGTCTCCGCGATCTCGTGGGCAAACAAGCCCTTTTTCGAAACATCCCGGCCGGTCGAGCCGGAGCACCCGTGATCACGTTGACGGCCGTCCGCGCCGGGCGTAGCCTGCATGAGCGCGACGCCGGGGAAGATCGCGCCAACCACGAGCCACAGAGTAAGGAGCCGGGAATGTCTAACCCGTTATGCCATTTTGAGCTGATGAGCACCGATCCGGGCAAGTGCCGCGCGTTCTACGGCGCGGTGTTCGACTGGCAGTTCGACACTCAGTCGATGCCGGGCTACACACTGGTCAACACGGGCACCGAGCCGACGGGCGGCATATTGCCGAAACCGGATGCAGCCCCCGGGCCCTGCATGAACGCCTACTTCCAGGTGCCGGACCTCGCTGCCACGCTTGAAAAGGCCACGGAGCACGGCGCGGAGGTCGTCGTGCCCAAGACGCCCATTCCCAACGTCGGACACTTCGCCATGTTCGCCGATCCGGAAGGTATCGTGATCGGCATCATGCAGCCGACCGGCTGAGACTGGCTTACGAATCCACGCCGAGCAGACCGAGACTGATACGCTTGATATCGATGTCGGAATAGGCGCCGCCGCATTTGACCATAGCTGACGTGGCGGAACAGACCAGTGCGGTTCGATGTCGAGGCTCAGTCGCCGGAACGCCGTGTGAGCCCTTCACCAGCGATGCGTCGAGCGAGATACCCTTCGTGGCCGGGTCGAAGAACATCTCCACCGGGTCGTAGCCCGGCTTGGCGTGAATGTCGACCGTGCGGGCGAACGGCGGGGCGGCTGCGTCGTCGAGCCACCAGTAATACGCCAACCAGTGGGCATCATCGGTGACGAGCACCACGTCGCCGCTTCGTTCATGGTCCATTCCAATCGCCGCACGATTCTCGCCTGCATAAGCCCCCGCGATACCCGGCATATCCCGGAACAGCTCGGCGATGCGGTCTCTCACCTTCAGCGAACCGTCTTTGACGAAGAGATGCGCCAACTGGTGGTCGACCATGGCGAACGCCGGGCTCGCGGCAAGGTCGATGTGCTCGGCCCCGTCCTCGTCACGAATCGTCAGAAAACCGGCCTCGCGCAGGATTCGGTTCGGATAGATCACGCCGGTTACGTCCGTCAGCGCGTACTCGCCAGCCACCAAAAAGACGGCATCGTGGCCGACGCGGCTTGCGGCCACCTTCGACGCGAACTCGCCCAGCAGCGCGTCGAGTTCGGTCAGAGCTGCCTTGGCTTGGTCGCTATTGGGGCCGAACTTCTGCGACGCGTAATCCAGGTGCGGGATGTAGATCCAATGGAAGTTCGGTGCGTGGCGGTCAATCAGCCACACAGCCGCGTCGAGAATCCAACGCGTGGACTGGATGTTGGCGGCTGGCCCCCAATAGTGTTGAAGCGGGAAGTGGCCCATGTCGTCGAGGACGGCTTGGTACGTGCCCTCGGGCTTGGAGTAACACCACAGCTTCGTGCTGCCGTCTTCTTCGTGGATCGGTGACGGCGTTACGATGTAATCCACCCCGGCCCCTTTGATGTTCTGAGTGTGCCAGGCGGCGGAAGTGAAGCCACTCCGGTTGCGCTTCAGTGCGTCCCATGTCTGCTCGCCCGCGATAGCGTCGTTGTGGGCCACCCAGAACTCGACCTCACCGCGATCGCGATGGTAGAAGCCGTTAGCGATGACGCCGTGCTCGCCCGGTGGCGTGCCCGTCAGCATGGTGGCCTGAACCGGCGAGGTCACGCACGGAAACGTAGGCGTAAGCTCAGCCACCACTCCGGCGTTCGCCCACGCATGAAGGGTCGGCGCGGTAACGGGGTCGATGTCGCCGGGCCTCAGGCCCGGGACTGAGAGGAAGATCAGGTGTTCGGTGGCCATGTTGTCACATCCGATAGCAGCGATGTCAAAGGCGCTGACAGGGTGCGCCACGTCGTCGATGCGGTCATGGTAGCACACGCGAGGTAGCGCCGGTAGCTCGCCGAACGGCTACACGTAACGCGACAGAAACTCGTACGACCGCCGTGCGGTTTCGACGGCGTCGTGGCTGTGGCGAGAGAGCTCGACGTGCGCCGGGCCTGCGTATTGCGCCGCGCGAAGCGCGGCGAAGACCACTTCGAAGTCCATGTCGCCCTCGCCGAACATCAGGTGGTCGTGTACGCCCCGGCGCATGTCCTCGATGTGGACGTTCCAAAGGACGTGTTGCCAACATCGCATGTGCTCGCCAGGATCGCCATCGCTCTGGCAGTGGATGTGTCCGACATCGAGCGTCAGCCCGAAAAGGGGATGTTCGAGGCGCTTGAAAAGATGCTCGAACCTCGCCATCGTGTCGATGAACATGCCCGGCTCCGGCTCGAAGGCCAGGCGGACATCTTTGGTGGCCGCGTGGTGTAGCACCGCGGTCATAGCCTCGGCCAAGCGATCGTAGTGCTCGTCTTCCTCCGCCTCGTCGTCCGGTGTCCCGGACCACAAAGAGACGCAGTCGGCCCCGACTCCGGCTGCCACGTCGATCGCCGCCATAAGGAAGGCAATCCGCCGGTCGCGCGCGGCCGCATCGGCGCTGAGCAACGTCGGCTGATGCTTGCGACGTGGATCGAGAATGAACCGCGACCCCGTTTCGATCGTCACGCGCATGCCGGTTGCCTCGACGATCGGGGCGAGCAGGGCGACGGCGCGATCCACACCGAGATCATTCGGTGGGTCCAGGAGCGAGCGTTCGAGCGTGACAGCCGCGCTGCGATAACCGAGCTCTGAGAGGATCGTCATCGCACCGGCGAGGTCGTGATGAGCGAAACCGTTGGTGTTGTATCCGAGTATCATTGCAGTCTGTCCACGCTGCGGACGAGCCATCCGCGAGCACGTGCGGCAGTTTGCGCGAAGTTCGGGATTGACGCCAGACGATCGGGACGTGGGCGGTCAGCCCTTCGACTTGGCGGTACCCGTGAGAGGGTCGCTGACGTGCTTGGTAGTGTCCGATTCGCACCGCTGAAGCCGATCGGCTGCGTACATGGTGCATCGCGAGAATTCGCGCCACACGCGCGGCGGACCGTACAACTCGTACCCCTCGACGCCTCGGTGCCAGAGCTCCGGCAACGGCTTCGACCGATCTTCGACGATGTAGACACGCTCCACGCCGGCCGCTTCCGGCTGAATCGGGGACGCGAGCCCGTTGCGAAGGAGGTAGTACCGCGTGGCCGGCGTGTAGCGGACCAGCAGGGAAGAACGATCCGCGCCGAAGTCGCGATACTCATCCACAATTCGCTCGACATCGACGAGCGTGTCGGGTTCGGAGCAAAGGTACTCACGCTGTCGAACTGACGATGCGGAGAGGCCGGCCGCGACCAGGAGGACACATACGGGCGCCAACTGAAGCGCCATCGGACGCGCATCGGCTTGGCCGTCGCGCGTGAAAAGGCCGCACAGCCCACGCGACGCGCAGACAAGCACGACCGGCAGGCCAAACATCAAAGCGCGCGGTGCGAGCACTTGGCCTTGGGCCAGAACGATCGCGGCGGCGCCGCCCAACATCACCACCGGAAGCAAGTATGACGTCGTGAGCTTTCGCGATGCCAAGGTCAGAAAGCGCAGGATGCCCAGCGAGAGCAGGACGACCCAAAGCAGGCCGGCGTCGCGTGTCCAGGCGTGCGCCGTGGCCAGAACCATGTTGCCGACCGTCCCGACTTGTTGGTTGAAGACCGATGCAGCCAAGTCCGCGGATCGTAGTGTGGCGCCGACGCCCGCCGACAGCAGTAGTGGTAGGTACAGGAGCAGGGTGATCAATCCGCACAGCCCGAGCGCCAGCGGAAAGCGCCTCAGGACTGCCTGCCGTCGTGATGTGTCACTCGCGCGAATCCCCGTCACGAGCATGGCGAGGCTCAGGCCGGCTACCGGGTAGAGCATGATCGGGACGGTGAACGCACCCACTGCTCCTAGCAGCGCCCACAGCAGCCACGGGATCAACCTGTTCGGGGAGCGCAGAATGTCGACCGTGCATATGATCATGACGATCGTCAGAAGTGTCACCAAAGAGTACCCGCGCGAGTTCGCCGCGTATTCGATCAGAGGAGATGACACGCACACGGCGATCGCCGCGATGATCGCCACCGCGCGGCGACGAAACAGAGACCACGCCAGCCACGCCGTGGCCGGTATGATAAGTACGCCGGCGGCGAACGCCGGGAGCCGCAACGCGACGGGGCCGCTTCCGAAGACCCCGGCACTCGCCCACACCATTAAGTTGTGAAGGATGTGGTTGTTCGGCGCTTCGTAATGGGTGGCTACGTACCAAGGACCTTGGGATGCGAATCGCAGGTAGCTGAATGACTCGTCGTACCGCATGGGGTGGTCCATGAATCCCCAACGCAGCATGCCACCGAGAATCGTCAGTGCGAGTACGACGAGGCAGGTGATGAGCGTCGCGTTGATGCTGCGCATGACCAGGTCGTATGGCGAGACGCCATCGGGATAACCCTCGGTTCGCGCGTCGATATGTCGATGGGAATCCATCACCATGCTGCGTCCGGCCGTGCGGCTATCGGAAACGCGCACACAATGCGCTGGATCGATCAGCCACTCGCTTGTTTTTCGGACGTATTGGCGTGTTACTTCAGGTGCAGGCGAGTTGGGAATTCAAACAGGATGGCTTGCGTATCAAATGCGGAATCCCAACGCCCGAGCGTACCTCGGCATGTTGAAAACCGCACCGGCAGGTCGTCGCCCGCCCGTGCCTGAGGGTTTCCCTCTACTCCCGAAGCAGGACTGGAAAGCGTGTCATCCGCCGTGCGCGCGTCGTGGTCTTCGGCTGTGCGCGGGGGCGGGGCGTGCCCGATGGCCGCGATCAACCTTTGCGGATCGCCCCTGGCGCCCGCCGGCCGACACACGCTGTCCCGGCAGGAAACCTTCTCCGCACTGACGGCATCGCCGCGGAATGGCTCGTTCGCTGCCGCGTACGACGACCGGAAACTCGCAATAGGGACACTGCGCATAAAGCGGTGCCATGTCCAATCCCCCCTTTGAACGGTTGGCCAGCTCGGCGCACCGGTCGTGTCAGTTTCCCCGAAACTTGGTCCCGCTTCCCCCGCGGGCACCGCTCTTATCCCCCGGCGATCGTTCAGGCGTGTCTACCCCACAGACACCCTACTGACCGCGCGCGTACCAGTGACGCACCTTACGGACACCGCTCCGCAGCCCCAGGATCTCTTCGAGAAGCAGCGCGGCGTCCTGTGTTCCGATCGACATGATGTCTTGCGACAAAGGAGCCTCGGTGAACTCCTGATCGAACAGAAACGCGTCGGCGGCCGACTGGTCGTCCATCAGCGCGTCGTCGTCATCCACGTGGTTAAGCCCGAGCAGGTGCCCGGCCTCGTGCGCGGCGATGTTACCGATCGCTATGCCGAGGTCCTCGGCGCTCGGCGGGATCGAGAAGATCTCCGGCGCGAAGGACTCCGTGTAGATGATCGCGTCGTCGCAGTAGTCGACGTTGTACAGATCGACATCCTCGGCGATTCCGAAAATGCCCGCATTGTACCCGCCGAAGAACACGGTCGAGAACTCCACGCCCGCCGGCGGCAGCGGGTCGTCATTCGTGATCACGGAGACGTTGAACCGTGAGAAGTTCTGCTCGACGGTTGCGCGGATCGACTCGATCAGTGTTGCTTCCTGTCCGCGATACCCGGGCGCTATGGCACCGGCGTCGAACGGGGCGATGGTCGTCTCGCCCAGCGCCGGCGAGTCGATGTCGCCGCCGTTGAAATCGAGCAGGAGTATCTGTGCGGTAGGTGCCGGTACGGTATCACCCGAAGCGACGCTCACATCGACATAGTAGCTTCCCGTGAACTGCCCCCGCGGCGCAAACGCCGAGTGCGTCACCACGAGGTAATAGGCACTGGCATCATGCCGAACCACCCAGGCGTCGATACGCGAATCAAAGTCGGTGGCCGTTCGATCGTCGTTGTTCATGACGATCCTGCCGCCGGAATCAAACAGCGCGATCGAGATATCGAGCACCGAGCCGAGCGCAGTCGTATCGGTATCGACAGATACGCGATCACCGCGCGCGAGCGGACCCAGCAAGTAGACATCCATATCACCGGCACGGGGAATCGACCCCTGCAAGAGGGCGATTCCATTCGCGTCGAACACCGCGACGACCGGTTCCTGGAATGAGTCGTTGGGTTCACCCGAGGTCTTCCCGAGCGTCGATGTGAGCGAAGTATCTCTGTTCCCATCCACCGACGATGTGCCGTTATCCGGCGGCTGAAGCGTCGTGGGATTGCACCCGACCACCACAGTCAGTAAGAGCGTGGCCACAGCGAGCCCGGCGGCCCGGCTCGTCACAATACGAATTAGGCTTCTTGAATTCACGACGTTCATATTCGCAACCCGGCTCCTTCCATCCGTGAGCGGAGACGTCCGCGCTCGTAACCCTGTTCGTGCGGATAGCGCCCGAAAACCTACAAGGCATCCTACGAGCGGACGGACCGTCCGATCAAGCCGGCCGTTCAGGTTTCCTTCGGTACTTCCCGTTCGACGCCCGCCGCCGCGCCTGGCGGGTTCGCCGAATTCACGCGAGATAAGAGGATCCGTTTGCGAGCGAACTCGAGGTCAGATGGCGACCCAAGTCCACAGATCTGTCAGTGATCGTGTGTTTTGAGGTCGCAGCCACTGAGCAGGAGCCCCTCCCGGGCGGAAGGACCCTCATCCTCGAAAAAGGTCTTGGAATAGGCGGCGCTCTTGTAGTACGCCTTGAACGCCGCAAGGTCGACGGTTCCACCGATCGAATCCATCAGACACTGGAGTGCGTTCTGGTCTCCGACGGGGAACACGTCGGCGTAGAGCTCCGACTTGCGGAAATCCTGATCGATCAGAAGGCGATTGAGGCTCGCCGTCACGTCCATCACGCCTTCCGGGTCGGCCGTATGCACCAGGCCGAGTAAATGCCCGATCTCGTGGCTCGTCACGTTGGTCAGCGCGGCGCTGATCTCCGACACACTCGGGTCGAGCTGCATGAACGCGCCGAACGTATCCGTGAAGATGATCGCTTCCTGCGCATTCGTGCTGTTGTATTCGTCGACGCCTTCAGCCACCCCGAGCAGTCCCGGGTCGTACGTGCCGAAGAACACCCGTGTCATGACGCCGTCCCACTGCGTGCCTTCGCTCGTCGAGTAGATCGTGACGTTGAGGCCTTCGTAGTCCTCCCGTACGCTGGCGAGCACTTGCGCCATGATCGCCGAGGTCTGGCCCGCAAACGAACTGCCGATGTCGGCCGCGTCGAACGCCGGCACGTTGACCGCCGCGCGTCCACCGATCCTGACGTTCGAGCCGCCGGTGAACACCAGCAACACGGTGTCGCTCTGTGAACTCGGTACCGCAGCGCCATCCTGCCTGGAGGCCAAAAGGGCGTAGTTCCCCAGCGCCGAATAGCCTGGCGTGGCGGATACCGCGACAAGACAAGCACTGGAGTCTCGCCGCGACACCACATCGATGAACGGATCCTTCCGACCGAGGTAGGCGTTGCGATGGTCGTTGACCAGCAATGTGGCACCCGTGTCGTCGAAGATCGCCAGGGCTCCGTCGAGCGAGTCAGCCGCCGTCATTTCGACGACAATCCGCGTACCTCGCGAGATCGGGCCCAGATCGTACACGTCGACGTCGCTTGTCCCGTTGACGGTGCCGCGAATGACCCGAGATCCGCTTGCGAGCCCGACCCATTCGGCATCCTCGAAAGCGTTGTTCTCGGCTTCTTCGTAGTGAGTTGTGTCATCGCCGACGCCGAGCGTCCCGAGATTCAAGGTCGGACGTGAGCTGTTGCCGCCCAGCAAATTGAAGGAGTCGCCACAGCCACCCACGGCGAGCGCGACGCTCAGTACCCAGGCGCGCGCGCACCTGCGGTCGGTCAGTTTTCGAACACGCACTGCTTCCATCCCTTCCGAGAGACCTGCTTGCTTCTTCCCTCCTACCGACCCCTCGCTTCGACGGCAGGATGACTGAGTTGTGCGGAGTCGCCCGTCTGTCTGAGTGGTGTGCCCAGACCATGGAAGAGCCGGTGCCTCGTCACGGCTGGCTCTTTGACTCCAACGGTCGGCTTCTTTCCCCTCCAAGGACGACTTTACGATACGATTTCCCGACTGGCGGGCTGTCGGGCGCACGGCATGGCCGCAGTCAGGGATAACCCGCTTGGCTGGCCGGGTCTTGCCCCCGATTCAGAACGTCACAGGGGCTTGCAGGTGCGGAGGCACGTCCGAAATGCTGTGCGTGCGGCACTGCGGCAAGGGGCTATAATCCCCAACGAGATGACGATCGAGCTAACAGCCGAGCAACGCACAGCCGCGACGACGGTGGGGCGCAGCCTCATCGTCAGTGCAGCCGCGGGGTCCGGTAAGACGGCGGTGCTGGCACAACGCTGTGCCTACCTCGTCTGCGACGCACCAGAAATCGACCGCTGCGCCATCGATCAACTGCTCGTATTGACGTTCACCGACGCCGCCGCCGCCGAGATGCGATCGAGGATCGCCGACACGCTTCGGGAGCGACTGCGAGCACGACCTCACGACCAACGCCTGCGCGAGCAAGTGGCGCTCGTGGGCGCGGCCCAGATTTCGACGATCCACGCCTATTGCCTGTGGCTCGTGCGGCGGTGGTTCACCGAGTTAGGGGTGGACGCGGCCGCCACGCTGCTCGACGCCGACGAAGCCACCCTGCTGAAGCGCGAAGTCATCGATGAGCTGTTCGACCGCCTGTACGCCGAGGCGACGCCAAGGGACGACGCGGTGTTGGGCACCGTGGCGGGCGATGTCGAGGCGGACGAGGCCTCCTCTACTGGAGCCGGGGCCGACCTCGCGCGACAGCTCGCTTGTCTTGTGGATGACTACGGTCTGGGCGAAGACCACGGCGTACGTGAGTTCGTGCTAAGGCTTTCGGAGTTCGTATCGTCCCTTCCCGAGCCGGACACCTGGCTGCTCGAGGCGCGGGAGCAGGTGTGCACGAGTCCCGGCGACGTCGTCCTGGCTCTCCTTGATGACCTGGCCGTCCAACTGCGGTGGCAACTCGATCACTGTCAGCAGCTTGCCACGATGATCGAGGCCGGCGATCCGATCGGCTCGGTCTTCGCTACTGGGATTCGCAACTACGAGGCGGCGCTGAAGGCATGGTACGAGATGCTGCCGGACGAATCGGGCAGCGCCGATGCCCGTTTGGCGGCCTACGAGTCGATCCGTCAGCAATTGGCGGCGCATGAGATGGAGTCGATTCGTTCTCCACGCCTTGCCAAAGACGCCGACCCCGCCGTCGCGACCGCCAGGGATCGAGCCAAGGGCAAGTTTCGTGAGGTCAAGGAGAAGCTCTTCGACGGCCGCCTTCGCAGCCGATTCGCTCTGTTCTCGCGCGAAGAGCGACTCGCCGACCTGGAGGCGACAGGGCCGTATGTCACCGCCGTCACCGCGCTCGTGTCGGCCTTCCGCGAGGCGTACGCCGACCGAAAGCAGCGCATGGCCGTCTTGGACTTCTCCGACCTCGAACGCCTGGCTTACGAGCTTCTGCGATCGCAGGACGGCTCAGCCCAACCGTCAGAGCCCGCCGCCGCGCTGCATGGCAGGTTCGACTACGTGCTGGTCGACGAGTTCCAGGACATCAACCCGCTGCAGCAGGAAATCATCCGACTATCGAGCCGGGAGCCGGACCCCAAACGCGCTGACAACCTCTTTGCGGTCGGGGACGTCAAACAGAGCATCTACCGGTTCCGCCTCGCCGAACCGAAGATCTTCACCGATCGACTGGGGGCCTTTCGCGACCCCGGTGCAGCCGGCCTCGCCGTGACTTTGCAGAAGAACTTCCGAAGCCGGTCGGTGGTGCTCGATGCGGTGAATCTCCTGTTCGCACAGCTCATGCGCGAAGGCGCCGGCGATGTCGTCTACGACGACGAGGCCGAGCTTCGTCCGGGTCGTGACGTGGAAGAGGGCACAAGCCGTCACCCGGTGGAGGTGCATCTGCTGGAGCGGCACTGGGGCGGCGATGGCGATGACGACGCCCAGCCGGAACCGGGTCTGACGGAATTCGACAACCCGGCGCGATGGGCGCCGATCGAGCGCGAAGCCTACCTGATCGGCAAACGCGTGCGAGGCTGGGTAACCGCAGCCGACGAGACGCTGACCGGCAAGCCGCTTCGCTACCGGGACATCGTCATCCTGGTGCGTGCCGCCAAGGTCAACGCTCAGCGCATGGCGGGCGTACTGACGGCGATGGGTGTCCCGGCGTACGCCGCCGTCGGTGGTACGCTGTTCGGCGCCATGGAAGTGCGCGACGCCCTGGCTGCACTCGACGTACTCGACAATCCCAGGCAGGACATCCCGCTGGCGGCCGTGCTGCGCAGCGGGATTCTGGCCGATCCACTGTCGGAAGACGAACTCGTGGCACTGCGGTGCATCGACCGCGAGATACCGTTCCACGAGGCGGTCTTCCGGTTCGCCGAGTCCGGCACCGACCCCGCGCTTCGGGAGAAACTGAACCGCGTCTTGTCACGGGTGACGAAGCTCCGCGATGCCGTGCGTCGTCGTCCCCTGGCTGAGGCGCTCTGGTCGCTGTACGAGCGTCACGGCTACCTGGCCGGAGTCGAGGGGATGCGCAACGGCCCGCAGCGTCGCGCCAATCTGCTGAAACTGTACGAGGTGGCCCGCACCTTCGGGACCTTCAGGCGACAGGGACTCCATCGTTTCCTCCGCTTCATCGAGTTGCTGCAGGCCGAAGGGCAGGACCTCAGCGTGGCGCCCGCGATCGGCGAGTCGGAGGATGTCGTCCGTATCATGACGATTCACCAATCGAAGGGGCTGGAGTTCCCCGTCGTCTTCGTGGCCGGGCTCGGTACGCGGTTCAATCTGGGCGATCGCAGCGGCAACATGATCTTCGAACGTCACGCCAAGATAGGCCTCCGGGTCATCGATTCAGAGCGGATGATCGAGTACCCGACCGCGGCTCATCAGCGAGCAGCCGACGAGATCGAGCGTTATGCACGAGAGGAGGAACTCAGGGTACTCTACGTCGCCATGACAAGGGCTCGGGACAAGCTCGTTCTCGTCGGATCGTCGCGCGGAGCGCAGGACGCGATCGAGGAAGCCGCCGCCCGACCGGTCGGCGCCAAGCCGTCGCTCTGGAGCATCGCGACTGCCGCGACACCGCTGGACTGGCTGCTGCCGGCACTCGGATCGGCGCCGCCGGGCACCGTAAACGGCCTGGGAGCCGCAACGAACAGGCAACCGACCTACGAAGTGCGGGCCTACGAGCCACAGGGCATGGCCGAATGGTCCGTCGACGCGGCTCGGAGTGATGCGAACCGGGCCACGCTCGCCGCCGCCGCGGCAGGCAAGCCGCTGCCCGCAGACGAGCCGCTCTCCCCGGGGGATGGGGAAGTCGAGGAGGTCCTGGCAAGGGTTGACCATCTTTATCCACACCTGGGCGTGACTTCCGTCCGGGCGGCCGTCGGTGCCGGTGAATTCAAGGGCGCCTTCGATTTCACGCACAACGAGGAACAGCGCAGAGACCTGCCAGAGCCGATCGGAGGCCCTGACGCCCCGCCAAGGGTCGAAGGCGAAGGGACGCGGGACGGGGCGGGCGATGCCGCCGAGCGCGGAACAGCCACACACAGGGCACTGCAACACATCGACTTCGCCGCGGCGGTCGGTGCGGACGGCGTGGCATGCGAATTGCAGCGTCTGACGGACGCCGGGGTGCTGACGCGTGATCAGTGCGCCCTGGTCGACCTGGATTCCCTCGCGTGGTTCGTGACCACGCCCCTGGCTGAGGCGATTCGCAAGGCGGGCAAGGCCTACCATCGCGAGTTTCCCTACATCGCGACCGAGCCGCCGTCGTTCTTCGACCTCACGGTTGGAGCGACGCCGGACGACCGGGTTTTGGTGCGAGGAATCGTGGATGGTATCCTGGCCGACGGCGATGGCCTCCGGATCATCGACTTCAAGACGGACCGTGTCGGGTTCGATGAGGCGCCGCAACGAGCCGAACGCTACCGATCGCAAATGGCGATGTACGCCCGAGCGATGGCCCGGTTGTGGCGACGGCAAGTAGACGACTGCTCTTTGGTGTTCTTGACGGCTCGCCGAGTGGTGGCGGTGCCTGAAGTCATTTGCGGCCCGGACGGCGACGCGCTGTCCTCTGCTGTGTAGACACATGCCGGAAGCTGACAGACTCAACCAACGCATCCTGGAACTCGGCCGGGATATCTTCGAGTGGGCCGAGGGCGGCCAACCGCGCATCTGGCAACAGACCTGGTGGTTGGAGAAGATGATCCAGTTGCTCGACTGCGACCCGGTCCTGCGCACGAGGGCGTTCGAGTTCGTCGACTGCCTTCCGACCTTGCGGACGGACGACTCACTCGTCCGCCACATGTCCGAGTACTTCGACGCGCGGCACGTGAAGCTCCCCACCGTCGCCCATGCGGTCCTGCGACCGGGCCGATGTCGCGACATCCTCGGCGGCATGATGGCATGGGGAGCACGGTTCGGCGCCCATCAAATGGCCGGCCGCTTCATTACCGGCTATGACGTACCGAGCGTAGTCAGAACCATCGAACGCCTTCGCCAAGAGGGGATGGCCTTCACGCTGGATGTGCTCGGCGAATTCACGACCAGCTACGCCCAGGCGGATCGATACGCCCAGGTCTATCACGACCTCATCCAGCAACTGGCCCCGATCTCTCGGACCTGGCCGACCATCCCCGGGATCGACTGCGACGAAAGCGGTCCGATGCCCGCGCTCAACTTCTCGATCAAGGTCACGAGCCTCGACCCACACTTTGACGCCATCGACCCGGCCCGCTCCATCCGTAACGTCTCCGCTCGCCTGCGACCGCTGCTTCGGCGAGCCCGCGACGCCGGTGCCCTGGTCAACATCGACCTCGAATCGACGAAGTACCGCGAGATCACGTTCGAGCTGTTCAAGCAACTGCTGATGGAAGATGAGTTCCGCGACTGGGCCGATGTCGGCATCGTGGCGCAGGCCTATCTGAAAGACGGTGAGCGCGACCTGGCCGACCTGCTCGAATGGGGCAAGCGGCGCGGCACGCGCTTCGCGATCCGGCTCGTCAAGGGCGCTTACTGGGACGCCGAAACGGCGGCTGCGGTGCGTGCCTACAAGGAGCCACCCGTCTGGACCCGCAAGTGGGAGTCCGACGCCTGCTACGAGCGCATGACGCGCACCATGTTCGAAAACGCCGACCTGATCAGACCTTGCTTCGCCAGTCACAATGTGCGGTCGCTGGCCGTCGTCATGGCGACCGCGGAGCACCTCGGGGTAAGCCCAGCCGGCTACGAAGTGCAGATGCTCTACGGCATGGGCGACCCGCTCAAGACTGCGATGGTCGGGCTCGGACGGTGCCTGCGCGTCTATTGCCCCTACGGCGACCTGATGCCGGGGATGGGGTACCTCATACGCCGTTTGCTCGAAAACACGTCGAACGAGGGCTTCCTGCAACAGAACTACCTCGACCGCACGACCCAGCACCGTCTGTTGATCGACCCGGCAGAGGCTCGGCCGCCGAGCAGCCCGCTACCCACCCGACACTACGTCAACACCGATCCGGAGGAGAAGATGTCCGACTTCACCAACGCGACCAGTACCAGCTTCGCCGCCGAGGAGAACCGCCGGAAGATGGCCGGTGCCATCGACTACGTTCGCGGAGAGTTCGGCCGCACTTATCCGCTCGTGATTGGCGGCGAGACGTCGACAACGGGCGACTGGTTCGAGTCCGCGAATCCATCGCGATCGACGGAGACCATCGGCAAGGTGGCGATGGCCACGACCTCGGATGCGGATCGTGCGGTCGCAAGTGCCAAGGAGGCGTTCAAGTCCTGGCGGCTTACGCGAGCGGGTGATCGGTCGTCGCTCCTGCGCCAAGTCGCCGACCGGCTCGAAATGCGTCGCTTCGAACTGGCCGCCACGATGGTCCTGGAAGTCGGCAAGCCATGGCGCGAGGCCGACGCCGACGTGACCGAAGCGATCGACCACTGTCGCTACTACGCCGATCAGATCGAGCGTCTCGAGCTTCGCCCGCGGCTACGCAACCTGCCCGGCGAGAACAACATGTCGGTCTACCTGCCAAAGGGTGTGTGTGCCGTGATCTCGCCGTGGGCGTTCCCACTCGCGATCTTGACGGGCATGACCAGCGCGGCGCTGGCCGGCGGTAACACGGTCGTGATCAAGCCGGCGCGGCAAGCGTCGGTCGTCGCGGCGAAGCTGATGGAGGTATTCCAGGACGTAGCCATTCCGCCGGGCGTCGTGAACTACCTTCCCGGGCATGGTGAAGTGGTGGGGCGGCACCTGGTGGAGCATGACGACGTCAATGTAGTGGCGTTTACCGGTTCCGAAGTGGTCGGCAGCGGCGTCATTCGTTCGGGAGCCCAGTGGGCCGAAAAGCAGGCGTTCATCAAGAAGATGATTGTCGAAATGGGCGGTAAGAACGCCATCATCGTCGACGATGACGCCGACCTCGACGGCGCCGTCCAGGCGGTCATCGAATCCTCCTTTTCTTTCGCCGGCCAGAAGTGCAGCAGTTGCAGCCGCGTAATCGTGCTCGACGGTGTGTACGACCTGTTCCTGCAGCGGCTACGTGAGGCGGCCGAGAGCGTGGTGATCGGCCCGGCTGAGGAGCCCGCCACGACGGTCGGCCCCGTGATCGATGACGAGGCGCGGCAGCGCATCGCCGAGTATATCGAGATTGGTCGCCAGGAGGGACGGCTGCTGGTCAATGGTCCGCTGCCCGCTGGATGCGACACCGGCTCGTTCGTCGCCCCGGCGATCTTCGTCGACGTGCCGCCGGACGCCCGAATCGCCCAGGAAGAGGTCTTCGGCCCGCTTCTCGCCGTGACCAGGGCACGTGACTTTGACCACGCCATCGAAATCGCCAACGCCACGCGTTACGCACTGACCGGTGGTGTCTATTCGCGGAGCCCGGCCCATCTCGACAAGGCCCGGCGCCATTACGCGGTCGGAAACCTCTATATCAACCGTAGAATCACCGGTTCTCAGGTTGACGCCCAACCCTTCGGCGGGTTCAAGCTGAGCGGCACGGGCGTCAAGGCGGGGTCACCCGATTACCTGACCCACTTCATGGATGCACGCTGCATAACCGAAAACACATTACGTAGTGGGCTCGTCCCGGAGGAGGAGCACACGGAGGTCTCGCAGAAAGGCCTGTCGGGCCACGGGTCGGACTTGGGCTAAGCGGGTCGGACTTCTAGGCTAAGGAGATACAGGGATGGAACTTCAGAGCTTCGCTAGCTTCACCACGCTGAATTCGGTCTTCATCGCGTTTCTGCTATTACTGCTCGCCAGCATGTTCTAGAGCAATCGCGACCCCGGTGTAAGCGTCGCCCTTGTGGGCGGCGCCAGCCGTCCCGGTCTAGTCGGCGCCGGGGACAAGCCCCGACGCTACACATCGAGTGAAGGCGCCTTCGCCCGGGTGCCACGGACAAGCGTACTCGCTTGTCCGTGCCCGCTCGCACCGCGTGGACGCGACTACCGATCACTGCGCGCGCCGGCGCGAATCAGCCCGTCCACAACCTCGAAGACACACTCCGGAGCGAGCGCGGCATCGTCATGCGCGATGCACCGTTCGTGCTTAAGCGGGCACGCGCCGCCGGCTACCCAGCACGGACTGCAAGTGGCGTTCGAATGGACGGCCGTCACGCACGGGTAGTCCTCCGCGAGCACCGGATCGGTGGCGGCAAACAGTGCGATGGTCGGTACCCCGAGCGCACCGCACAGGTGCATCGGAAACGAATCACCCGTCACCACGGCGTCCATCTGATCGAGCAGTGCCGCCAGGTCAGCGGCGGTGGGCGTCTGCCCCAGCATGTTGTGCAGGCGATCCGCTCCCTCGCCGTTCGAGTTGACACCCATCGAGGTGGCTCCGATCAGGAACGCATGATAGCCATGATCGATGAGGCGCCCGACGAGTCGGATGGCCCGCTCAGCCGGATAGGTACGCGGGTTGTCGCGCTCGCCGATGTGGACGGCTACGCGCGGCCGACCGGCACCAAGGTGCCAACTCGCGGCGGTCTGCGCGGGAATGGCGGCGTGCGGCGGCGACGACGGCTTCGGCGTGTGCATGCACGAGCTGAACAGGTCGGCAGCGCTGCGCTTGGCACCGTCGGGCACCGCTTCGACCGCCTCGAAGCCAAGATGGTAGTCGTATCGTCCCAGATCGTCTGCCGTCAGCGGGTACGCCAGAATGTCACCGAGTTGTGGAAAGAGCGCTAGCGTCTCCGCGGCGTACGCCGGACAGGCCACGTCGACCGTGGTGTCGGGGAACGCATCGACCAGAGCCGAGATGCATGACGCCACCGCCACCGCGTCGCCGGCTCGACCGATAAACGGCAGGATCAACCGGTGTTCGTCCAGCGCCTCGCCGCGGTAGGGCGGCAGCACGTCGTCGAGGAGGGCCTCTTTCTTGAGTGCGCCGGCCTGTACGCCTCGGTCCGCTTCCTGGTCGTAAAGGAGGTAGCGCTGTCTTCGATCGAGCTTGTAGGTGGGCTGACCGGTCTCATCGAGCACGTTAGCATCCGACAGCGCCTTGACGATCTGCATGAATTCAATCCTGGTGGCGTAGACAACCCGTGCCGGCGTGGCCGGCTGACCTCCATGGCTTATCGGTTCGGCTCGGCCGGGAGTAAGCTTGATCCCGTGTTATCGGAACCAAGGGGCGTGGGTTCGGGCGATATGGAGGGCGTGCGGCCCGATGGCGTGGCGAGGCGGCTCGAGGCGATCAGTCCAGTTTGACCGATTGCCCCCAATAGAGCTTGGTGACGAGCTTGTGCCACCGGGCGTAGCGCGGGTTCCGCACGAGCAGGTAATCCGCCGGTGATCGTCGCACCGTGGTTCGGTCTCCCGGAGCCAGCGCACAGGAGACCTGTCCGTCAATAATCGCGGTCGAGCCCTCGTTCACCTCTGACGCGAGGATGTCGATCACGAACTCACGCTCGATCACCAACGGCTTGTGCGTGAGCGAGTGCGGGTTGAGCGGCGTCAGCACGATGGCGTCGACTCCGGGTTGAAGGATCGGGCCGCCCGCGGACAGGTTGTGCGCGGTCGAACCGCTCGGTGTACACACGATCAGTCCGTCGCCGCGCACACTCGTCAGATGCTCGTTGTTGATCGCCACATCCAGGCTGATCATCCTGAAGGGCGGGCCCGCCTGGATGACGCAGTCGTTGATGGCGAGCCCGGCGTGTCGGACATCCCCGTTGCGCGTGACGGTCACTTGCAGAGCGGTTCGATGACAGACGAGTTTATCTTCGCAAAGTGCGGCCTCGAAACTGTGTTTGAGCTCGTCGAGGGTGAACTCCGCGAGAAAGCCGAGCTTGCCGAAGTTAACGCCGACAAGTGGGACCTGATCCAACCCGAGAGATCGAGCGACGCCGATCAGCGTACCGTCGCCGCCGAGCACCACGATACGGTCCGCCTTCGCCTTGATGGCTGCCGGGCCGTCAAAACCCATCTCGCAGCCGACCACCTTGCACCGCGGGCTCGCGAACTTGACGAGATCCTCGAGGATCGGCTCGACGCCGTCCTTGTAGGGATTACCGAAGAAGAAGACCCGAGTCGTCATCGCGTGCGTTGACATTCGGGGGAGTCCTTTTTGTCGAGAGTGCGGGTCGCGCCAGCTTCGTTCGATCCTATCGGCGCAATAGGGAACGACGCTTGACCTCGGGCAGTGTGCGATCCGGCGAATCTTCGTGATCCACGAGACGCAGGACGGCCTCCGCGATGCCGGTCGCGTCGATACCGCACTCCGCCAGTTGCCCGGCGCGCGAGCCGTGGGCGATGAAGCGATCCTCCGGCATGCCGAGCCGCACGAACCGCGAACAGGTCAGGCCCAGTTCCTGTGCCGTTTCCAGGACTGCCGAGCCGAATCCGCCCGCGACGGAGTGCTCCTCCACCGTGATGACCGGATGGCCGTTGGCAAACGCCTTACTGACCATGTGTCGGTCGATCGGCTTGGCAAATCGCGCGTCTATGACGGCGACCTGGACGTCACTTTCCGCCAGCAGGTCGGCTGCCGCCATGGCGTCGAGGCCGGTTACGCCGTAGCAAAGTATGGTGGCGTCGTCGCCGTCGCGGAGCTTGCGCGAGACGCCCAACTCGAATGGCGGGCAGTCCGGAATCGGCGCCGGGACCGCGTCACGCGGATAGCGAATCGCGCATGGCTGCGCCAGCGAGAGGCCGAACCTCATCGCCGTGAGCAGCTCCATCTCGTCGATCGGCGACATCAGCACCATGCCCGGCAAGCCGCGCAGGAACGCGATGTCTAGGAAGCCGTGATGCACGGCGCCGTCTCCGCCCACGAGTCCGGCCCGGTCGAGGCAGAACATGACCGGAAGGCCCTGAAGCGAGACCTCCTGGAAGATCTGGTCGAACCCGCGCTGCAGGAACGTCGAGTAGAT